>JBGOXS010000018.1:0-58388 GCA_041479245.1 Anaerolineae bacterium
CTAAGGTAAAGGCTGCTTCAACCCCACCTGATTTCCTCTACATTGCTGCTCAACCGGATGATATTGGCACGATTGTTAAACAGTTCCGTGACTCCGGTATCGATAAAGCCATCATGGGTGGCGATGGGTACGACACTCCACTCCTAGTCCAGATCCCTGGTAAAGGGGCTACTAATGTATACTTTACGACCCACTCTTTGATGGATCCAGTCCTAGGAACAGACCCCATCAAGAAGTTCATTAGCGACTATACAGCTGAATACGGAAATGCACCGGAAAACGCCTTTGCCGCTCTGGGATATGACACGATGAAACTTATCGCTGATTCGATCAGTCGTGCCAAATCCACTGATCTAAAGGCTATCCACGACGCCTTAGCTGCCACCAAGGATTTCCCTGGTATAACCGGCAAGCTCACCTATCTCCCTGGCAGCGGTGTGCCTCAAAAAGGTGTCACTATAATTCTGGTTAAAGATCAGAAGCTGACCCTGGGCGCCGAAGTTGTTCCAGAGAAAATCCCAGCACCATAAAAAGAACTCACTAATTTAAGATAGAAATATACCTCGTCTTCCAGAACCTCCTTGGAGGTTCTGGAAGACATTAGGAAAAAGGAAAAATAGCATGAATAAAAACATCCTTGAAGTGCAGCATTTGAATGGGTCGGATTGGAAAACCAAACCCTTTGAAAAAGTAATCCTGCCTTTAGGCTCTCTAGAGAACCACGGATGGCATCTTCCCTTCGGCACCGATGCATTGACAGCCTACCTGGTGGCCTTAGATATCGCCGCCCGCCTCCCAAATACGGTTGTCCTTCCTCCATTGAACTACGGTATGAGCGAACACTATAAATCCTTTTCGTTTACAGTTTCTCTCCAGTTTGATACCGAAACAGCGATCATCCGTGATATTCTCGAATCGGTCTATCGCGAAGGTATCCGCAAGGTTTTCATCATGAATGGGCACGACGGGAATATTGCTCCTATTGAAGTCGCTGCTCGTACGGCCAAAGTAGCCCATTCAGACTTTAAGATCGTTTCACTGGATGCCTGGTGGAAGATGGTTGGCGACGTGCTGCCCCCTGATTTCTTTGAAGTTTGGAACGGGCTTGGTCACGCTGGTGAGGGGGAGACGTCCATATGCATGGCATTGTTCCCTGAGTTGTGCGAACCTTCCAAGGCTATGGGTGTGGTGCCTCACCTTCCCCCCCATGTGGATGTAAAATGGACTTTCAATGAGCTAACCAACGTTGGTGCTTCCGGTGATCCTACCAAAGCTACCCTGGAAAAAGGTAAAAAGATGCGCGAGATCCTGGTTGATACCGTAGTCGGAATTCTCACTGATCTCGACAAAAACAATTGGGATTACCGATCGCCCGAAGTAAAATAAGAAAGCCAGATTTTGAGGCATAGTAAACATGACAGATAAACAATCGAAAAATCGACAACCCAATCCAGCTACCTTAGCCGTTTGGGCTGGCGAGGAAAGCAAGGATGGCTGGCAGGGGTCTACTCAAGTGCCGGTTGTGCATAGCGTTTCCTTTGGCTACAAAGACCTTGATGATTGGTACAATGTTGCTTTAGGGGAGGAATCCGGCTATATCTACAGTAGGAATACCAACCCCACAGTAGACGTATTTGAAGAAAAACTGCGCCAATTGGAAGGCGCAGAAGCTGCTACTAGCTTCTCTACCGGTATGGCAGCCATCAGTAATACGCTATATACGCTGCTGTCTCCCGGCGAGCGGGTTGTTTCAGTTAAAGATACCTATGGGGGGACGAATAAAATATTCCTCGACTTCTTACCACGTTTTCAGATTGAAGTTACCCTATGCGACACCACGGATCATAAAGCCCTAGAGGAAGAAATTGCCAAAGGATGTAAAGTTCTGTATCTGGAAACTCCGACAAACCCCACCTTGAAAGTCATCGACATCGCACGTTTAGCCAATGCTGGTCGTCAAGCGGGCGCTATTGTCGTTATCGACAACACCTTTGCTACTCCCATCAATACCAATCCCCTGGAATTAGGCGCAGATCTGGTAGTACATAGTGCAACCAAATTCCTGGGTGGACACGCGGACGCATTGGGTGGTATTGTTTGCGGCTCTAAGGAGCTTGTCGAGCGGATTTTTGGTTTTCGTGAGATTACGGGGGCTACACTCCATCCAATGTCGGCCTATTTATTGCTCCGTGGCATGAAAACCTTGCATCTCCGCGTTCAACGGCAAAATGAAAGCGCTTTGAAGATCGCTCGTTTCCTGAAAAGCCACCCTTTTGTAAAAGATGTCTTTTACCCAGGACTGGAATCACACATAAATCATGACATAGCTAAAAAACAGATGCGGGGTTTTGGCGGAGTCCTCAGCTTTTTCCTGGATGCAGATTTTGATGCCGTTCGGTCATTCTTACCCCGCTTACGCTACGCCCATATGGCCGCAAATCTGGGAGCCGTTGAGACTGTTGCCGGACCTCCCAGGACGACCAGCCATGTCGAGGTTACACCAGAACAGCGGGCAGCAATGGGTATTCCGGAAAGTCTGATCCGTTACTCCGTTGGGATTGAAGACCCTGATGACTTGATCGCTGATCTTTCCCAAGCTTTAGAATATTCAGCTGAACATTATCGACGAACGGACATGGAAGAAATAAAAACCTGATCTCACGCTACGATATAAATTGCAGACCGCTATAATTGAGCGCCATAGAAGCGACATTAAATTCTATATTTGAATAGTATCCTTTGGGAGGACAGGATTAATGCATGACGCAACTACTATTGATTAAATCCTGGATAGAGGACCATCTGCCAGAGTATCTTGACAATTTAGGCGCGCTAGTCAATGTGGATTGTGGGACCTCTAACAAATCGGGCGTGGATCAAGTAGGTCGGTTATTTCGGAGATATTTACAACATGCCGGTTTTGAGCTGACCGAATATCCATTAGCGCAATACGGTGATTGCTGCCTGGCAACTTACCACGGCAAAGGAAAAGCCCGAATCTTATTGATGGGCCACCTTGACACAGTATACCCCAATGGTACTGCCGCTTCAAGGCCGATGCGTTTTGAAAATCGCCATATCCTCGGCCCAGGAGTTTGCGATATGAAAGCAGGCTTGTTAACTGGGTTATACGCAATTAGGGCGCTTCAACAGGTTGGATTTAAAGATTTTGCCCAAATCGATTTTTTCCTCAATACAGATGAGGAAATTGGCTCACCTGCTTCCCACCCGCTATATCAACCAATAGCTGCTCTAGCGGATGCTGCGCTGGTGCTCGAATCAGCTAGGATGAACGGGGACATCGTAAGCGCCCGGAAGGGGGATGGTACTTACCGGATCCAAGTGCACGGACGTCAGGCCCACGCGGGTGTCGAGATTGAAAAAGGCGCGAATGCCATTGTAGAGTTGACACATTGCATCCAGGCGCTGTCTGCGTTAAATGGTGGGCAGCCAGGCACAACCGTGAATGTTGGTTTAGTGGGTGGCGGAATTCGACCGAATGTAGTGCCCGATAAAGCATGGGCTGAATTCGATGTTCGCTTCGTGACCGTTGCAGATGGTCTGGCACTTGACCGGGCATTCCACCAGATTGCCAGCCAATCACATATCCCTGGCACACACACCGAGATAACAGGTGGTATTGAAAAGAACCCCATGGAAAGAAATGCAGCCAGTGCCTATATGGTTGACCTGATTCAAGCAGTTGGAAAGCAGCTTGGATTAAGTTTTCAGGATGTCCAGACTGGAGGCACATCAGATGGGAATTATGTAAGCGAGATAGGTATACCTACTCTGGATGGGCTAGGGCCTATTGGCGGTCTGGACCACAGCCCAGATGAATATTTAGATACGGATAGTATTGTGCAGAGGACGGCTTTATTAGCAGGGTTCATCACAGAAATCGCCTCCCATCGAGATCAAATATTGCAATTCAAACTGAAAACAAAATAGAAGTAGAAAAGGAAAGTGGATTATGAACTCAGAAGAAGTCGTTCAAGCTGCCCACACTGCTGGCCTACGGTTGATTCGTTTCTTATACTGTGATAATGGAGGGGTTATCCGCGGTAAATTGACCCACATAGATGGCCTGGAAAGACGCCTGAAAGGTGGCATTGGGCTGACCGTGGCAATGCAGGCCTTCAATATGCTTGACCATTTAGTGCCATTCGAGGGGATGGGCCCAGTTGGCGAGGTGCGCATTATGCCAGACCCTGACACTTTTAGGATTCTGCCTTATGCACCTTCCTCTGCAGCGATGCTCTCTGACCTGCTCACCCTGGATGGAAAAGCATGGGAGGCCTGCCCGCGCAGCTTTCTGAAGCGGATGATCGCTCGGGCAACTCAACAGGGCTTCACAATCCAGACGGCGATGGAAAACGAATTTATTTTATGCCGGGAACAAGACGGGCAGATGATACCTGCAGACGAAGCTTTATGTTTCAGTAGCGTGGGGATGCACGATATGAGGTTTGTCATTGACGATATGGTTGCTGCATTTGAGAGTATGGGCATCCAGGTAGACCTATATCACCCAGAATATGGTCCTGGTCAACACGAAATCACAATCACCCGTGCTGATGCCCTAACTGCCGCCGACTTACAGATTTTCTATCGAGAAACCGTGCGCAGCGTAGCCTGGAACCACGGTTTCTTTGCTTCTTTCGCGCCTAAGCCGTTTCCCAATCTGCCTGGCAACGGATGCCATATCCATTGCAGCTTGTGGGATCCTGACGGGAAAACTAACCTGATGTGGAGTGAGCATAATCAATATCATATAAGCAAACTTGGATATCACTTCATGGCTGGTATCCTGGACCACTTGCCAGCCTTGATTGCTCTCACTTGTCCCAGTTTTAATAGCTACCGCCGCATCAAGCCTCATATGTGGGCCGGCGCCTTTGCGGGGTGGGGTCCGGATAATCGAGAAGCAGCGGTGAGAGTTGCTTCGCCGTTTTGGGGTCAGGAGGTTAATTCGACTAACTTTGAGCTCAAAGCATCCGATCCCAGCAATAATCCCTACCTGGCTCTAGGCGGAGTTATTGCTGCCGGCCTAGATGGACTGAATCGCCAGCTTGACCCAGGTGAGCCATTGTTGGTTGACCCGTGTGACATGAGTGAGGAGGAACTGGAACGACGTCATATACGACCGTTACCGACTTCTCTGGCTGAAGCTGTGGATAATCTTGAGAAAGACGAAGTGCTGATGGAAGCTCTTGGATCGCTTTTATTACAATCCTACGTGGCAGTGAAACGCTCAGAGGTTAGTGCATTTGCAGCTGAGGACGTGAACTTTGAGTTAAAGCACCACTTCTATATTTTTTAACAAGGATCTGATATTATTCGATGGAGTGAAGTATGTCAATGGAATTTGATCTCTCTGACATTCCCATTGTTGATCATCACGCTCATCCGTTGCGCCGAATTCAGCCAGCTGTGCCGGATGAATGGTTCAGTTTTTTCACCGAAAGCAGAGATCCCGATTTTGTTCTCCACCATGTGCCCCATACACTATTCTTTCAATATGCGGTTCAAGCATTATCTGGTCTCCTTGGTTGTGAGGCCAGTGCTGCTGCAATATTAAAAGGGCGGGATTTATTAGGCGTACATGGATGGGCAAAGCTCTTGATTGAAAGTGCAAATATCAAAACCATGTTGATGGACTACGGTTTCCGGGGTAATGAGAGCTACAGTCATGTGGAAATGAAGGATTTACTTCCCTGCCGAATTGAGCCAATCTTACGCTTGGAAACAGTGGCTCAAGAACTGGTTTTATTACAAGACACTTTCGACCAGTTCATAGATGCCTTCATGGCAGAAGTTGAAAACGCAAAAGCGAATGGGTATGTCGCACTTAAAAGCATTATCGCTTATCGGACCGGTCTGGATATTCGTGAATGGTCCCGTGATGAAGTCGAGTCTGCTTTTATTCAAGTGAAGGAGCAGGCAAGGCGCGACGGCAAGATCCGCCTGGCCTCACCACCAATCAATGATCTGCTAGTTCTGAAAGCGCTGGAGATTGCCAATCGTCAGGGAATGCCTATCCAATTCCATACAGGCTATGGTGACTCAGATGTAAATTTACTCCTGGCTAATCCACTCCATTTTCGGCCGTGGCTGCAAAGCGGCAAATTTTCTCGTGTGCCTTGGGTGATCTTACACATGGGTTACCCATACCTCCGGGAATCTGCTTATCTTTCTAGTATCTACCCCAACATATTTGTGGATTTGTCGCTGGCTATACCGTTTGCAGTTGGCGATTCTCAATCCATGCTTTTTCAACTGCTGGGATTAGCACCGACCAGTAAGCTGCTGTACGCCTCAGATGGTTTTAGCGTTCCGGAGCTCTTCTGGTTAGGAGCTAAAGTTTGCCGGACTGCCCTGGGGCGAGTGCTCGACCAGCTAGTAACCGATAACATCCTAACAGCCGGGAAAGCCTATGCAAGCGCAGAACAGATTCTCTTCCGCAACAATGAGCAGCTCTACCACTTGGAAAAAGAGCTGTCTATACCATAGTCGACGTAAGGCGCAAAACCCCTGTCCATTGTCATGGCACTCTCTTTCACATAGCTCTTGAGCCTGCAAATGGGATCTCATGCGATGGAGAAGTATGGTGAATATTACTTATCCACCCGCAGTTCAATACGGATCAAAGCATAAATGTGTTTTGGTTATAGCAACACCACAATCCTTGGTCTATAAGTTAGGAGGAACATGCAAACCGTTCGATTGGCTTTGATCGGCTTTGGTAATGTTGGACAAGGCCTGGTGCAAATCCTGTATAACAAGAGCGACACTTACGCTGAAAACTTCGGACTTCGATTTGTTATTGTAGCGATTGCTGATTTAGTCTATGGTAGTGCATATAATCCCGATGGCCTGGATTTACTTACACTGCTAAAAATCGGCTCAGAGTATGGAAATCTTTCTCAAATACCCTCTCAAGGAAATCATTGGGATGCGCTGACTATGATTTCGCAATGCAATGCTGATGTTATCGTTGAAATCAGTTATACAAATTTTGAGACTGGTGAGCCAGCCATTAGCCATATTCGCACCGCCATTGAGAACCAAAAGCATGTCATTACTAGCAACAAGGGACCGATTGCATTGAAGTTCAAGGAATTAACCGAATTCGCCCGAACCAGAAAGGTAAAAATTGGGTTTGAAGGGACTGTCATGAGCGGCACACCCACGCTTAATCTCGGCACAGAATTATTGGCGGGTACAGAAATACGTCGAATAGAGGGTATTTTAAATGGCACGACGAACTTCATTCTCACAAAAATGGGAAATGGGGCGAGCTATGCAGATGCGTTAGTCGAAGCGCAAGCACGAGGATATGCTGAAGCAGATCCAACCGGCGATGTTGAAGGTTTCGACACGGCAGGTAAGCTGGTCATTCTTAGTTCATCGATTTTGCATACACCACTAGATATAAACCAGATAGATCGGGTTGGTATAACCCATATTTCAGAGAATGAAATTGCGCAATCCAGGGCGACGGGATCTAAATGGAAACTGATCGGCAAATTAGAAAAACTTGTACAAGAGGTTCGGGCGAGTGTAAAACCCATCTCTCTCCCCCCAAGCCATCCTTTAGCTAATGTAGATGGTGTCATGAATGCGATCACTTTCAATACAGATTTGCTCGGCGATGTTACTTTAATAGGTCCGGGAGCTGGGAGAATGGAAACTGGTTATGCCATTATTTGTGATTTATTGAGAATTTATCGCAAATAATATGAGTAAATGTAAAGACCCGGATTGATCAATAAAGACTGATTTTTTATTGAATATAATCTTACGTTGGCTGGTGATCGCTATATGTAAGTATCGCCGTGGAATAATGTAGATGTAATGGGCGAAGTCTCACTGGATAATCCGACAAAACACAACCTAACATGCTCATTCAGGTATGATAAACAATGAATATGCAGGATGGGAGACGCACCAGCCTGCTTGTATGTCTGGGTGTCTTCGATATTCTCCATCATCAGCCATCATTCTCGTTCAAGAATGCAAGCGTTGATTGAACGTGCATTTTGACACCGATCTTGAGAGCCTGCTCATCTATATTAAAACGTGGATGATGATGGGGATAACTGGTTTCTTTTGACCCATCACCGCAACCGAGAAAGTAAAAGGCGCCGGGGATTCTACTAGAGAACTCGGAAAAATCCTCCCCGACGGTTGTCACATTGCGGACGATATTCTTTTCATCACCTGTTGTTTGCACAGCTGCTGACCGAACTAGTTCGACCAACCTGATATCATTCACGACAGCAGGGCTACTCGATTCAACTCTGAGGCTGTAAGCTGTCCGGTGTGCGCTGCAAATCCCGGCGGTCAACCGCTCGATCTGCTCTATTATGTTCTGGCCTGCATTTTTTACATCCTCATGGAGATATCTTGCAGTTCCCTCCATGGTGACCGAGGCTGGAATAATATTGCTTGCAGTCCCGCCCGAGATCTTGCCAATCATGATAACGGTTGGTTCGAAAACGCTGATTTCTCTTGTTTGGATCATTTGCAGGGACTGAATGATATTGGCAGCACATAAAATGGGATCCACTGCTAGCTGTGGGTATCCGGTATGACCGCCCTTGCCATTGATCTGGAGAACAAATTGGAGAATGCCGGCCATCACTGGTCCTGCCGAGAGGCCAATCTTGCCTGTTGGAATTAATGGCCACAAGTGGAGACCCATGCACGCGTCTACCGGATACTCTTCTAATAACCCATCCTGGATCATGGGCAAGGCGCCTTCATTTTCCTCATTCGGTTGAAATACAAGGACGATCCTACCTTGCAATTCGGCTCTGTGTCGGGCCAAGATCTTCGCTGCAACGAGCAGCATGGCTATATGCCCATCATGACCGCAGGCATGCATGACCCCAGGGTTAACCGAACGGTAGGGTAGGTCATTTTCTTCCTGGATTGGAAGAGCATCCATGTCTGCTCGCAATAAAAGCACTCGGCCTGGTTTACGACCCTGGATTACAGAGACAACCCCTGTCTTCGTCAACCTTCGGGTTTCCAGTCCGCATAATCTTAGATAATCGCTTACACGTTCTGCCGTACGGTCCTCTTCGAACCCTAATTCTGGATGCTGATGGAAGTCACGCCTTAAGTTGATCAATTCTGTGTCGAGCCCGGCAACTTC
Source organism: Anaerolineae bacterium (assembly GCA_041479245.1). GTDB lineage: Bacteria > Chloroflexota > Anaerolineae > Anaerolineales > UBA4823 > FEB-25. Next base: position 9,164 of record JBGOXS010000018.1, read on the forward strand.
TTTTGAAACATCCATAACTTTTTCTCCTATCTGGTAACAACTATCCATTGCCAGAACACTTAGCCCTTAACGATGAGCTGCCGGGGAAAATTGGCAAAGAGTTCATATCCTGTTTCAGTAACCACCACACTTTCACTAACTTCAAATCCCCAATCCTCCATCCAGATTCCACTAATGAGATGGAAAGTCATCCCTGGTTGTAGAATGGTCCGGTCACCGGGCCGCATCGAGGCAGTATGTTCTCCCCAGTCTGGAGGATATCCCAATCCCATTGCATATCCGGTCCGTGATTCTTTTACTATGCCGGTGTGAGAAATGGCTTTACGCCAGGCTTGATCCACTTGTTCACAGGTTACACCCGGCTCCACTGCTTCCAATTCAGCGTTCAAGGCGTCGACGGTCCATTGAGCAGTATCTGTCAACATCTTCGGTGGATGCTTGCCAAGGTAAATCGTACGTGACAGAGGACAATGGTACCGTCTGACACATCCTGCCAGCTCAAGGTTGATGGATGTTTCGTTCAGGAAGCGATCATCGGTCCAGGTTAGATGTGGAGCTGAAGCCTTCTCCCCGGCGCAGAAAAGCGGAAAGAAACTGGTATAGTCACCTCCATAATCATCCGTTCCAGTTACTTGGGCGTGCAGAACAGCCGCCGCCGCATCACATTCTCGTACCCCAACCTGGATTGTATCAACAGCGGTTTGCATTACCTTATTCACAAGTCCACCTGCCTTTTTCATCAGCGCGATCTCGGCAGGAGATTTTATGTTACGAACCCAGGAAACCAGCAATCTAGCATCTTGACACGTTGCCTCGGGGAGATTGCCTGTAAGTACCTCATAGGAGTGGGGAGTAAAATGAGGAGCATCCATTTCTATTCCGATGACCTTTTTCCCCAAGCCTTTCTCTTTCATTACGCCAGCAATGTAACTCATTGGATGTTTGAGCCTGGATTGGACCATATCCTCGGGATAGCCCATCATATTTTGGGGTGACAGCCAGGTAGTAAATCTGGCGCATGCAACGTCCATGTTCCGCCCAATCCAGAGCGGTTCTTCTACATCCATGGCGAGAATGACCGCCTGTTCCACATAATATGAATGAGCATCATAGCCTGTCAGGTAGTTCATATTCGCGGGGTCCGTGATTACTAGCACTTCAAGACCAGCCTTCTCCATTCGGTCTTTGGTTTTTTCCACCCTAGCCAGATATTCGCTCTTTTCAAACAATGCCATTTCTATACTCCTTGTGGAACTTCGAATAAAATTGTGATTTGGGTGATGAGAGGAGCGGACTGGCTAAGATCACCGATGTAATCCCAGCTACTGCTCTATTTGTATAACACCTCGGCACCTGCCATTATGTGATCTAACCCTTCTTTATGCTGCACCTTTAGGGCATCGAAGGAGAGCAACAAATAGCCCTCGCCGTTTCTGCCATATATACTACCCGGGATCAATGCTATCTTGGGTTCACAAACGTGTTAAGTCGCCAGATCCCAAGAAGAAAGGCCTAGCGTAGAAAAACTGGAAAGTAAACAGAACGTCACCTCGGGTGGAAGACAGAAAACGCCGTCAATCCCATTATAACCCTTGTGAAAACTAGCGTAGCGCTTCTTAAATTCTCAGCCTTTCTTTGACCCAATCCCGAGATCGAGTGACGGCTGTTAGGGCCGCCAGCGCATTCACGGCCATTGTCCCCGAGACCTGATGATCAATTAATTTCTCCATTTCATCGATAACAAACTTGTGAGCGGTCACTTAGGTGGACGTTGGTGGCAAGGGCTCTTAATCAGTTGGTTGAAGGTTCAAGTCCTTCGTGGGTTATATGTTTTTGAGGATATCCTCTTGAAATACCGTGTCTATGTATCATGCCCGCCAATCGGCAGGATTTTTTTATTTTTCCCCTATGCTATAATCAAATTTGATTTACCCGTTTTGATCAACCAGCTGGAATACATTTTCAAATAAGTGAAACCTATGGAAAAGCTAAAGATTTCCCTTTTTGACCCGTTTCCAGTCCTATTGAATAGCTCGCTGGTTACCCGGTTCGAGTCGGTCAATGTGCGCGCCTTGCCGGCGTACCTGGCGGTGGAAGCCGTCCATTCCCAACCCGGTGAAAGCTTGGCCTCGCCTCTGTGGCTGGATTAACCTCAGCATCTTGCGAAGGATTTTATGGCTATTAACACGCATCCAACACTCCCTGAATTTGATTATATCCGACCAGAAACCCTGATCGAAGCCAGCGATTTTTTGATACACCATGCCGGCGATGCGCGTCCATTCCTGGGAGGAACGGACGTGTTTGTGCGGATGAGGGATGGCTTACTAACCCCCAAATTCCTGGTGGACGTAAAAAAACTGCCAGGGATGAACGAACTGAGTTTTGACGCGCTGTCGGGCCTAATCATCGGATCCGCAGTTAATATGAATCGGGTAATTGCCTCTCCGGATGTTCGGGAGCATTACCCCTTGCTGGCAGATGCCTGCCGTTCGGTCGCCAGTTACCAATTGCGTACTCGCGCTACCATCGTTGGCAACATTTGTAACGCTTCTCCCGCTGGCGATACGCTTGGGGCATGCCTAGCTTTTGAGGGCGTTTTACACATCCATGGATCAGACGGTATGCGCCGGGAGTCATTGGCGAACTTTTTTCTAGGTCCCGGTAAAACTAGATTGAAAGACGGGGATATTGCCATCGCACTGCACCTGCCTCCACCTCCCGTGGGCAGTAAAGGCACTTATTTGAAGCTGGGACGAAATGAAATTAGTGATCTATCAATCGTTGGTGTGACTGTTTTGGGGTATCCCGAACCTGATGCCTCGTCGGGTTATCGCTTCCGGCTGATCTTGGCTTCGGTTGCTCCTGTGCCTTTCATATCGCAAGAAGCCGAGGTGTACCTCGCAAATACCCCCATCACGTCCGAAGTTATCTATGAAGCAGCGTACCTGGCAGCTGAGGCTTGTATGCCGATTGACGATGTGCGCAGCAGCGCCCGTTATCGCAAGCAGATGGTAAAGAACCTATCCGCCAGGGCGTTGGCAGAAGTTTGGGTGAAGCTGAAAAAGTAGACGAGAAGGGGTTCGGAGGATCGAATGGCATTTCACCAGATCAACCTCACTATAAACGGTGAAACAGAACAGGTGGTGGTTCCCTCGAATATGACTCTTATGCGCATGCTGCGCGAGAATCTGGCGTTGACCGGCACCAAAAATGGCTGCTCTGCTGGTGAATGCGGCGCTTGCACGGTGCTGATGAATGGAGAACCGGTTAACAGTTGTATGGTGCTGGCGGTCGAATGTGACGGGATGGAAATTGTTACCGTTGAAGGCCTGGCAGATGATCAACAGCTCGACCCTATCCAGGAGGCAATGATCAAGGCGGGGGGTGTGCAGTGTGGATTTTGCACCCCTGGAATGTTGATCTCCTCCCGCGCTTTGCTTGACCGCAACCCCAACCCCAGCGAAGACGAAATTCGTGAGGCTCTGGTCGGAAACCTGTGCCGCTGTACAGGCTATGTGCGCATCATCGAGAGTGTCAAAGCCGCTGCAAGGAGATAATATGACCGAACATAACCTCCACAGTGCCCCAAGTCCGGTTGGTGAGAATAAACCCCGCATCGATGGGCGCGAGAAAGTGACTGGCGCTGCCATCTTCGCCGATGACTTACAATTTGGCAACGCCTTGCTGTATGCCCGCATCAAACGTAGCCCGCACCCTCATGCGTTTATCAAAAAGCTCGTTATTTCAAAGGCGAGCGCTTTGCCCGGCGTGAAAGCTGTTGTTACCGGTGATGATTTTCCGGGCTTTATAGGTTTGTACTTGCAGGATCGCTATATTTTTTGCCGTGACCGCGTGCGCTATGTAGGCGATCCAGTTGCCGGCGTGGCTGCTGTAAGTGAGGAAATCGCCCAAAAGGCCCTGGATTTGATAGATGTAGAGTATGAAGTTCTGAAGCCAGTGCTCGATCCGGAATTTGGTGCCAGTACTGAAGCTCCACTCCTCCATCCTGACCTGGGAAAATATGTGGTAGCAAATTTCATATTCCCCCAGGCGGGTACTAATATCTCCAATCACTTTAAAATCCGCAAAGGGGATGTGGATGGTGCCTGGGAAAAGTGTGCGGCGGTGATTGAGCGCAGGTATCAAATTCCCCATATCCAGCATGTGCCCATCGAGCCCCATGTCGCCATTGCGAAGATGGATGAAGCCGGTGAGATTACCCTGTGGGGCAGTTCACAGTCACCCTTTGCGCAGCGCAATCTCATCGCTCAGGCGATAGGTGTCTCGCCGAGTACGATGCGTGTAATTGCGCCCTTTGTAGGTGGTGGGTTTGGCTGTAAAGCCGGAGTAAGTATGGAAGCCTTGGCGGTTGCTATTGCTTCCAAGGTGAAGGGTCGCCCGGTCAAACTGCTCTTGACCCGCGAAGAGGAGTTCTATACCGCCTTTGTACGTCAGGGTTTGGTTGCCTATTTCAAGATGGGCTGTGACGAAAACGGCTACCTCCTGGCGATGGAGAACAAATTCTATTGGGATGGCGGGGCATATACCGAATATGGGGTCAACATTACCCGTGCCTCCGGATACAGCAGCAGCGGGCCGTACGAAGTACCCAACGTCAAGACGGATAGCTATTGTGTCTACACTAACCATCCCGTCGGTGGGCCTATGCGAGGCTTCGGAATGCCAGAAATGCACGCTGGTCTGGAACAATGCATCGATGAGTTGGCTCAACAGATCGGGATGGATGCCGTTGAATTTCGTAGGATCAACTGCCTAAAAACCGGCAGTACGCTGGTGACCGGCAGCAAGATGCATCCCACTGGCCTACCGCAGTGTATCGAAAAGACAGCCAAAGCAATTGGTTGGGGTAAAAAGGCTCCACCGAGTACCCCACACAAGCGCCGTGGTAAGGGGCTGGCTCTTATGTGGAAAGCCCCGGCCATGCCGCCCAATGCTGGTTCGAGCGCTTGGGTAGAATTGGTCGAAGATGGCACGCTCAATGTGGGTGTTGGCGGCCAGGATCTTGGCCAGGGAGTCTTCACTGTGGCCGCCCAAATGGCTGCCGCGGCCATGGGTGTGCCATATGAATCCGTGCGCATTGCCACCCCTGTGGACACCCGCTACAGCCCTTATGAGTGGCAGACTGTCGCCAGCCGACTAACCTGGAGTATGGGCAATGCCATCGTCAATGCCGCCCGAGATGCGCGCGGTCAGATATTGACCATAGTGGCTGAAGCCTGGGAAGAATCACCCGAAGATTTAGATATTGTCAACGGAGTTGTGATTTCTTTTAAAAGCGAGAAGGAAATCCCGCTCAAAAACCTGGTGATCTATGGCATACCAAAACCGGATGGTCAGGGCTGGCGAGGCGGTCCGGTGATCGGGCGCGGTAATTTTATGCCAACATATATCACCGGACTCGACGTGGAAACCGGTCAGGGTGAACGGGCGGTGGTGCACTACACCACCGGCGCACAGGCGGTCGAATTGGAAGTCGACCTGGAGACGGGGCGTATCGAGATTCTCAAAGGCGTCTCCACTTTCGATGTTGGCAAAGCCATCAACCCCGAATTGGTGAAAGCGCAAATGGAAGGCGGTTTTGTTCAAGGCATGAGTTCAGCTTTATTCGAAAGCCTACGGCTGCGGGATGGCGTGGTGCAGAACCCAAGTTTTGTCGATTACCGCATCGCCACCTCCACCGACGCGCCCAAAGATTTGCAGGCTTTCATCGTCGAAGTGCCGCAGGATGACGGCCCGTGGGGGGCACGTGGCATCGGTGAACACTCCATGGTGCCGACCATCCCGGCCATTGCCAATGCCATCTACGACGCGATCGGCATCCGGTTTGAAGGGCCGCCCTTCACAGCAGAGAAAGTCTACCTCGCCATGCTGGACGCTGGGATTGTAAAGGGAGAGGAATGACGATCAGAACGCTCATTAAGCCCAGTGCATATTACGATTCAGTCAGCCTCATGCTCGTGGCTCGAGAACTCTCCAAACTGGAAGGGGTTAGGGATGCCGCGGTGGTAATGGCGACTGAAGCGAACAAATCCATCCTGGCAGAAGCAGGGCTGTTGGCTGACGAGGCGAAACTTGCTACCCCGAACGACCTGCTCATTACGGTCAGCGCGGAGAGCGATACTTTGGCTGAGGTGGCTTTGCAAAAAGCAGAAAGTTTGTTAAGAACGAAAGTTGAAACATCAGCTGGTGGTGAGTTCAGGCCCAAAACCATTCATGGCGCGCTGGCTTCGCACCCGGATGCAAATGTGGCGGTCATCTCCGTGGCGGGCCGCTATGCCGCGGACGAGGCTTGGGATGCCTTACAGCGCGGTATGCACGTTTTACTTTTCAGCGATAATGTCTCGTTGGAAGATGAAATTGCCCTCAAATCGTATGCCCGCGACCATGGCCTGCTATTGATGGGACCTGGCGCAGGAACGACGATTCTCAACGGAGTAGCGCTTGGTTTTGCCAACGTGCTGCCTCCTGGCCCGATAGGGATTGTCTCAGCGGCCGGAACGGGTTTACAGGAAGTAAGCAGCTTAATCGCCCGGTGGGGAGTGGGTATCAGCCAGGGCATCGGGACCGGAGGCCGCGATCTAAAAAAAGAAGTCGGTGGGATCATGATGCTTGAAGCATTGAAAGCGCTCCAGCAAGATCCGGCAACCGATGTGTTGGTTCTGATCAGCAAGCCTCCCGCTAAAGAGGTGGTGCAGGTCATTCTCCGGCAGGTCTCGGTCAGCCAGAAGCCGACGGTGATGTGCTTCTTGGGTGGGGAAATGTCTACTCTGGCGAATCTACCCAATGTGCTTCCGGCAAATACCCTGGACGAATGTGCCTTGCTTGCGGTTCGCGCACTCCAACCTGAAAGCACGGATTTCAAAAATTTCCTTTCAACAGAAAAAGCAGAGCTGACCGAACTGGTTCAGGGGCTCAAGCCGAAACTTAACCCCAATCAACGCTATCTGCGTGGCCTGTTTTCCGGAGGAACGCTTTGCTATGAGGCGCAGGTGATTTGGAAAGATATGCTTGCCGCCCCGGTGTATTCCAATGCGCCTCTACCCGGCAGGCCGACCCTGCCTGATTCCACCCAAAGCTACCAGCACAGCGCGGTTGACTTGGGGGAAGAAGAGTTCACGGTCGGGCGTCCGCATCCCATGATCGACAACGACCTGCGCATCCGGCGACTCTTGCAGGAGGCCCGCGACCCCGAAGTGGCTGTCGTCATACTCGATTGTGTCATCGGCTACGGGGCGCATCTCGACCCGGCGGCTGAACTTGCACCTGCCATCCTGCAGGCGAGGCATCTCGCAGAGGGGGAATTGCTGTTCGTGGCTTCAGTCACCGGCACGGAACAAGATCCCCAGCGGTTGAGCGCTCAAGTCGCCGCCTTGCAAGCAGCAGGAGCAATCGTCTGCACCAGCAACGCCGCCGCAGCCCGGCTGACCGGCTTGCTCGTTTTAGATCGATCGGAAGGCTGGCTGATGAAGGAAACGTAATGGTAAAAATCAACGAAATTTTTGACAAAGAGCTGACCATTGTGAACGTTGGTCTGGCAAGCATGGCAAAATCGATCCGAGACCAGAATGTGAAGGTGATCGACCTCGATTGGCAGCCTCCCAAAAACGGCCTGCCGCGCCTACGTATGACCCAATCGGGTGTCAGCATGGAGACTGCCAATCAAGAAGTCGTTAACCGAATCCGGCGTGGGCAGCCAGTCCTTGTAGGGATGGGAATCGCCCGGCAGGTCATCCCGGGAATGCACGCACGTATGATCTTGCACGCCGGACCACCCATCGAATGGGAACGCATGTGCGGACCAACACGCGGTGCGGTGATGGGCGCCTTGATCTACGAGGGTCTGGCCCAGGATGAGAAAGAAGCCCAAAAGTTGGCTGAATCCGGGGCGATCGAATTTTCGCCCTGTCATCATCATCATGCCGTCGGCCCGATGGCTGGGGTGGTTTCTCCCAGCATGCCGGTTTGGATTATCGAAAACAAGGCCTTTGGCAACCGCACCTATTGCACCCTGAATGAAGGCCTGGGTAAAGTCTTACGTTATGGCGGTATGGGCCAAGAAGTTTACACTCGACTGAAATGGATGGCGACCGACCTGTATCCAACATTGGATCGCGCCCTGCAAATCCTGCCCAATGGCATCGATATTAAAAGCCTGATCGCTCAGGCCCTGCACATGGGTGACGAATGTCACAACCGCAATCGTGCCGCCACCTCCCTGTTTTTGCGTGCCATCGGTCCAGCGTTAGCCCGTACCAACAAAGACAACGAGGTCCTGGCTAAAGTTATCGAATTCATTGATCGCAATGACCATTTTTTCTTGAATTTGAGCATGCCCGCCGGAAAAGCTATGCTTGAACCAGCGGAAAGAATCCCAGGCAGCACTATCGTCACAGTGATGGCGCGCAACGGCACCGATTTCGGGATTCGCCTGGCCTCCATGCCGGAACGTTGGTTTACTGCGCCCGCCGGGAAAGTCCAGGGGTTGTATTTTCCCCAGTACACCGAGAAAGACGCCAATCCCGACATTGGCGATAGCACCATCACCGAGACAGCCGGGTATGGCGGTATGGCCATGGCTGCCGCTCCCGCAATCACCCAGTTTGTCGGCGGGACCCCGCAGATGGCGCTCCAGACCACCCTCGAAATGTATGAAATAACCTTTAGCGAGCATGAAAACCTGACCATCCCGGCTCTGAATTTCCGAGGCACACCGCTGGGTATTGACGTACGCAAGGTGATGGAGACCGGCATCCTTCCACAGATCAACACCGGCATCGCCCATAAAAACCCTGGCGTGGGTATGGTCGGCGCAGGTATTTTGCGCGCCCCAGAACAGTGTTTCAAGGATGCGTTGGCGGCATTACAGCAATTGTGATGGGTGGGCAAGCCTTGCTGGATGTGCAAGAGCTGCTGCTCCATAACCATGAAAATCAAACGATAAGGAGTCAAAATGAAATTCATTGATCTGACCATTCCACTCGGTATCGCCACCCCCCCCTGGCCAACATACGAGCCGCTCCAGGTGAAATATTTTAAACGCCTCGCCCCCAACGGAGCCAACGGGCAAGTGATCACCCACTCAAACCATCTCGGTACCCACCTGGATGGCGAAATCCACTTTCACACCCCCGGTAAAGATATAGCTTCGCTGGACATGGATTACCTAGTCCATGAGGCGGCAGTCGTCGACCTGAGTGATGTCTGTGGTGATTATGACGTGTACACCAGTAAGATGGTCGAGGAGCGTGTCGATGTTCGCCAAGGAGACATTCTCATCATCCACACGGGCTACCACCACTTTGGCTGGGACATGCCCACCGCCGATGAAATTCGTTACATGGTCAAACATCCTGGCCCGGATCGTGAGTTCGCTGATTGGGCCAAGACTAAAAAACTGCGCTGGATCGGAGTGGACTGCGGCAGCGCCGACCACCCGATGAACACCATCATCCGCGACTGGATGCCTCGACAAGCCCGTCAAGCCGATAAAGTCTTCAAGAAGAAGTATGGCATGCCATTGGCAGACTTTTTCGACGACACAAAATATCAGCTCATGCACCTTGAAATGTTCCCCTTCAGCATCATCCACGCTGAGTGCTTGGGAGGCGAGATCGATTTATTACTCAATCGCCGGGTGACGATCGGTATGTTCCCCTGGCGGTTTGTAGATGGCGAATCTTGCATCGCCCGCTGTGTCGCGATAGTGGAAGATGCTGAGTACGAGCCACTGATGGCAAAAAAAGCATCCATGCCTAAAACCAAGTTTGGTGACAGCTTTGATCCTGGTCATGTAGTAAGTATTAATAAACTGAGTCAACAAAATCTGAGTTGATAAATATCGCAATATGTAGAGGAGGAAATATGCCCTTAGATATGGAACTCGAGGCCGTTTTACGGCCGATCCAGTATCCGATGGTACCTTACCCACCCAAGGTGATTACCCTGGCGAATGGCAAGAAAATGGTCGTATGCCAGGCCGCTCGGGAGGATGTCCCCGCTATTCTCAAGTCCGTCCATCCTTGCCTGTTCATCGAGCGGGATTACTATGATATCGTCAGCGCCCGGTTGTATGGTGAGTTGCTGGCTTGGTATCGCTACCGCGTCAAAAGTGAATACTGCCTGATGGGACAGGTGGATGGCTACCTGGTGGGTATCGTCAATGGCAGGATGGAGAACGAAAAAGTCGGGATGAGTTATCACACCCTGGCGATTGATCGCGGCCTGCGGATTGGCTCGCACCTGTTTGCTGCCAAGATGGAATATCACATGGAGTACCTGAATCAGGATTCGGTGCTGATCGTAGCCGAAAGTCCGATCGGTTTCCGGCGCTGGATGATCGAATACCCGCTGGAAGCAACCCAAATCCCGCACGAGCTGGGTGGTGGTGATTCCTACCGCCTTACTCGCGAGATCTATTTCAAAGCCAAGCCGCGCCTGGTGGCTGGCAGCCGTCCTGTTCCGAAAAAATTAATGGAAGAGGCCATGGTGGAGGTCAAATTTGCCGACGATGACACCATTCGCGAGCGTATTGCCGGATTGAAAGGGAGGTGACATCATGAGAGACGTAGCTATTATTGGCGTCGGGATGATCCCCTTTGGCCGGCGCGACGAAGATACCCTGATGGAAATGCTGGCTTATGCCTCCTTGAAAGCGCTGGATGATGCCGGCCTGGGAGACAAATCTGTAGATGCAGTATATGTCGCCAATATGGGCGGCGGAATGCTCCAGCACCAATCGGCGATCGCCAGTTCGCTGGTGGATCGCCTCAGCCTGATACCCGCGGCAGCTGAAACCATCGAGAACGGCCCCGCTTCCGGGGCATCGGCGATCAAGACTAGTCTATTAGCCGTCGCCTCGGGCTATTACAACTATGTGCTCGTGGTGGGTGGTGAGAAAATGCGCGAAGTAACCGGCTGGCGGGCCACTGACTTCGTCGCCACGATGACTCACCCGCAGGTTGAATACCCCTACGGCATCACCCTGCCCGGTATGGCGGGTATGTTCACACGCCTGTACATGGAAAAATATGGTGTAACCCGCGAACACTTGCTGGCCGTCTCCTTAAAGAACCAGGAAATGGGCACGCTCAATCCTTACGCGCATGTTGAGATGGCGCTAGACCGCGGGGGCATTTTCGACAGCCCGGATGCCGTTGTTAACAATCCGGTTTCGGCAGACCCTCTGCATCTGTATGACCTCTGCCCAGTCAGTGATGGCGCTGCGGCGGTTGTCATCTGCCCGCTTGAAATGACAAAGGCGGGTAAAAGCGGGCTAAAACCACCCGTGTTGATTGCTGGATTTGGGCAAGCTACCGATACCCAGACTCTACAAGAACGCGATGACCCGACCGACCTGAAAGCTGTGACTTTGGCTGCCCAAAAAGCCTTCGAAATGGCGAAACTCAAACCCAGCGACATTGATGTAGCGGAGCTGCACGATGCATTCACCATCCTGGAGATCGCAGAGAGCGAGCATGTCGGTTTCTTCAAGAAGGGTGAAGGCGGAAAAGCTGCCGTAGAAGGCAAGACCCGGCTGGGAGGTCAGATACCCATCAACCTCTCCGGCGGGTTGAAGGCGCGCGGACACCCGGTTGGCGCGACTGGCGTCGCCCAGGTGGTGGATATCGTCTGGCAGCTGCGTCATGAATTGCCAAAAACGCGGCAAGTCCAGAAAGCCAAGCATGGCCTGACGGTCAACTTTGGCGGCTTTGGGAACAATGTTCTGGCCTTTGTACTGAAGAGGGTAGAATCATGAAAAAAGAAATCGCCATCATTGCTTACAAGTGCAAGAAATGCGGCAAAATTCACTATCCCTATCATGACCGCTGCCTGGTATGTAAAAACCGCGAGTTCGAACCGCTGAAACCTGAAGGAAATGCCAGACTCCTGGCTTACACAGCAATCTTCAACCTTCCGTGGGGTTTCAATCAGCGTTATCTCATCCTCGGTGTAGCGGAATTCGAAAACCACATCAAAGCCATGGGTCAGATCAAAGCTGATTCAGTCGATCAGTTAAAGACAGGAATGAAGGTTCGGCCTAGCTGGGAGCCGATCCGGGTGCAGTATGGAGAAGATGTGTACGGATTGAAGTTCGAGCCGATGGAATAGCAGTTTCATGAAAGTAAGAAAACATTGCCTGGGGGAATATTCCCCGGGCAATGTTTTTTGAGAGCGACAGTTCATGCGTCTTACTGCACTATCTACCGGATACGCTATACCGTACATCGATTTTGATGCTACGATCCATAGCGTTTTCCGTACTGCCGTCAACTTGCGACCGGTGAATCAAGACTTGTTACTCACCCTGGTTGTTGCCAGTGAAGCAGACCTGCCCCAGGGTATTCGCCTCGACACCCCTGATGATTTTTCTTTTGAGCAATTGAGCGCCGGTAGGGATGTTACCTGCCGGGACAACATTTTGATTTTTGAGAATTCATCCCTGGAGGTCGAATTCTACCAGGACAAACGCTGGCAATGCGACCTTCCGGCCCTGGGTACAGATCTGACCAACCCCGCAGTCGCGGAATCCTGGAAGTGCGTCTGGCAATCGTTGAATGAGTATCAGGTGCACCGGGGAGCCGAGATCGTTGCCCAGGCTTTGCTCCACTCAGACGGAATTGTACAATCTGCCATCTCCCGCCAGGTGGGAGATGCCATCCGCACCCAGATTGAAGCAACCCGCAGCTATCAGTTGGATGACCTATCTGCACTCACCCGGCTGATCGGACTTGGTACCGGCCTAACGCCTTGTGGTGACGACTTTCTGGTCGGTTACCTGGCGGGGTTATGGTGTACTGTCCGAGATTTTATTGAACGCAGGCAGTTTGTGTCAAAGCTGGGTGGGGCAATCATCGATCTCTCGGGGAGGACGAATGACATCAGCCGCACATATCTTCACTATGCTACATATGGGCAGGTGTCAAGTCGCCTGGATACTCTAGCGCGGGCGATCAGCAAACCAGAGAGCCCGGGGCAGCTCCTGACGAAAGCTGAATGTGCCATGCAATCTGGTCACACCTCCGGCATGGACGCGGTGACGGGCCTGTTATTAGGTCTTGCGACCTGGGAAGGGGAGACAATCCTTGCTGTTGGCTGACATAGTTGCTGGGGTTGCCAGGCGGGGTTCTTTAGGGTCACCGATAGGAGAGACACAAGATATTCAATTTTAAATACCCCCACGTTCAATATTGATTGGTACAACCACCTCATCTAATTACATTTACACCACACGGGTGGATTTTTGAGGTGAAAACACGGAAAAGTATTGCCTTGTAATTGATTATTCTTTATACTGCAGATTACTACAAGTGGGAATCACAATTGAGCGATTCATACGTAATAATCGCGCTCTTATTGGATATTCAGATAAAGCTCAGTATATGATTCCTTATATTATTTGAGAAACAAGAATACTTTGGGAAAATTGATATGGGAAAAATAATATCAGTAATTGGAAATCTCGGCGCAGGAAAAACAACATTAACAAAACTTATATGTGATAAAGGATCGTATATTGCATATAGGGAAAGACCTGAAGAACGTCCATTTCACACAGAATATGGAAAAGACCAGCATAGGTGGGTATTAGCTAACCAAATTGATTTCTTCCTTTTTCGATGTGAACAAGAGGCTAGTGCCAGGCAGAATAGTGAAATTGCGGTGTTTGATGGAGGATTCGACCAAGATTTTCATGTTTTTACCCAACATATTTTCATCAGAGGTTATCTAAATCAGGATGAATTCAATGTTTGTAAACGCTTTTATCATTTGACACGAGAACTTTTACCTCCCCCAGACCTATTCATCAGAATCATTGTAGATATTACAACTTTACTTCAAAGGAGATCGTTACGCGGGAGAAAGACAGATGATCATTTATTTAGTGCGCAGGAATTGACAAGCTTCGAGCTATTAATCGACAAATGGTTTGAAGACGAGATATCACCGCCTGTCTTAAAGTTTTCATTTGAACAAGACTTCCACTCCTACACGAACGAGATTGATAAGCTGCTCATTCAAATAACCAAAGTATTAGCTGCTTGATATATAGCTACGTTCAGGTGATTAATATTCTTAAAATGATTAGCGGTCGATATATCTTGCTTCTCTGATGAAGACACGGTGCATGGTTTTATTCAATATCGTCAACGCTGCGCGGGTTCCAAGCTCCTTGCTCGAATCTATCTGATCCTCAAGGAACAGCATCCTTACACTATTCGATAGTTTTTTAGTTATCGACCTTCTAAGCGATTGGTTGAGCGTTCGAGCCACTCCACGCTCTCTGAAGAAGCAATTTGTAATTAGTTAAATGTCTGCTAAAAGACATAATTATTTATTAACGTCTTGTTTTTACCATTTTTAGATACGGAATTATACCTATAAGACCATAATGGATGGTCGCGCGATCCCGTCGACAATGATCTTTGGCCAGCCGGGTATCGCCGTCAGGACCTCATTCTGGTCTTCCCCGACCAGCATCGTATCTTCCGATTTACAGCCTGTGATCGATGGATTCCAGGCATACACCTGTCCAACCGACACACGCTCCGGCGAGCCAGGCACTGCCAGGTACTCGCGCGGCTCATAGCCGCAAGCCCCACCCTGGTGGTGCTTACGCCACTCGTCTGGGTAGCCAGCGTCGGAATATGCCTTCACGATGATGTCAAATATATCTCCCAGGCTAGATCCAGGGCGGGTTGAACGTACGAAGGCGGCATCAACCCTGGCACATGCTTCCACCTTACGCTTCAGATCATGTGGCATGGGTCCAAAATGCACCAGGCGGGTGATCGAGCAGATCAGCCCCCATTTCCGTCCACAAAGAATCAGCATGGCATACTTCTCGAGCTTTTTTGCTGTGGGTAGCGGGTGGCGGTATGAGAAAATACGGTCATCCGTGGCAATCAGGTTAACGATCGCCTGCGCCCCTTGTGCTTCCGAACTGGCCGCCAGGTTAGCCGCGATCTGGTACTCGGTCTGACCCGGTTTCACCGTTTGGATGGCTGCCTGCATGGCCTTGGCGCACACTGCGCCTAACTCCCTGAAGCGCTGATCCTCTTCAAGCGTCAAGTTAGCGCGCAGCCGTGCCAGGTCAGCTGACATGTCTAACGCTCCGGTGAGAGGACCATCTGAGCCGAGAGTCAGGCCGCGACTCAATTCCTCAATAGTAAGGTTGGCATGCCAAGGTGATACCTGGAACTCCCAGCCCTGGGCAACGAGATGTTGCTCTTTTTCCAGTCGCGGTGCTTCGATATTACTGGTGATCAGATATTGATGGTCCTGGGTTATTAGCAATGAAGCCGCGCCGTTGGTAGCAGCAATATTAATGTATGAAGATGCCCCGCAGGTTGCCCAGGCAAAACTTCCTGCGCTTTGCAGGTACAGACCGCCCAGGTTGCGAGCGGTCATCCAGCTCCGAATGAGTTCAAGTTTACGTTGTTGTTCGCTCACATTTCCTCCTCTGAAACTCTGCGAGTACTGTCTCTCTAAGGCGATAACCGGTGCAATAGCTGCGAAATGCAGTCTGCAACCAATTTTGCCCTACTAGGTGGAGATGGATTAGTTCTACGCCCAGAACATTTCTCCCGGGTTTTCCACCGTGACGACATCCTGCAAAGCCGCCAATCCCTTTTGAACGCCTTCGTCGAACGACATCATCCCATCTTCGTGCTCAAGTGAGATGGCGTGGTCATAACCGATCATGCGTAAGGCTGAGACGATATCCTTCCAGACTTTTAGATCATGCCCGTAGCCGATGGTGCGGAAGGTCCACGAGCGGTGAGGAATATCGGTGTAATTCTTGTGGTCATTACAGCCGTTTACCGCCACGTTATAGGGGTCTACGTAGCAGTCTTTAGCGTGTACGTGGACAATCGCATCTCCTAGCTTGCGGATCGCTGCCACCGGGTCGACCCCGTTCCAGAACAGGTGGCTTGGGTCGAAGTTGCAGCCCATAGCCTCGCCACACGCCTCCCGCATGCGCAGCATTGTCTCGACATTGTAAATAATCATACCCGGGTGCATCTCGACGCCAATCTTGACGTGATGGTCTTGGGCGAATTTGGCAGCTTTCATCTAATATGGGATCGCTACCTGGTTCCACTGGTAATCCAGGATCTCCCGGAAGTGCGGCGGCCAAGGACAGGTGACCCAATTGGGCATTTTATCCGTCGCCGATCCTGCTGGCAATCCTGCCATCACGTTTACCGCAGGTACGCCACAGCGCTCCGCCAGGCGGAGCGTTTTACGGAACAGCTCATCCGAGGCAGCCGCAATCTCCTTGCTCGGATCAAGCGGGTTCCAATGGCAGCTGAACGCGCTGATGATCATGCCGCGCTCTTCAATTGCTTTTTGATATGCCCGCAGCTTTTCTTCACTTGCCAGCAGCTCATCGATCGGGCAGTGATGAGCTCCGGGCAGTCCTCCTGTGCCAATTTCAACCGCTGTAGCACCGTAGGACAAGATCTTATCCAGAGCTTGCTCAAATGGGAGTTGTTGAAAGATCACTGAAAAAACGCCGATGCGCATGGTTACTCCTATATGAAATATAGTCAATAAGTATGCTAGATAAGCTTGCTCAGGTGTTTATAACTGCGGATGGCATCTGTCACCGTCCCGCACTCTACGCTGAAGACGATATCATTGGGGCATTTTTTGGCAATCTCGATCATCCGCTTCCAATCCACTACTCCATCGCCACAGGCGCATCCAGTGGGGGTACCTGTGACTTTACCAAGCTTCTCGTCGCTCTGCGCCATACTAATATCCTTGGCGTGCAGGTGCACAAGACGGTCCACTACGTGTGTGAGCCACAGGTATGTATCGGTGGTCCCTGCCAGGTAGCTGTTGCCAGTATCATAGTTGATCCCGATCGCCGGTGATTTTACCAGGGCATAGATGCTGTCCAGCCCTTCCATGGATTTAGAGTACTGCTGGTGAGGCTCGAGACCGATTTTGATCCCATGGCGTTCTGCCACGCGCGCAGCTTCGGTGAGAGTATAGGTCATTAACGTGTAATCCATCTCTTTGGTGGTCCATTCTGGTTTCGGACCTTCGTCGGTATTCACCACGCCTGCGCCTGCATCAGCCGCCCAGCGGATTGCCTGCTTGAGATATTCTACGCTGATCTCGGGCTTACACAGCGGGGTATGGGCTGAAAGCCCGGAGAGTTTAATATGATGTTTGTCGCACAAATCGCGCACCCACAACGGGTCGTCGTACATGGAAACGCTGTGGAAGTAACCCGCCTCGCTTAATAATTCGCGTCCCCAATGCACCATCGGCTCGATATATTCATAACCAATTTCCGCTGCCTTCTCAACACCCCAGGCGAAGGGCTTATCATGGCTGCGGATAAACTCCATGTTCACACCCAGATAGATCTTTCCCATTTTTCCTCCTACGATTCTCGAGTATGTGTCATCAAGTTATCAGGCTGCCAGGCGTTTGTTGGCATCGTCCACGAGGGGGCGCACAAAGGCCAGGCTTTTCTCAATCATGGGTCCACCCTGCCCCTCGCATTCCAGGCTGACGACCCCGTCGTAACCGATGTCGACCAGGACATCGAAGCATTTCTTGATATTATCTTTATTGACGCCATCACCAATGGCGCATTGGCTGACCGCAATCCCCGTCAGCTCGCCGCGCAGGCTAGCCGCCAATGATTCGCTCACATCCTTGACGTGGACGTGGCTGACCTTGTTCTGGAATTTTTTCAAGAA
Source organism: Anaerolineae bacterium (assembly GCA_041479245.1). Classification (GTDB taxonomy): domain Bacteria; phylum Chloroflexota; class Anaerolineae; order Anaerolineales; family UBA4823; genus FEB-25. The sequence continues at coordinate 26,908 of JBGOXS010000018.1, forward strand.
CGCCACCGGATCTTGCCCGGCGATATACGTGTTGCCTGTATCCATATTCATACGCAGGTATGGGCTGTCGACAAAAGCCAGCATTTTGTCCATGAACTCCGGCTTGGTGGTGTAAAAGCCATGCGGCTCGATATCGATGATCATCTTATAGCGTTCGGCAATTTCCATGATCTGCGCGTAAGCGCGCTTCATAATTTCCATGGCTTGGTCATTCGAAAGACCTTTGGGTGCAAAGCGGTCATCTGTTGTATCGATGTGGTCACATCCGGCCAGGTACGCCCAGCGGATCGTACGGAGCACATATTCCACACCCAGGCTGGTGCCATTCGGTAAAGACATGGGAAAGGCGGCGTCGATTTGCGAAAACTTAACCCCATAGCTGGCGGCTTTATCACGCCACATCATTGGGTCTTCCCACATGGCAACATGCGGTTGGTACCCCAACCCGTGGATCCAGCTGACCCCATCGATCATGCCGCATTCGATCCAGTGGACATCGTTCTTGTGCGCCCATTGCAGACTCTGCTCAAAACTCCAATAACTGCTGTTGAAGGCATCGGTATGAAATCCAATTTCAATCATGGTTGTGGCTCTCCTACTGGTGGTATTTGCATATTTTATTTGAGCCTGCTCGTTCATCGAGCAGGCTCAAATTTACCCTCTTACAAAATAGTTTTTACGGCATTACGTCCACGTACTTGTTGATGTCAGGCTTCTGCCAGGCACCAGGATAGTTCGTCATATCTTCACAACCACATAGAGCGTAGTGCAGTGGAGGCATGGTGGTATCGATGTATGAATCCAGGTTTGACTGAACTACGTCTGGCTGGGGCATGACCCAGCTATGTTGGACAGTCTTGCCCTGAAGGAACATGACGGCAGACAGGACTGCAGTGCGCCACTGGAAGGTCGGGAAGGTGGGGGCGATGGCGACCAGGTTGTTGGCTTTCCAATACTGCAGATAGTCTTCCTGATCTTCACCAACCATAGCTTTCGGATAGGGAGCTCCGGCATCCTTGAAGGCCTCGAGAATGGTGACAGCGGTACCTCCGGCATCCATCCATACTGCGTCGATCGTGCCGTACTTCGCCAGGTAGTCACTCACCACAGTGTTGGCTTTGAAGGAATCATAGCCGACGAATTCCACACCGATGACGTTGAGTTGTGGGTTTTCCTCGAAAATCTTTCGAGCTGCACCCCAGCGTTGCTCCAGCACGTCCACACCCGGGAGGATGCGGAAGGCAAGCACATTGCCGCCTTGAGGCAGGTTGTCGACGATGAACTGGGCACCGGAAATACCGAAGGCATAACCACCGATGGTGCGCTCAGAGACGACCGGGCAGTCAGTCTGGGCATAGCGGTCGAACTGGACCACCGGCATGACTGCGCAAGCTTTCTCGACGATGGGGGTCAGAGCTTCACTGGTGTTGGATGCGACGATGAGGATATCGCATTTCCCGGGGGTGTTGATGATGTCTTGGATGTCAGCGATTTGCTTGGCATCGTCACCCTGGGCATCCAGGTGATAGAAGTTCTTAACCAGACCCTGGGTACGAAGCTCCTCAACCTGCTCGCGGATGTCGATATAACCCACTACACGCCAGGGATTGTTGACGCCGGCATTGGAGAAGCAGACATTGTAGGGGGGTTTCTTCGCAGCAAAAGCGGCATACTGCGGGAACTTGCTGATATCCGTCGCGGTGCTATTATCAAGGTATTGCAGATAGATGGGATCGCTCGGATTCAGCGCTGGCATGGTCATATACTCTATGGATTTTTGATAATCAGCATCAGTGAAGAACTGTGGTGCTACTTTGGCTGCATCCAGCTGCAGACCGGGATTTGACGCAGCAGCGGGGGCTTGTGTTGCTGCAGCGGGAGCTTCGGTCGCAGCTGCGGGGGCTTCGGTAGCAACTGGGACTGCTGGTGCGGTCGTCGATGTAGCGCATGCTGATAGAAGCACGCTAAAGATGACCAGCAAGGAAACGATATATAGAACACTCTTTTTCATTTGTAAATCTCCTCCGAAAAATTTTTCGTAAAATTTTTATATCACCTTACTTTAGATAAACTTACTGAATTATTTTTTTATGCGCACCTCCTGTAACACTCCTGTTCTCGCTGGAAATTCTTTCATAAACGCTGTGTATAGCGAGATTGTATGGTAATCACTGTTTCTTCTGCGATGTAAGACCGACGTAAGCAACAGCGCCAATAATAATCAAACCTTGAACTGCATCTGTGTAAGGTTTGGGTAACCCCATTAAATTCAGTAAATTAACGATCGCTTGCAGGGTAAATGCACCAAAAATTACATTGGGTACTGATCCTTTGCCCCCGCCCAGGAGCACCCCGGCTACCACGCAAGCAGCGATCGCCTGCATTTCCAGCCCTTCGCCGATCGTGACATTCACTCCGCCGTACCCCCCGATCATGATCCCGCCGGCTACCGCCAGGGTTGAACAAACCATGAATGTGACCACACGCACGAGTTTGACCCTGACACCCGATAACTTGCTCGCTAGCACATTATCACCGACCGCTACGATTTGTTTTCCGTAATTGGTTCGATTTAACATAATGTAGGTAATGATCGATAATACAATCAGAATGATCAGCGCATAAGGGATGCGGCCGAACAGCGGGACATTTTGAATATAATTTCGCCCGAAGGCGCGCCAATTATCCGTCAGGTAACCCTGTGGGGCGCCGCCCACATAATATAGAGCACCGCCACGCACCAGCAGCATCATCCCCAGCGTGGTGATAAAAGAAGGCACCTTTAGAAAACTTACCACGAAGCCATTCACCAGACCAATCAGGAGACCAAATCCAAACATGATCACAATGGTCGAAAAAGCATTGGCCGGATCATTTGCCAACAGCTTCGAGCTGACCAGAACAACAAATGTGACGATCGCTCCAACTGATAGGTCGAAGCCCCCAGACGCCAGGACGAACATCTCTCCTATCGCCAGTACCGCCAGCGGTGAAGCAGTTCGGAGAAAGGTCATGATCCCATTGGCTGATTGATATTTGGATGGGTTTAGTATCCCTAACACGATAAATATGATAAAGAAGACGGGGTAAACCGGTGGGATCTTTTTAATCCAACTCCATATTTTCCCAAGGGCTTTAGAGACTGATTCTGGAGAATTAACGGTAGTTGTCGTCATTCGAACCACTCCTTAAGCCGCTTCTTTTTTCGAGCGAATCGTGTAGCTTGCAACAGCTAAAACGATGATCGCACCGCGCAACACGGTTTTTAGATAGGGGTTCACACCCAGCTGGTTGAAGGTGGTGTCTAGGATACCGAAGATCAGCACCCCTGCCAGCGTACCCCATACTCCACCTTTTCCGCCTGAGAGGGCGGTCCCGCCGATCACGGTGGTGGCGATGGAATTAAGGTCATAAAACCCATTCGGTCCAACCCAGGGAGCGCCGGATTGCATCTGGCTGACCAGGAATAAGCCTGAGAGAACTGCGGTCATACTGCATAGGATGTGTGCTCCAATCAACACCCGGTCGGTCCTGACGCCGGAAAGGCGGGCTACTTCAGAATTACCCCCTACCCCATACAGGTGTGCGCCTAGTTTTGTCCTGGCCAGTAAGAACCAGCCCGCCAGGTAAATAAATAACATAATAATAATGGAGACAGGTATGGGACCTATCGTTCCGTATCCGAAAAATTGGAAACTTTCCGGCACGCTGCCAGTGTAATTGGTGAATGTAGCATTGATGATACCCTTGATGATCAGGCTGGTGCCAAGCGTGGCAATAAACGGATTGACTTTCAGCTTGGTGACGATCACCCCGTTTGCCAGGCCGATGGCTGCTCCAATCCCAAAGACGGATACAATCGCCATAGGCACATTGGCGGTTTTTCCCAGCATGATATACGACGACATGACCGCGGTGATGCTGATGGTATAGGCTACCGAAAGATCAATCGATGCGCCGATGAGTACCAGGGTCTGACCGACCGCCACGATCCCCAACGCAACCGACCGGACGACAATGTTCATCATGATTGCTGGGTTGGAAAATATTTGGCCATCAGAGAGCACCTGGTCAAGGATGCCGCTCACCAGGAAAATGACGATCAGGAACAGGAATACCGGAGGAATGTGGATAGAACGAGTAGCTCGTTTTATCCAGTTTTCAGGAGCAGTAACCGTCGTCATTTCATTCCTCTCCTACTGAAGCCGATTTCTCTGTGCCGTCAGCGTTTACATGACCGGTGGCCATCAGCATGATCTCTTGCTCACTCGATTTCGCCGGGAGCTCCCCGGCAATCCGGCGGTCTGACATCACCAATACACGATCGCTCATCCCAATGATTTCAGGTAACTCCGAAGAGATCATCAAAACCGCAGTGCCTTTTTTGGTTAGTGCCCGGATCATGTCGTGGATGCTGGCTTTTGATTCCACATCGATGCCGCGGGTAGGTTCGTCGAAAATGAACACATCTGCATCCGATGCCAGCCACTTGGCCAGGACTACTTTCTGCTGATTACCACCACTCAGGAATTGCGTTTCCCGGTCGAAAGAGTCAGTGCGGATATCCACCTGCTGACCCAACATGGGGACTAGCTTCCGCGACTTTCCGACTCCATCCTTGGAAATCAGACCGAATAAAGCTCGCGCGGCACGCACCGTCAGGAGCATGTTATCCCGGATGGGCTGGCGGGGAGCAATCCCTTCTGATTTACGGTCTTCGGTGACAAACCCCATTTTGTTTTTGATCGCCTTGGCAGGGCTTTTGACCGCGATTGCTTTTCCGTGCAACTCCATTGTGCCTGTTCTAAATGGAACCACGCCAAATAATGACTGGGCCAGCTCTGTCCTTCCGGAACCCTGCAGCCCAGCCACCCCCAGCACCTCTCCCTTACGCAGCTCGAAGCTGATACCCGATAGGATTTGGTTTGAAGCGTCCTTGATCCTCAGCACCACCTCGCCGAAATCTTCTGCCGTGCCCAGTGGTGGGAAGTAATGGTCGAGTGTACGCCCGACCATCAGGAAAACCACTTCTTCAGGGGTGACGTCCTGCTTACTGACGGTTTTGATGAACTTCCCATCTTTCAATACCGTGATCTTTTCGGAGATATCAAAAACTTCCCTCAGCCGGTGGGAAATAAAAATAACTGACATCCCCTTTTGCTTCAACCGACTGACCAGGTTGTTTAGCATATTGACTTCAGTGTAGGTAAGCGCAGCAGTGGGCTCATCCATGATCAGCACCTTGGCTTTGAAAGAGATGGCCTTGGCGATTTCTACCAGCTGCTGCTCGGCAACAGAAAGGCTGCTAACGAGGGCAGTCGGCGAGATCATTTCTTCCACCCCCAGCTCCTTCAATACCTCTACTGCTTGTTTATTCATCTTCCGGATTTCGAGAGCTCCCATGTTCGATGGTTCGCGACCCAGGAAAATATTGTGCGCCACGGTGCGTTCAGGCAGCAGGTTGAACTCCTGGTAGATGATGCTGACGCCTTTTTCCTGGGCTTCGCGCGGGTGGGAGAAGGAGACTTTTTCGCTGCTTAAATAAATCGTGCCTGAATCGGGGGTGTACGCCCCCGATAGGATTTTCATCAGTGTAGACTTCCCCGCGCCATTCTCCCCGACGACGGCATGCGTCTCACCGGGAAAGAATTGCATCGACACATCATCAAGCGCAATCACACCTGGGAAACGCTTGGAAATGTGCTGTACTTCCACCATGGGCTGTTCAGTCATTTCCGGCGATTGTTGAGCAATCTCTTGTGTTTCATTTTCCATATCTATAACCTCGTCGATGATGACCAGTGGTCATGCAAACAATCCATGCAAGAATTTCAGACCCTGTTGGGCAATGGCATCCTGGCTGGGTGCAATCTCGCGCCAGATGCAAACCGCCCGGGCAATCTCTTTTACCTGTGGGGTGAAGGACTCAATCACGACCGGGCCAGGATAATTGACGCTCTTTAATGCAGGTGCAATCTCCTGCCAGCGTACCTGGCCGGTGCCTGGGATCCCACGGTCGTTTTCACAGGCATGGAAGTGAAATATTTTTTTACCTGCCAGGCGGATCGCCTCCGCGCTGCTTTTTTCTTCCAGGTGCATGTGGAACGTATCCAGGTGGAAACCAAGATTCGCCCGCCCAACATCCTCGATAAACGCCAATCCTTGAGATACTATATTGATCATGTCGGTTTCGAAGCGGTTAAGCGGCTCGAAAGCTAGCCGGATGCCTTTACCGGCGGCCACATCGGCCATCTCGCCGAGCTCGGATACTGCCAATGCCCATTCTTTCTCTCTTGCGGCGCTATCTTCAAGATGGGCTTTACCCACTGCCGAGTACATCGGGCCGCATACCACTGGAGAGCCTAATTGGTCGGCTGCATCAATCAGCCACAGGACATATTTGCGGGCGTTTGTGCGGATTAACTGGTCAGCGCTGGAAATATTACGGTCAGGTCCGAATACGCCGCACACAATGGCGGAAAGCTGGTTAGCAGATAGCGCATCCTTGATGCTCGAGATATCAAGTAGATCGGGGTTTTCACATGCGATTTCAAGGATATCAAATCCCATGGATTTTACTTTGGGTGCCAATGCGGTCACGGCTTCCGTTGTGGAAGGTGACACCCAAACGAATGAATTGACACCAAATTTCATCACATGCACCTCAACCCGCTTCCACCTCAACCCGGTTGGTCAACAGGGTGAAGATATTATCCATGGCAAGGTTGATCGCGCCGATCACACCGGCATCCTTGCCAATCTCCGAAAATACGATCAACAGGTCACGCGTAGCGAGCGGCGTTGAACGGCGTAAAACCGTTTGCCGGATAGATGACAGCAGCAGGTCGCCCAGGTTGCTCACCCCTCCGCCAATCACGATCATGCCGGGGTTGTAAAAATTTACCAATCCGGCCAGCACGTCACCCACAAATTGTCCGCTTTCACGGATCACCTCAATCGCCAGCGCATCACCCTCACGTGAGGCATTGCCCACATCCTCGGCGCGCAGGACATTTCCATTATTTTCGTAATATTTCATCAGGATGGGGCTTTTTCCTGCCTGGGCAGCGGCTAACGAGCGCCCAGCGATCGCCGGCCCGGCAGCAACCGCTTCCAGGCAGCCCTTGTTGCCGCAATGGCACAATGGACCGTTTTTATCCACGCCGATGTGCCCGATATCCCCGGCGCACCCGCTCGAACCGCGGTAAATTTTTCCCTCACAGATAATTCCCGCCCCGATGCCCGTTCCAATCTTGACGAAGATCAGGTTATCCATGCCCTTCCCGGCACCCTGATAAATTTCGCCCAATGCCATGACGTTGACGTCATTATCAACCACTACATTCGAGGAAGGGAACCACTGCTGGACGGTCTGGATGATCGGGTAGCGGTCCCACCCAGGCATGATTGGTGGTGATACCAGATTACCAACGGAGAAATCCACCGGACCAGGCACACCAATCCCGATGCCGTTGAGCTTTTTTAAGCTTAAGCCGCCCTCCTGGATCAGATTTTCAAGCAGGGAGCATACGCGGCCCAAAATCCTGATTGGTCCATCCTTGACCGAGGCCGGCTCGGAATAACGAACCAGCAGCTTGCCCGAAAAATCTGCGATCGCCAGGTCGATGCTGGTTGCACCGATATCTATGCCTGCTACCAGGCCAAAATTCCCATTGAGGCTGAATTTTTTGGATCGCCGGCCACCAGTGTACGCGGTGATCGTGTTAGCCACGATAATATTTTTTTCGAGCAGTGAGTCGATACAACTGGTTATCTTGGTGCGGGAATACTCGGTGAAGGCAACCAGGTCCGACTTCGAGAACTCCCCAAACTTGCGGATCAGGTCGACCAGTACTTTTTCGGAAGTGGAAATGCAGTATTGGTTGGGCAGAGTGCCAACCTGAAACTGCCTCACCGGCTTGTCCAATGAGGTCATTGCCCGATATTTCTTCTGCAGCACTTCACGTGCTAATCCCATTTACAGTTTGGCTCGTTTCATCACTAAAGAAGGTTTCTTAGGGTCAGGCGATGCTAAAAGGCTCAAACGACGTAATCTCGCCATCACCTGATCTGGTAACCAATCAAAAACGTGCTTAAAAACTAATTTAATGCCCTGGAGAATATCCGCATATTGAACTGTTAATTACAGGATTACATATCATTATAGCTGTTTGTGGCAGGTTGTCAATATCTTTTATTCAAATAAGAGCTACTTATAACATATTCGGTTATTAGTTTACCTTTGTGATCAACAACCTGCGTCGAACACGCCTGGCTCAGCGCTTTCGGGTTTTGCCTCGCTCAGAGCGTGACGCACTCCAAATCGAACACCTTCGACACCATTTCCAGCTCGTTCAGGTTATGCCCGGTGGTGATGATGTAATGGTGTGAGACCAGGTCATTCACCAGCTTTTTGCCGTTGGGTACGCGGATGACTGCACCATTCAAACAGTCCGAGTTTTCGAATTGGGCATATTTGGGGAGATCACCCTCGACGATTGACCAGCGGTCGAAGGGCGGCATCAGTTTGACCAGGGTGATATCACCTTCCGCGAAGCGGCCGTCTATCGCATTGGCATTGTCATCGACGATCGCCAAAACTTTCTTCTTCAACGTCCATTTTGTTGAAAAAGCTTGCGGCACCACCCCAAAATATCCACAGTGGGCTGCCAGGATGTAGTTTTCCGGTGCGCCTTCAACTTCGGGGAAGTAAGGGATATGCTCGTGCTTCAATGCAGCATTTCCCATCTGGAAGGGGTATAAGTTGGTCATCATAAATGGCACGCCGATAGTCTTGCCGATCAGGATCTTGGTCATCATCGAGACCAAGTCTGCCTCACAGCCCCACACCAGGCGTTTATCTTCATACAATAAATTCCACGCCAAGCAGGGGGTGGTATCGGAGAACATCGATTCGTTTAGGCAGTTGATACCGGCGGCAATGATATCTGAGTCTGCATCCAGGTCTCGCTTCACAGCCATATAGACCTTCACTGCGCTGAGGATTGCCTGGTTGGTCAAATTCTCGGTGGGGGTGTTGGCTTTCCGCTGCTTCCATACCTTCTGGGCGGCTTCGTCAGGGATGGCGCTGGCTTCCTGGCCCAATAGCCTGAAGCTCTTTTTGACCACGCTGACCCCATATTTTTTCTCAATGGCATCAATGCACTCTTGTTCCCACCAGTAAAATCGTTTGAAGATTGGATCTTGTTTACCTGTCCCGCTGGCAGGGTTATCCTGGTAGGCCAGTAATTTCGAATGCTTCAGTTGCCGCTTCAAGGCAAATGCCCGGCATGCCTGCCTGGTTTTCTCAAGGTTGGTCGGACCGATCACTTTGACCCCGTTTGAGCTCAGGAAGCTGTTGATCTCCCAGTCCCACATCGAGACGGTGCCAAATTCAGACGTCACGATCAGCAGCGGCTGGGGTAATTTCTTGAACTTAGCAAGCTCGCCGAATGCGGCGCCCAGCATTTCGGGGAAGATCACCCCGTCGGTGTCCGGAAGTTCCGCCCCCAGAAGCACAGGCGCCAATAATTCTGCATCATCGCTCAGCAGCTCACGCAGTTTTTGCAGCTGGGTCGAGAATGCCGGATTGTCGGCTGATTTAAAGTAAATCGGAACAAGTTTCGCTTTCATTTCGGTCTCCTAATCTCGCAAATTCTAGTGATTCCTATGCATCTGGTTATGCAAAGGAGGAACAGGGTGCTGATACAACCTGTCCCTCCTTTCGAATTCTTACCTATTAATATGATAACTAACTATCATTTACTTGATTTCGGCAACAGAAACTTTTTTACCCGTTTCAGCTGATTTGATCGCTGCTTCCAACACCTGCATGACTTTCATGCCATCATAGAAGTTGGGCGCAATCTTGGTGCCTTTTTCGATGGCGGTGAGGAAATCGACGATCGCATGGGAGAACTCGTGCTCGTAGCCAATGATGTGCCCGGGCGGCCACCAAGCGGCGACGTACGGGTGGGTAGAATTGGTCACCAGGATCGTCCTGAACCCCTGCTCATCGGCAGGATCTGACAGGTCAAGGTATTGAAGCTCGTTCATACGTTCGAGGTTGAATATCAAGCTGCCCTTGCTGCCGTAGATCTCAAAGTAATTGTAATTCTTGCGCCCATTGGCGAACCGGCTAGCTTCGAATGATCCAAGCGCACCATTTTCAAATTCCGCCAGCATGAAAGCGGCATCGTCCACCGTGACTTTCGCCATATCCGTCGCCCCCGTGCCGGCCTTGAATGTACCTGCACCGATGCCGGGCAGGGGTCGCTCGGTGATGAAGGTCTTCATCATCGCCGTCACAGCCAGGATATCACCAACCAGGTAGCGACCCAGGTCAACGCTGTGGGAATTCAGGTCATAATGCGGGCCTGCACCGGCAAATTTCTTCTGTAAATGCCAGGTGAGGGGGAATTTGGGGTCGGTGATCCAATCCTGCAGGTAGGTCCCACGCCAGTGATAGATCGTGCCGATCTTGCCCTCGTCAATCAGCTGCCTGGCGAATGCAACCGCCGGCGCCCGGCGATAGTTGTGGTTTAAGTAATGCACCACGTTGGCTTTCTCAGCTGCTTCATACATTTCCTTGGCGCCCGCATACGACAGGGTGATGGGTTTTTCGCAAAAGATATGCTTCCCGTACTGCGCGGCGGCGAGGGCGATTTCCTGGTGCAGCCAAGTGGGCGTACAGATATCAACAATATCGACATCCTTGCGCTCAACCACCTTACGCCAATCCGTCTCAATGTTCTCCCAACCCCATAGGCTGGCGAAAGTGGTGGTACAGTCCACTTCTGTGTCACAAGCCACCTTCATCACGGGCTTTATCCCCAGCTGGAAAAACTTGGGTGCCTGACGCCAGGCATTGCTGTGGGCTTTACCCATAAAGCCGGTTCCGATAATTGCAACATTTTGTGTCTTCAAGGCATTTTCTCCTTTATTTAATCCCGGTTACCTTGCTATGTCCTGTTTCCATGGCTGGCTGGGTCTAGTGCAAAGACGCAGCAATGCGCTTTAATTCCTTGACGCTCAAACCTACTGCTTCGTCCTCCCGCCCGGTCCATTCCGTGTGCGGGTGGTCGATCTCCACTGCCAGGAAACCCTTGAAGTTGGCTTTGTGCAGCATCTCTGCCAGAGCCTGGTTATTGATCAAACCCATACCCACGGGTACGCCGGCGAAGAAGTGCCAATCGGTCGGTCGGGCATTTTTATCCGGCATCAGATCCTTGACGTGGGTCGCCAGGACGTATGGTGCCAGATATTCCATGCCCTTTACCGGGTCATCCAGCAGCCTGAGGAAGTTGCCGGTGTCAAAGTTCAATCCGAAGTATTCCGAATCGACCATCTCCAGAAGTTGCAGGATCTCAGCTGAGGTGAAATCAATGTGGTTTTCCACCGCCAGCTTCACTCCATGGTCCTTGGCAACCTTCACAGCCTCTTTAAACATCTTCGCCAAGGCTTCAACCTGGGGTCCATGCGGTTCGTGGCGGAACATCAGGCTGCTTCCTACAACGCGCATCACATCTGCGCCGATCAGCACCGCATTGGGGATGCCCGTCACCATCTCATTATAGGCGGTCCAATTTTGGCCGCGCTCGAGGCCATCCGGGTGACCCCAGGCGTAAACACGCTCAAACTTGTAGTCGTCGAGCTGCGCTTTCAGGTCTTTGAACCAGGCCTTGTCACTATTTGGGGGGAAGAAGCACGATTCAAGCGACACCCCCTCTGCGCCGTGTTCCCTGGCACGGGTCAGAAAGTCCTGCATGGACATATTTTTGGCGGGCGGTTTTTGGTCTGGGTAGACTTCTCCAAAAAAACGGTGGTAGCAGTAACTATCGATTCCGACTTTCATTGTATATGCCTCCTCTATTATTATTTTAGGTTAAATCCAATATTGCTGACTTGTCGGGGTTCAACAAATAAGTGAGTTCGAATTATTCAATTGGATGGCAATTAATCGACACATGTCATTACAGGATAACATTATTATAACGATTATGTGCCCTAAATTCAAGATATTGGCGGATAAATTATTATAATGCCTGTCTACCAACACTTCCACAAGGCTGATATGCCGGTTCATTCTATTGACAGGATGGGCATTTATTTCTATAATAAGTTGTAATAACAGGATTACAACAATACAATTTAAATCTTGGGGATGGGTATTATGAAAGATGCTATCAATTTTGACAGTCATATCCCATACTATATACAATTAATGGACATCTTGCGAGAAAAAGTGCAGCAGTCCGAATGGCGCCCCGGTGACCAGATACCCGGCGAGCAGGACCTGTGTGAACGCTACCAGGTCAGCCGGACCGTCGTCCGGCAGGCGCTGCGTGAGCTGGAATATGAAGGGGTAATTACCCGTCAAAAAGGGAAAGGCACCTTCATCTCCCTGCCCAAAATCAGCGAAGGCCTGGTGCAAAAACTGACCGGCTTTTACCAGGATATGGTTGAACGCGGCCTCAAGCCGGGCTCGCAGGTGCTTCACCAGGAGGTCACGCCTTCGAATGAAAAGGTGGCGCGTTTCCTGAATATTGAACCGGGCGAAAAAGTGCTCGATATCCAGCGCTTACGCTTTATCAATGATGAACCCATCCAATTGGTCACCACCTACATTCCGTATAAACTTTGCCCGACCCTCGCCACTGCCGATCTTTCTAATCAATCGCTGTACGCCTTCCTGGAGAAGGAATACGGGATTTATATTACCAAGGGACATCGCTTCATCGAGGCTGTGCAGGCGAACGAGCATGAAGCCGAGCAGTTGGGTATTGAACGCGGGGCTCCGCTGTTGATGCTCGACAGCGTCAGCTATTCCGAGGATGGTCAGCCGATCGAGTACTACCATGCTCTCCACCGCGGCGACCGCTCGCGCTTCGAAGTCGAGCTGGTGAGGGTGCGAGAGACGAACTCCAAAACCGGCGAACCATCGGGTGCCAGGTTACGCTCAACGAATGGAGCGGCTAAATAGCCGGTCCGGTGTCATATTCCCGGTTCAGCAGTAGTAATTTGTGGAGATGAGAATGCAGAAGAAATACCTGATGGGCGTCGATCTTGGAACCAGTGGGACTAAGGCTGCCCTTTACCAGGTTGACGGCAAGCTGATCTCCGATGCCTCGGTCGAAGTGCCCATCTACTACCCCAAACCGGGGGTGGTCGAGCAGGAGAATGATGATTTCTACACCTCTGCCGCTCAAACCATCCGGCGCTGCATTGCCTCCAGTGGTGTCGATCCTAAAGAGATTGCCGCTATTGCCTTCGATTCACAGATGGCCGGCGTGGGGCAGATCGGCGAAGATTATAAACCCGTCGCCCGATTTGACTCCTGGCTGGATATGCGCTGCCAGCCCTACATTGAGCAGATGGATGCAGAAGCCGGCGACCGCATCACCCAGCTCACAGGCTGCCCTCCAACCTGTGATCACGGTCCCAAGATGCTGTGGTGGAAGCACGAACAGCCTGATATTTATACCCAGACAGCAAAATTCGTCATGCCTAGTGCCTATGTGGCCGGACGGCTGGCGGGTTTGCGATCTGACCAGGCCTTCATCGACCATAGCTATATCCATTTTTCAGGCTTTTCGGATGCCCAGCGGGGCACATGGTCAGATGAGCTGTGCAGCCGCTTCGGGTTGGACCAGGCGAAGCTCCCCAGGATCGTCGACCCTAGTGACTTGATCGGCGAGGCGCAGGATGCCCCTGCCCACGAGTTCGGTCTGGCGCCCGGCACACTCATTGCTGCTGGAGCCGGTGATACCGCTGCCAATGCCTTGGGAGCTGGCATTGTGAACCCTGGAATGCTTTTCGACGTGGCCGGCACAGCCGCCGTCCTGGCGGGGTGCACAAGCAAATTTGTGGCAGATACGCATAACCGGGCATTGATCACCATGCGCTCCGTCATCCCTGGGCTGTGGAACCCTCTGGCCTATATTGGAGGTGGTGGTATCGCCCTGCGCTGGTTCCGCGACCAATTCTTCAACTGCTCCCACGGGGAGAATTTATCGCTCGCCGATGAAGACCTGTACCCACAGATGATCTCACTGGCAGCCTCTGTGGCACCCGGCTCAGATGGGTTGTTCTTCTCACCCCACCTGGGAGGCCGCATCTGCCCATCCAGCCCGGCGATGCGGGGTGCTTGGATGGGTGTATCCTGGTCTCACACCCAAGCACATTTCACTCGCGCCATCCTGGAAAGTATCGCCTATGAATACGCTTATTATCTAAAAATCCTGCGCCAATCGCTGCCGGAGCTGGTGCTCCTGGAAGCACGTGTGGTTGGAGGAGGGGCGCGTAGCGATATCTGGAACCAGATCAAAGCCGATATCCTCAACGTCCCTTACCAGCGGCTGAAAGGCAACGAGTTCGGTGCCTGGGGTGCTGCCATGATCGCCGGGAAGGCCGCTGGATTGATCGATAACCTCGCTGACCACGCCAGGCAGTCGGCAATTTTGAATGGCACGCCATTCTATCCATCCAGTGAAAATCACGTTATCTATACACCTATAATCGAGAAATATATCCAGCTGGAAGAAACCCTGAACCAGTATTACCGGTCGTAAACAAGAAATTTATGGCTTTATTCATAAGTGTATTGAGGAATTATTGATGAAAAAACCAATCCGTATATGCATGGTTGGCGGTGGCAGGGTGGGGAAAAACCACTCCCGGGCAATCACCCGCTACGTCCCCGGCGGGCAAATCGTCGCTCTGGTGGAAACGATGGATCAAGTGCGCCAGGAAACTGCGCTTGAATTTGGGATTGAGAACCAATTTGCTTCCCTTCAAGAAGCAATTGATAAAGTATCATTTGACGCCGTGGTCATCACTACCCCCACCCCCACCCACCTGCCGATCACGACGCTGGCAGCAGAACACAAGAAACATGTCTTCCTCGAAAAGCCGATGGCCTTATCCATTGCCGAGTGCGATGCCATCCTGAAGGTGGTTGAGCTCAATTCAGTATCGCTGCAGCTGGGATTCATGCGCCGTTTCGACCCAGAGTTCGTCGCCGCGGCGCAGCGCATCCAGGCAGGCGAAATTGGCCAGCCGATGATGATCAAGACTAACACCCACGGACCGGGCTTACCACCCCCTTGGGCACGTGATTTGAAGACCTCGAACGGCATGCTGGCAGAGGTCAACAGCCACGATTGGGATACCCTGCGCTGGTTAATGGGGTCGAACCTCGAACGTGTATACACTGAGGTGGCTAATTTCAAAGGCCTGGCCAACAATGTGGACACTCCCAATTTCTATGATAACGCACTGGTCAATGTTAAGTTTAAGAACGGCGGTCTGGGGATGATTTCCGGCGTCTGCCCGTGCGGCTATGGCTATGATGCTCGGGTCGAGATTGTCGGTGAAAAGGGCATCCTGCAGATCAGCGAGCTTAAAGGCCAATCGCTGGTGGTCTGCACCGACCGTGACCAGGGTTTGATCACCCCGATATTCAGAACGTGGCCCGAGCGCTTTAAATGGGCCTATATCAACGAGCTGGAGCACTTTGTCACCTGCATCCAGGAAGATATCCCTCCCCGCGCGGGCGGGATTGATGGTCGCTGGGCGGTTGCGGGTGTCTTGGCGGGGACAAAATCCTTTTTAGAACAGCGTCCCGTCTATCTCAGAGAAATTATCGATGACTGAAATTCGGAGGGAGCGAGGAAATATGCTGGCAGCTGTATATCACGGTCCGAACGACTTGCGGGTTGAAGATGTGCCAGTCCCGGTG
Organism: Anaerolineae bacterium; assembly: GCA_041479245.1. Lineage (GTDB taxonomy): Bacteria > Chloroflexota > Anaerolineae > Anaerolineales > UBA4823 > FEB-25. The sequence continues at coordinate 42,647 of JBGOXS010000018.1, forward strand.
ATCGGGAAAGGTGAGGTCCTGGTCAAGGTTCTCAGCGCCAGTATTTGCGGGACGGATCTGCGCATCCTTCACGGGACGCACCGCATGTTCCCGCCCGGTACCGTGCGCATCCCCGGTCACGAAGTGGTGGGGACGATTGCCGAGGTAGGTGCAGAGGTCGAAAACTATTCCATTGGACAGCGTGTGTTTTGCGCTCCCAATACCGGCTGCGGTCATTGCTGGCAGTGCGTTCGCGGCAACAACAACCTGTGCACGAATTATGACGCCATTGGCGTGACCTCGGATGGCGGTTTTGCCGAATACGTGCGCATCCCGGCCAACTCAGTCCAGCAGGGCAACGTGATCCCGATCGGTGACAGCATAGACCCGGCCGTGGCAGCCCTCATGGAACCGTTCGCCTGCGTGCTAAGGGGACAGAACACCTTGCACATGAACCCCGGAGAAGTCGTGTTGGTCATGGGCGCTGGTCCGATCGGCGTAATGCATGTCAAACTCGCCCGGGCGCGTGGCGCAGGACGCATTATTGTGAGTGAGCCTATCCCCGAAAGGGCCGTCCAGGCAAAAAGCATGGGTGCTGATAGGGTGGTCGACCCTACCTCAGGCGAGCTGCAATCAACAGTGAATGAGGAAAGTTTGGGGCGGGGAGCCGATGTGATCATCGTCGCCGCGCCTATTGCTGCCGCCCAGGAAGTAGCCCTCGAACTCGCGGCCATTGGCGGCAGAATCAATTATTTTGGTGGTCTTCCCAAAGACCGGCCCACGATCAGCTTCAATTCCAACCTGGTGCATTACAAGGAGCTCGTGGTCACAGCCACCACCGCCTGCAGCACGGCTGACTGCTGGCAGGCAGCGCAGATCGTCAATTCCGGGCTGGTCGACCTGGCCGATATCGTCAGCAAGCGCTTTCCATTGTCTGAAGCTGTGAATGCCTTTGCTGCTGCCGAAGATGGCAAGTCATTAAAAATTGTTTTGGAACCCTAATGCCCATGTCAGTCTCCTTGTCTCCCAACCCACTGCGGCAGGTAATGACCGTTCAAGGGCCCGTCCCTCACGAGCAGTTGGGGATTACAGACGCCCATAATCATGTGTGGATTGCACCCCTGCCTGGGGTGAGTGAGGCCGTACCGGCTTTGGATCAATATGACCTGATCCTGCAGGAGCTAGTCGAATACCGATCCAGGGGAGGTGAAAGCCTGGTGGATTGCCAGCCGGGCGGTTGCGGGCGGGATGGAAATAGGCTGCTGGAGTTATCCAGGGCTGGCCGGGTAAATATTATCGCCTGCACTGGTTTCCACCTTAAGAAATATTACCCACCGGAATACTGGTTCTGGTCGGCAACCGCCCGCAAGGTGTGTGAAAGCCTGTGCTCAGAAATGGAGCAAGGGCTGGCTGAGACCCTCGACTCGCCCTCACCAGTCAGGGCTGGGTTTATCAAAATCGCCCTCGAAGCTGCCTGGGCTGACTGCCCTCTAGCTGCCCTGGAAGGTGCAGCTTCAGCAGCGAGTAGAACCGGAGCACTGGTTGAAATCCACACCGAAAAGGGTGCCCTGGCCGAGAAAGCTTGCGTCTATTTTGCAAATCATAGTGTGTCTCCCCATCAGCTGGTGTTGTGTCACATGGATAAGCGGCCGGATTTGAGTTTACATATAGCGCTTGCTGGAATGGGCGCGTTGCTGGAGTATGACACTTTTTATCGGCCCAAGTACAATCCTGAATCGTGCCTCTGGCCGTTGATAGAGCAAATGGTCAGCGCCGGGCTATCCAACCGGGTCGCGCTGGCAACCGATATGGCGGAAACCGCGCTTTACCGCCATATCGGCGGCGGCCCTGGGTTAGCCAGCTTGCCCGGTGAGATCCAGGAAAAACTAATCCATAAAGGAATCCCGGAAGTCGATCGCGCACAAATGTTGGGCGGGAATATCACCCGTCGACTTGCAGGGATAATTTAATTAACGTCAGGAGAATGAGATGGTTGATCTACCGTTTGCGTTCACACTGCCCATGCCCGAGGTGATCCCCTCGAAGGTGGATAACCACATCGAGAGGCGACTTTCGGCGCTGAGTGGCCAATTCCTGGACCAGCAAATTTACACCAAGATGCTCTCCGAAGAAGATAAATTGATATATGAAGTCTATGAGATCAAAAGACCCGAGGTGGAGGGCGAATTGTTGATGGGTGTCTCAATTGTCCATCCGGGGAAGGTGGGCAACGAATTCTTCATGACCAAGGGGCACTTCCATTCTATCCTGGATACGGCTGAAGTCTATTATTGCCTGCGTGGAGAAGGATTCATGGTGATGGAGACACCCGAGGGTGAAACAGCGGTTGAAGCGCTTTCCCCGGGCAAAGTGCTGTACGTGCCGCCGCGCTGGGCACACCGATCGGTGTGCACTTCGCGCCAGGAGGATCTGGTGACTTTCTTTGCCTACCCCGGCAACGCCGGCCATGATTACGGCACTATCGAGCGCCAAGGCTTTCGGAAATTAGTGATTGATGGTGTGGATGGCCCAGAAATCGTGGATAACCCGCGCTGCCAGTGACATGGAGGACGCATGAACCTTAAAGAATGCCGACTGCTGGTCACTCCCACGTCATATGGCAAAAATGACCCCCGCCTTAAGACTGAGCTGGAGGCGCTTGTAGGTGAGGTGATCTACAACCCCACCGGAAAGCCGCTGGCCTCTGCGGAGGTTGAGCGTCTCTTGCCAGGGATCGACGGCTACATCGCCGGGTTGGATGGCATTGATGCCAATGCGCTAAGAGCTGCCGACCGGCTTAAAGTGATTTCACGCTACGGGGTGGGGATTGACAACGTGGATATGGATGCAGCGCGCGGCAGGGGCATCATCGTAACCAACACACCCGGAGCCAACTCTGTTTCAGTGGCCGAGCTTGCGCTGGGTCTGATCCTGGCGCTAGCGCGGCAGATCCCAGAGGCTGTGGAGGCGGTGCACCAGGGAAAATGGCCACGATACGCTGGCATTAGCATAGAAGGCAAAACTATCGGCATCCTGGGCCTCGGTGCGATCGGCAAACAGCTTACCCGGCGCCTGGCGGGTTTCGACTGCACGATTTTAGCTTTTGATCCATACGCCGATGCGGCTTTTGCCAGCGACCATCACGTCGAGCTCACCAGCATGGAAGATGTGATCCGGCGATCCGACTTTATCTCCTTGCACCTGCCCTTGCTTCCTGAAACGCGCGGCCTGGTCAATGCAACCTTTTTGGGCCAGATGAAGCCGGGTTCATTCCTGGTGAACACCTCACGCGGCGAAGTTGTGGATGAGAGTGCGTTATTGGAAGCTTTACAGAATGGTCATCTTAGGGGCGCCGGGCTGGATGCGTTCACACAAGAACCCCCCGACCCACACAACCCCTTACTCAGCCTGTCGCAGGTGATCGCCACGCCGCACCTGGGTGCGCAGACCGATGGGGCTACCAGCAATATGGGTTGGTTTGCCATGCGTGATTGCCTGGCGGTATTGAAAAGCGAAGAACCAAAATATAGAGTTGCATAGGTATCTTTTATTAATGAAATTCTGGAGGAGTGATGAATAAGGTCGAAGTTTTGGAAAAAGTGAAGCAGCTGGGTCTGTTGGCTGTGATCCGAGGCCCATCAGCGGAATTGACCATCAAAATGGTGGATGCATTGGTTGCCGGAGGGGTCTCAGGTATCGAAATAACCTACAGCACGCCCAATGCAGAGGAAGTGGTGCTCGAGCTTTCCGGCAAATATGGCGACAGGATTGTACTGGGGATGGGCACCCTCACGAAACCCGAACAGGTATTATCTGGCAAGCTGGCAGGGGCAAGCTTCCTGGTCAGCCCCATCTGTGAGCCTGCGCTGGTTAAAGCGATGGTCGGAAGCGGGTTATTATGCATGGCAGGCGCGCTGACCCCCACTGAGGTCTTCCAGGCGTACAGCATGGGTGTGGATGTAGTCAAGGTGTTCCCGGGCTCACTGGGTGGGCCGGCATATATCAAAGCCCTCAAAGCACCCTTCCCCTACATCCCCATGATGCCCACCGGTGGTGTGAGCGCCGGCAACGCCGCTGAATGGTTCGCCGCCGGGGTTGTAGCGGTAGGTGCCGGCAGCGAGCTGTGCCCGCCTCAGCTGGCCAAGGAAGGCAAATTTGATGAAATTTCAAAGCGAGCCGCAGAGTTTGTTCAGGTCGTAAAAATCGCCAGGGGTTAGTGCTGCACAACAAGGAATCATTAATGACCAATCAAGACTATCCGATTGTGAAAAAAACTGTTCCCACGTTCTATTTTATCGGTGTGACCACCACCAAGTCATCGATTATGAAGGTTTTTCCCCTTTGGATGAAAATATTGGGCCGCGAGGATGTCGTCCTGGAAGGAGTGGATTGCAAAATCCACGCTGACCCCGAAGTCTACCGCGGCGCGGTTGCCCAGATCAAGTATGATCCCAATTCGCTGGGAGCGCTGGTGACCACACACAAGATCGACCTGCTCACTGCGGCCCGGGACATGTTCAACTATCTCGATCCCTACTCCGTGATCACCGGGGAAGTTTCATCAATTTCTAAGCTGGATGGCAGGCTGGAAGGGCACGCTAAAGACCCACTCACCTCAGGCGCCAGCCTGGATGCGATCATCGAGCCGGGCTATTTTGCCAAAACGCAAGGCAATGTGTTGTGTTTTGGGGCAGGTGGGTCGGGTGTGGCCACTTTGCTGCACCTGATCAATAAAAAAAATAAAGGCGATCGACCCAAGAATTTTACATTTGTGAACCGCTCTCAAGGACGTTTGGACCATGCCAGGGAAATGGTGGGAGGCTTATCCACCGACATTGAGATTGATACCATCTGCAACTCCGACCCTCTGGTCAATGACATGATCATGGAAACCTTCCCTCCCTACAGCATCATCATTAACGCCACCGGGATGGGCAAGGATACCCCCGGTTCACCGGTCAGCTGGCAGGGTAAATTCCCCCTGCACAGCCTCGCCTGGGAATTCAACTACCGTGGCGAATTGGATTTTCTTCACCAGTCCATGGCGCAGGTTGAGAGCCGCCAGGTGAGAGTGGAGGATGGTTGGCTGTATTTTGTGCATGGTTGGACGCAGGTCGTCGCCCAGGTGCTGCATTTTGACCTGACACCCGACCTGTTCGATCAAATGAATCTGGCTGCATCAACAGTCAGAGGGAAATGAAGTGGAGCATATTTTGAATAAGCAAGATCGGGCCGTACAGTACCATCAGCAAGGGTACGGATGCGCCCAGGCAGTGCTGGCATCTTTTGCCTGCGATTTTGGGCTGGACGAACGGTTAGCATTGAGGCTGGCAACCGGGTTTGGCTCAGGGATGGGGCGCATGTGTGAGGTCTGCGGCGCTCTAACCGGTGCATTCATGGTCCTTGGGCTGAAGTACGGCAACGAAAGCACCGACGGCACCCGCTATGGCAGCGAGACCGAGACCACATATCGCCTGGTGGCTGACGTGGCGGCGAAATTCAAACAGAGAAATGGATCGATCTACTGCCGCGAATTGATCGGGCATAACCTGATGGACCCTGTTGAAAGGGCCAAGGTGGTTGAACTGGGGTTGTTCAAGACCACTTGCCGGAAATGCATCCTGGATGCCGTGGATATCCTGGAGGAAACGCTTTGAACGACAAGCAAAGTGCGCCAGAGATGAAATTGAGCGCTGGAGAGGTTGCCAGGATGATCGACCTCTCTTGCGTGCGGACGACTTCCTCGAAGACGGATATCGAGGCCATGGTGCGGGCAGCCCGCCGTTATGGTTTCGGCCACGTTTCGGTTCTACAGTGCTTCGTTCAATACACGAAACAGCTGCTGCAAGGTGTACCGGGCGTCTACCTGGTGGGCAACGTGAGTTTCCCCACCGGCTCCGATTCCACAACGCTAAAAATCGCCCAGGCCAATGAGCTGGTTGCTGCCGGCTGCGATGAGATCGACATGGTGATGAACGTCGGCAAGCTGCGCTCGGGTGAATTAACCGATGTGGAGCAGGATGTCCGGGCGGTTGTCGCATTTGTCCATCCGCTGCCGGTCAAGGTGATCATCGAGATCATGGACTTGACTGCTGAAGAAACTGCTCAAGCGTGCGAAATCTGCCTGCGCGCCGGGGCGGCGTTCATTAAAACGGGCACCGGCTGGGCGGAACGGGGTACCACTGTCCAGGACGTGCGCCTGGTTAAATCCCTGGTAGGTGATCGCATCCAAATCAAGGCTTCCGGCGGCATCCGTAGCCTGGACACGCTGCTCGAAATGTATGCTGCCGGTGCACGGCGCTTCGGTGTGAATTTGAAAAGCGGCATCCAAATCGTGGAACAGTGCCTATCACAGGGCTCAACTGTGACGATACCGTTAGTGTAGTCTGTATTGGAATATGATGCACCCGAAAATCATCTCCTTTGACCTTGGCACCGGCGGAAATAAGGCCGTCCTGTACGATTCGGACGGCAATAGCCTGGCGAGTGCCTTCGTCCCATATACCACCCAGTATCCGCAGGTGGGTTGGCATGAGCAGCGACCATTGGATTGGTGGAACGCGGTGGTGGAGAGCACCCGCGCCCTGCTGGAGACCAGCCGGGTGGATAAGAATGATATTGTTTGCCTCGGCATTTCTGGTCACAGCCTAGGTGCCGTACCTGTGGACGAGGATGGCAGCTTGCTGCGGGAGGAAACACCTATCTGGTCTGATATTCGCGCCCAAAAGGAAGCTGCCGATTTCTTTACCAGGGTTGACCCGGACGAATGGTACCTGACCACCGGTAACGGCTTCCCCGCTGCTTGCTATACGGTCTTCAAAGTGATGTGGTACCAACGCCACGAACCGCAGATGTGGAAGAAAGTATATAAAATCCTGGGCACCAAGGATTATATTAATTACCGCCTCACCGGAGAATATGCAACAGATCATTCATATGCCTCCGGTACTGGGATCTACGACCTTAAGGGTTGGAAATATTCCCCAAAGTTTATTAAAGCCAGCGGCATCCCGGCGCATATCTGGCCGGAAATTGTCCCCTCCACGCACATTCTCGGCACGATAGATCCCGGGGTCGCCCGCCAAATGGGGTTGGGTGACCAGGTGCAGGTGGTGTGCGGGGGGGTGGATAATTCGTGTATGGCTTTGGGCGCCCGCAACATCCAGGACGGGCGGGTATACACCTCTTTGGGCTCCTCGGCGTGGATCGCGGTTTCATCCGGGCAGCCGGTATTAGACCGGCAGTACAAACCTTACGTCTTCACCCACGTGGTACCCGGGCTTTTCACTTCGGCGGTCAGCATTTTTTCCGCAGGGACGTCTTTCGCCTGGGTTAAGGATAATATCTGCCCGGATCTGGTGGCTGAAGCCGATGCCGGAGACAAGGACGTTTATGCTTTGATGAACCGGGTGGCTGAAAAAGCGCCGGTGGGCTCGAATAAGCTGCTGTTCAACCCCAGCCTGGCGGGGGGAACCTCGCAGGACGCCAGCGTGAATCTGCGTGGAGCATACATCGGCCTGGACCTCAAGCACGGTAAGCCTGAGCTCATCCGCGCGGCGATGGAGGGCATAGCCATGAACCTGCGTCTGCGCCTGGACCTGCTACGCAAATATACCCATCTCGAAGATGAAATTTTGTTCGTGGGTGGGGGCGCCCGTAGCCGCTTCTACCTAGGCATCTTCGCCGACGTGTTCAACACCCGCATCCTCAAAACCAACATAGACCAGGACGCGGCTGCGCTAGGAGCGGCTGCCATCGCCGCGGTGGGCTGTGGGTTGTGGCCAAATTTCGAAAAAATTGACGGCATCCACAAAATCATTGAGGTGGTTGAGCCGGATGCGGTGAACAACCGTAAATATGAAAAACTGCTGCCTGTATTTGAGCGTGCCGCTGAATACCAGGCCAGAATCAGCGATGCATTACAGGAAATTGAATTATAGGACTCGAAATCATTCCAGAAATCTCACCCTGGAGGAGAAAATACCGACAACTATCTCCCGTCTGATCTCAATATCATCGCAATCTACCCAAATCACTTCTCGAAAGGAAAAATCACATGAAAATCGGTTTGTTTACCGCCACATTTTCAGATATGCAGATCGAAGAGGTTTTCAAGCTAGCCTCGGGTTTGGGCTACCAGGCGGTGGAAATGCCCGCCTTCGCCAATAACCCGCACCTGGACATCGAGGAGATTGTCAAAGGCAATAAAGCTGCAGAGCTGAAAAAGCTGGTCCGATCGAATGGCCTGATCATTTCCGCCCTTGCCAACCACCCGGAAGGTCAGATCGTACTCGGACCCTATGGAAAAGATACCGACGCCATCTTCAAGGGCAGCAAGGAAGAGAAGATCAAGTTTGGCACTGAGCGTATGATCAAGACCGCCCAGGCTGCCAATGCGCTCGAAGTGCCGGTGGTCACCGGCTTCATCGGCTGTGAGAACTTCGGCCGCTTCTTCCCCTGGCCTTACTCCAAGGGCTGGGCTGACATGGAAGGCGAATTCGTCGAACGGTGGGGGAAAATCCTGGATAAATTCGGTGAATATGGGGTAAAATTTGCCCACGAACCACATCCCAATGAGCTTGTATATAATATTGAAACTGCCCTGCGCGCGGTTGAACTGATGGGCGGGCGCAAGGAATTTGGGTTCAACTTTGACCCCGCCAACCTCATCTACCTCGGTATCGACGTAGAGAACTTCATCGATGCCCTTGCCGGGCGTATCTTCCACGTGCATGCCAAGGATGGCGAAGTGGTGGTCCATAACGTGCGCCGTTCGGGCGTCATCCCTCAGGGCGACTGGCAGCGCCTTGGGCGTGGTTTCCGCTTCCGCATCCCAGGCTGGGGCTCGGTGCCATGGAAGAAAGTTATCACTGAGCTTTCCCTGATTGGCTACAACTACGTGATGTCGTACGAGCACGAGGATGTAACCATGAGCCGCAATGACGGCATCTCTAAAACGATTGCGTATTTGAAACCTCTAATGATTGAAAACCCCTATGAAGGCCGGAACGACATTTTATTCCAATAAGCCCTTATAACTGGACAAGGAGTGAAAGCTATGGCAAATATAATGAAAGCTGCTGTCTTCGAGAAAGTGGGTCAGATCAAGGTCAAGGAAGTGCCAGTCCCCGAGATTGGTGACGACGATGTGTTGATCAAGGTGATGTACACTGGTATCTGCGGCACCGACTGGAGTATTTATAACGGCTGGTATTCAGCCGATAAACTGCCCATGATCCCCGGGCACGAATTTTCGGGTGTGATCGCTAAACTTGGCAATAACGCCAGGGATTTGAAGGAAGGTGACCGGGTGACAGCAGACATCAACATGAGCTGCGGTACTTGCTTCTACTGCCTGCGTGGCGAAAAATTGCTGTGCGACAGTTTTACACAGCTGGGTATTCACACCGATGGCACGTTCGCTGAGTACGTTAAAGCCCCTGCCGCCCAGGTGCACAAGCTACCTGAGAACCTGAGCTTCGAGGAAGGTGCCTTCATCGAGCCCGTCTCCTGCGTGATCCACGCTGCCAAAGCTATGGATGCCCGGCTTGGCAGCAGCGTCGCTATCATCGGCTGCGGATTGGGCGTCTTGCACGCCCGCATGGCAGTGCTGCGTGCCTGCGCCCCGGTGATCATCTTTGGCGATAATCGCAAGCGCTTGAAAATCGCCAAGGAGATGGGCGCCGATTATGCCATCCACATCGATGACGTGGCTGACCCAGTGGCGGAGGTTATGCGCCTTACCGGGGGTCGGGGTGCCGATTATGTCATCGAGGCCGTTGGGACGGTGAAAACTTATGAGCAGGCGTTTGCCATGCTCCGGCGCGGTGGAAAACTATCTTCATTCGGGATTGTCGGCGAGCAAGAAACAATGAAGATACGCCCATTTGAGTTTGTGCTGGGCGAGAAGAAAGTCACCGGCTCATGCGCTGGCGTAGGCGCCGATTGGCCGGATGCGATGACGCTCATTTCCAACGGCCGCATCGACCCCAAACCCCTGTTCTCGTTGAAAGTCCCGCTGGAAGACCTGGATTGGGCGCTGCACGAGCTGCGTCGCGACCCGAGCCTGTTCAAGGTGTTCGTCTCACCAGATATCAGTCAACGGGAAGTCATGTAGTACGGTCGCCGCTGCAGCAACATGCTTGGTGAATGGAGATAGTCATTGAAGATTAGCCAGATCGACCACGTTGCCATCAACGTAACCGACATCCGTAAATCCATCGATTTCTACTCGCGCATCCTGGGGCTGCCTCAGCTGCAGACCGTGAACTGCGGCGAGTTCGATACCACCTATTTTGACCTCCCGGGTGGCGCGCGACTGGAGCTGTTCGACTATCACGGCAAAAATCCTTCCTCTCCCAGGCTTGAGAGCATAGTGGGTCTCCGGCATCTCGCCTTCCAGGTGCAGGATGTTGCTGAACATGAAAGGCTGCTCCGGGATGCAGGGGTAGAGATCACTCTTCCAACCTGCGACCTGCCCAATCTGGGAGCCAGGGTGGTGCTGTTCCTTGATCCAAATGGAATAACGCTCGAATTCTGCGAAAAACTATAAACTGGTGAGGATTACCGGTATTTCGTGTAAGCTATAAATCACAAAGTCAATTATTTACTGGAGGTAACTTCGAATGGAACCAAGAGAGATCCTGCTATCACCCATCAAGATCGGCACACGCACGTGCGAGAACCGTTTTTTCAGCCAGGCGATGGAGTGTACTGATGCCGACACCGAGGGCAATCCGTCCGATCTTACCTATGCGCGTTATGAGAACCTGTTCAGGGGTGAAGCCGGCATGGTCAGCCTGGAAGCGATCACCATCACCGATAAAAACCGTGGGCGCCTGAACCAGCTGTTTATTATGCCGCAGAATCAGCCTGCGCTGACCAAGTTCGTCCGGCGCCTGCGCGAGGTGAACCCGAAGACCCTCTTTATCTACCAGCTGACCCACTCCGGCGAGCTGAGCAACCCTGAATTTTCGAAACGCCTCTCGGTAAAGCCCCTGCCGGGCTTCGATGCCGAAGTTTTCACCGAAGACGAGTTCGAAAAGATCATGGATGATTTCGTCCTGGCTGCCAAGATCACCTATGACTCTGGCGCAGATGGCATCGACATGAAGTTCTGCCACGGCTACCTGGGGTCGCAAATCCTGAGGCCCTATAACACCCGCAAATGGAAATACGGTGGCAAATGGGAGAATCGGCGCCAGTTCGCCTTCGACCTGTACGAGCGCATCCAGAAGGCTGTGCCGGATAAAAATTTCCTCATCGGTTCAAAGATTTCCGTGTGGGAAGGCTTCCCCGGTGGTTTTGGCACCGCCGGCCCTGATACGCCGGTGATCGATCTTAGCGAGCCGATCGACCTGGTTAAAGGCCTGGAGGAACGCGGGGCGCAATATTTCATTCAGTCTGCTGGCAGCCCCTCGATAACCATAAGCCTTACCCAGGCCGATAAGGACCATCCCTACTTCGCCTACCTGCACCAATATTTCGCCAAGATTTTCAGAGATAACCTGAAGAAGGAAACTGTGGTGATAGGCTCGAACTATTCTGTGTTCGGCAAAGGCAGGAGCAAACTGGCAGCGGTGAGCCATAAAGACAGCGCCCTGCTGGCTTATGGCGCCCAGAACATCGCCAAAGGTTACACCGACATGGTGGCCCTCGGCAGGCAGTCGTTAGCCGACCCCCTGCTGCCGCTCAAGCTGCGCGAAGGCCGTGAGAAGGAAATCAACTACTGCACCACCTGTGACAACTGTCTGGAGCTGCTCATCCGCCAGCAGCCGATTGGGTGCTGCACCTATAATAAATATTACACCAAAGTCCTGGTTAAAACCCGCAAGGAATTTGGAAGTCTGAAGGAAATGCACACCTAGGGCGCCTTATTTGTAAATTATTGGACCTGCCCTTCGGGTTTTGGGCAGGTCTTTAACTTTAATCAAGGATATGGGGGCAAAAATGGCAGGACACTGGATGGGAGAAGCGTTTTTTCGGTAACGTTCTATTAAGCCATTGGCTGAGCGTTCGAGCCGCTCGACGCTCACTTAGTAGCTGGCAGCCGTCAGCTTATTAATAAAAAAACTGCGAAGTAGCAGGTTTTTTTCGTATAATTTCTCACTACGGTTTTTTTCTAGAAAATACGCATTCGCTCAATTCTATCCACAATATTTGTTTAAATGGCTGCGGCACAAGATCGTAATCAAGCACAGCCATGTTTTACAAATTACGCATAACCGAGTATGGGATGCGGCTGATAGGCTTCTTCTAATTGCTGGATTTCTTCCGGGGCGAGCTGGACAGAGAGGGCTGCGACGGCATCGTCCAGGTTATGCGGCTTGGTTGCGCCGATGATTGGGGCGGTGATACCCGGTTTGGAGAGCATCCAGGCTATTGCCACCTGGGCCATCGGCAGTCCGCGCGCTTCGGCCACATCGCTCAACCGCTGGGCAATCATAAGGTCCTCATCTGAATACAACCGTTTTCCGATGGCGTCGGTCTGAGCACGCTGCCGTCGCTGGGAGGGATGACCGATAGGTATAGGCTGTTTCATCCGTGCCAAACGGGTAGGGTACCATCAGTCCTGCTTCGTAGATATGAAGATGTCGAGGGTTCGAATCCGCCGGCAAGCGGCAGGTGACCCCGCCAGGCCCACAAAGTTTTATATTTCATCTGCGCGAGCGAACGCTGTCATAACTTTTAAATATCCGGTAGACCTAGGCTTCCGCGGTGAGCATACGGTGGATCGTGGGTGTCACCGGCTGCAATGCCAGCCAGATCGCGACGACCAGCATTAATATCCCTGCCCCGACGAACAAGCCTGTCAGGCTCAGCTTGATGAACGCCCCGGAGAGCGCCTGCGAGACGGGCACGAGACCCACGCCAGCCAGTAATATCAGGCTCATTACTCGCCCAAGCATCGCCTTAGGCGTCATGCGCTGGATAGAGGTGACCACGGTAATCTCCAAGACGCCATTACCCACCCCGACAATCAGCAGGATCACGCAAGCGACCAGCGTCGAGCTAACCATTCCCATCAATCCTAAAGCCAGACCGAAGCAGGCGATTACTGCGACCATTAAGGCTCCCAAATGCTTACGCAGCACCTGGATCAGGCTGCTCGTCAGCAAGATACCCAGCAAGTTACCACCGCCGAAAGCGCTTATAACCGTCCCGTATGCTGCCGCTCCCCCCGAGAGGCGCGTATCGGCTAATACCGGAATGCCGACCAGTATCGGACCAACAAACAGGAAATTAGCTGCCACCATCAGGATGAGTATGGTGCGAAGCACGTTGTCGCTCCACAGAAAGGCGATCCCTTCCTTGATGGAAGCCAGGATATTGCCAGAGGTCTTTGCCTGTGGCTTTACAATGCCCTGCCATTTCATCAAAACGAGGGTCGCCACTGAGATGACGAAGGTAAATGCGTCCACCATGATAGCTGCCGCGATGCCAGTCATTTCAGCGCCAATCTGAGCTGTTTTTGAATGGGCAAACATGGCGATCAGGCCTCCAGCCAGTACCGGGCCAACGAAATTTGTCAGAAAGGATGTCCCCTGGTAGATGGAATTGCTGATGGTTAGCTCTTCCGGTTTGACCAGAATGGGTACCATCGCACCGGAAGCCGGGCTAAAGAATCCACTGATGGTTCCAAATAATAAAGCCAATAGGTAGAGCGTCCATAATTGCAGATAGCCGGTAAGGATCATCACCGCCAGCAAGGTGGTGAGCGCCAGCCGTAGAATATCAGAGACCAGCATGATGACCCGCGGCGAGTACTTGTCGGCGAAAGCACCTCCCACCAGCATGAATATCGCCCGGGGAATGCCGATCAGTGCCAGGATTGTGCCAAGTGCCAGCGGGTCATCCGTCAGCTTCAACACCAGCCAGGGCAAGGCGATCATGAAGAATTCATCGCCTAAAAGGGAAGTACCCTGGCCAATCCAGAGCAGCCGGAAGTTGTAGTTTTTTAAGACATTATTTGAAGTTGGTTTTGAGAGGTTTTTCATAGTATTTACTCCAGTCTTTATTTGATTAAATACTAGCAGTTTCTCCATAAAACTACATCCTACCAACGTACCATTGGGGTAGTATTTTAAGTAGGTCCATAAGTATCAAGGTTTATCGACAAGAATATCCATCATTCTGGAAAACCTTAAAATACATACCTGCTCGAAGGTTATATTACCGATCTACATCAAATCCCCGAGAGCACTTTTAGTTTAGCAGCCCGCATCCAAGAAGCGGACAAACCTTCCAAAATAAATAGTTGCGAGGGGTAATTTCCGCTCGCAACTATGCTTCACCAGAATCTTGGATTTATTGGGATGGTTATCTAGAGCATTTCTAGCAGGATCTGTGCAGCATCTCGTACAAAGTTAGGGCAAACCTGGATCAGCTTATGTAGTCGTTGGTATGTATAAGAGCATGAATCTTCAATATTGCTATGGATGGATTGTGTCGAGATTTAACCTTGTTTGTAAAAAGCAACCGCCTGCTCGACCTCGGGGTAATTCATGCCATTTTCTCCCGTATGCCTATAGAATGATCATCTGTTAAAAAAAGCCCAGCTCTTTACCCCGTGATACCGCCTGGGTACGAGTCTTCACATCAAGCTTGGCGTAGATGTTGCTGATGTGCTTCTTTACAGTGGTTATCGATATAAATAACCTGGATGCGATTTCCTGATTGGACAATCCGGCCTCGATGAGCTTGAGTACTTCGATTTCTCTTACACTCAGCGGCTCGATCAGGAGTTGGATCGGCACAGGCACTGTTGACGAAGCCGGGCTAAACGCCTCCAATAGTTCGCGGGCATATCCCGTCGCATCCTGATTTGATTTCACCAAGTGTAGCATTTTTAGTACAAGCTCACCTTCATCTAGAAAAACGCGCTTGTACCCTTCTGGCTGGGCAAGCACAACGGACCTGCTCAATGTGGTTACCGCCACAGCTGTGTCTTTCTTTCCCAGGTATGCCAAGGCTTTGAGGACTAGCAGCTCAACAACCTGGAGTGTACGGCGGTCATTTTGCGCTTTTTGAAGCATGCGTTCTGCTAAACTAAGGGCTGAGTCATAATCCTCGCATGCCAGCTGCCAGCGCAGTAATGTTAAGTATTTGACCTCATGCAGGTAAGTGATTTCATCTGCAGGGTTAATACCACTGGTCTTGATGCGTTGTGACACCCTTTCCAGGCTGCCCAGTGACAACCAAAACCGGTCCAGGGCGGCTTCAATCCGGATTGAATTCCAGGGATATAAGCGGTTATCCCGGTTGATCTGGTCGACGGTTCGCATCAACCCCTGGGCTTTTTCCAGATTGCCGTTCGCCTGTTCCACCTTCGCTGACATAATGATCCCGATAGCTTGTTGCTCAATATTTCCCCACTGCTGACTGACCTCCAGGCATAGATGTGTAAAATGCTCCGCCTGTTCAAATTGGTTCCACTCATAATACACTTTGCTCAATCCTGAATAAACCCGGGCAGTTATTGGCAGTCTTTGCCCATCCACACGGACCGTCATTGGTAAAGTTTCCAATAACAATCGCTCTGCTTGCCTGAACTTTCCTTGTTCCAATAATACGTCACAAATATCACTATTGGTGTTGATGATCATTTCAACGTTATTTGCTATCTTTCCGATTTCCACTGCCTGGTCATAAATCCGTCTAGCTCCGTCTAGATCACCACGCAAAAATATCGTTTTCGCTAGGGCGCCGGTCGCCACGCTGCGCACACTCTGTGACAACGGATCCGTATCGGGTACTAAATCCA
>JBGOXS010000019.1:0-57352 GCA_041479245.1 Anaerolineae bacterium
TGCGATGAATGCGCACGAAAACGAGATGTGAAGAAAATCAAGAAGTTCGATCGCATCCAGAATGTCCTGATCGATCCAGAGATCTGCATCCTTGAACAAGGAGTCTTATGCTGTGGACCTGCAACCCGCAGTGGTTGTAAAGGTCTATGCCCAGCGGCTGGTTCTCCCTGCATTGGCTGCTATGGCCCGGCAGAGGGAGCGTTGGACTATGGCGCTCGTTTGATGAGTGCGGTGGCCTCGGTAGTAGACAGTAATGATCCAGCAGAGATTGAACATATCTTTGAAGGCATCCCTGACCCAGCCGGTCAATTCTACCGTTTCAACCTGGCAGGATCATTACTTCGTGCCAGCAAATCCGGCTGGAACGGCTAGAAGGAGGATAAATTCATGCAAAGAATATCAATCGACCCCATTACCCGTTTGGAAGGTCATGGCAAGATCGACATTTTCCTCGACGATGAGGGCAATTTTGCTAACTCTTACTTCCAAATTCCTGAATTACGCGGTTTTGAGCGCTTCTGCGTTGGTCGCCAAGTTGAAGAGGTTCCGATTCTAACCAATCGTATCTGCGGAGTCTGCCCAGAAGCCCACCATATGGCAGGAGCCAAGGCTGTGGATGCCGTCTATCATGTCGATCCACCACACACGGCAAAGATGCTGCGCGAACTGCTCTACATGGCTTTTTACTGCACCGACCATACTACCCACTTCTATGCCCTGGCCGGTCCCGATTTTGTAATGGGACCTGCAGCCCCGGTTGCCGAGCGTAATATCCTCGGTGTTATTCATAAAGTTGGGTTAGAAATCGGTGGCCAAGTTATCCAGATGCGGAAATATGGTCATACCGTTGTCGAGATGATAGGCGGACGTAAAGTCCACCCCTGTACCTCTATTCCAGGAGGGTTAACCAAGGGCATCACTGAAGAACAACATGTCGAGATTGAGAAGATGGGTAGATGGGCGATTGAATTTGCCCAATTTAGCCTGAAGTTGTTCAATGACATAGTATTGGGTAATAAAGAGTATGCTGACCTGATCCTGGGTGATATATATACCCATCATACCCATTATATCGGTCTGGTTGATGATAATAATAAAGTTAACTTTTATGACGGTAAGGTAAGCGTGGTAGACCCAGAAGGAACGCGCCTTGGAAAATATGCCCCTAATGAATATACTGACTGGATCGCTGAGCATGTTGAACCATGGACGTATCTAAAGTTCCCCTATCTGAAAAAGGTTGGATGGAAAGGATTTGTGGATGGTAAAGAGTCTGGTATCTATATGGCGACACCTCTATCACGACTCAATGCAGCTGATGGAATGGCCACTCCTTTAGCCCAGGCTGAATATGAGAAATTCTATAGCACTCTCGGTGGAAAACCGGTTCACCAGAGACTTGCCATTCATTGGGCTAGATTGATCGAGTTGCTCTACGCTGCAGAGCGATGGGTGGAGTTGGCGACCGATCCAGAAATTACCAGTGATAACTACCGAACCATCCCTACTGAGAAACCCACTGAGGGTGTGGGGATTGTGGAAGCACCACGTGGTACACTAACCCATCACTACACCACGGATGAACGCGGTGTTACCACCAAAGTCAACCTGATCGTGGGCACAACGAATAATTATGCCTCAATTCAAATGTCCACCAAGAAAGCAGCCCAGAATTTAATCAAGAAAGGTACCCCTATCACAGAAGGCTTGCTGAATATGGTGGAGATGGCTTTCCGGGCTTATGATCCATGTTTTGGATGCGCAACTCATAGCCTTCCTGGCCAGATGCCCTTGGAAATCAGTATTCATGATGTCCAAGGTAATTTGGTACAGGTGTTAAAACAAAACTGTTAAACTTTGTGACTTCTAGCTGGTCTGTGGATCCATCGAACAGACCAGCTAGAAGAAAAGATGTTTTATTCAGTGAAAACGATTGTGATAGG
The DNA here is from genome assembly GCA_041479245.1 of Anaerolineae bacterium. Classification (GTDB taxonomy): domain Bacteria; phylum Chloroflexota; class Anaerolineae; order Anaerolineales; family UBA4823; genus FEB-25. The sequence goes on from JBGOXS010000019.1 coordinate 1,944, forward strand.
ACTGGGTAATCCCATTCTTGGCGATGATGGTGTAGGCTGGCAGATTGTAAGACAAGTACGACAGAGAAGAGAATTTCCATCTGATATCGAGTTTGATTGTCTTTCTGTCGGTGGGATTAGCCTAATGGAGCGATTGATCGGATACGACCGAGCAATACTAATCGATTCTTTTGTCACCAACAAAAATCCAGTTGGGACCTTATTATGCTTTTCACTTGATGAATTGCCCAACCAGGCACTTGGACATATTTTTTCAGCGCATGATACTACACTCCAAAATGCCCTTGAGATCGGACGGGAATTGGGGGCTCAATTACCTAAGGAGATCACTGTCCTAGCAGTGGAAGCGCAGGATGTATATGATTTTTCAGAGCAGCTAACCCCAGCTGTCGCTGCTGCGGTTCCTATTGCCATTCAAGCTATTATAAATATATTAGGAGGATAAGATATGGTTACTTCTGAGTTGTTAAGACGATATTCTTTCTTCGGCGGCCTTACAGATGGACAACTCAAAACATTGTCCTCGATTGCCGAAGAAAAAACCCTCGAGCGGAATTCTTTGATATTTGAAGAATGTGATACAGCTGACAAGATTTACCTTCTTATTGACGGAAATGTTGATCTATCATATCGTTCTATTGATGAAATGCATATATATACCACCCCACCAAAAGAATTCTATGCCGGAAGCATCAATCCAGGTGAAGTCTTTGGTATAAGCTCTATGATTGAGCCTTATTCACATAACGCGACAGCCAAAGCGTCTGCGAGTTCTCGCATAATCTCAATCGATGCAATCGAATTGAGGAAACAATTGGAGCAGGATTCACAATTAGCTTATAATTTGACACGGCAAACGGTTAAGGTCTTGATGGATCGTTTAATCGACCTACGTGTTCAACTGGTGGCAACGCAACCATAGCAGTTTCCAGAAAGGCATCATCGCTTTGTCATACATAAAAGCGATGGTTTTTCTTTTATCGTAATGATGGCTACTCTAAAATCGCTATTAATGCCAGAAAAGCATCACCAGGAGTGTCAGTCATGGTAACAAAAGAAGACCTTATTTACCGGCAGGTATTTACACTAAAGGATGGAGCACGGATCTTGCTCCGACCTCTCAACCAGGATGACCGGCAGGCTTTGATCGACCTGTTCGGACCGGTATCAGCGGATGATTTACGCTATATGCGCCATAACGTCAAAGACAGCCAGGTTATCTGCCAGTGGGTTGATGGATTGGACTATACCAAAGTATTCCCCTTAGTGGCTGTTTTTGGGAGTCGTCTTGTGGGTCTGGCCAGTCTGCATCTCAATCAGGGACCAGCCCGCCATCGCGCTGAAGTGCGTATATTTCTCCCGAAGGATTTCCGCCATCGTGGTGTGGGCAGCAGGTTACTGCAGGGTCTGATCGAGCTAGCCAAGCGCCATAACCTTTACCTGATTGAAGCGCAAATCCCCAGCGACCAGACGCCCATCATCCGTTCCTTTCAGAACCTTGGGTTTGAGCCAAAAATGGTATTCGACGATTATTTCATGCTCCCTGATGGTGATCTACGAGACGTGACGCATCTCATTTTACGTTTGCGTGCCTCGGATGATCAATTCTGATGCGATCATATAGGAGCATCCCGAAATTCGTTTTTTGAGGAAATACTGCTGACAAGATTATTCTATTAGACATCATCCGACAGTTAAATATCTTACAAATGCCTTTGGAGGAACCTATGCAGAAAGTAACTTACGAGACCCCCTCCCTTTACGGGGATCACCATGTTACCGAAGTCCGACGTATATTATTAGAAATACCCGGGGTAGTGGATGTTTACGCCAGCAGCGCTTTTCAAGTAGTTGAAGTGACATACGACCCTGAGAAGATCAACGATTTAGAGATCGCCATGAAGTTGGATGAAGCTGGCTACCTGGGTGAATGGACGATGCCGATTGAAGCAGGCGCCGCAGCCTATCATTCCACTGATGGGTTAAAGCCATATTTTCGCCACACAGCAGCGTACGAACAGACTAGATTAACGGTAAGTTTTGCCCAAAATGTATCCTACCTGGGGCGCCCACTTTGGCCTTGCCCGGGAATGGGTATCATTTCTAAGCCAATGGAGGAATGATCAATGGTACTTAAAGGTAAAAGGAGCTATGAGGAAAGGTCGTCTGATCCCGCCGCCCAGGAAATGCTCATCCGGGCAGACGAGCTGGGAATAGGAACTGCCTTTAGTCGCGCCGAGGAGATGGTCCCCTGCAATATTGGCGGCGCAGGCATGTGCTGCAAACAATGCGGAATGGGACCCTGCAGGCTGACCAAAGAAGGTCAGGTTGGGGTGTGTGGTGCCACGATTGACACCATCCAGGCACGCAATCTGGTCCGCGCGATCGCTGCCGGCACAGCCGCCCACTCAGACCACGGGCGTGACCTGGCATTTACCCTGAAAGCAGTTGCCAATGGTGAAACCGAGGGTTATGTCATCCGTGATGTAGCTAAATTGCGCAATATCGCCTCGATTTACGGGATCAAAATTGAAGGGCGCTCCCCGAATGATATTGGCAATGATTTAGCTGATCTGTATCTTTCACAATATGGCCAGCAAAAAGGTGAAATTGTATGCATCAAACGTGCCCCAGCAAAACGCCAAAAAATATGGCGAGAGCAGGGCGTCGTACCGCGAGGCGTCGATCGCGAAGTAGTTGAAGCCTTGCATCGCACCCACATCGGTGACGATCAGGATGCCGTCCACATTTTGCAGCACGCCATCCGCACAGGACTAGCAGATGGTTGGGGCGGCAGTATGATGGCGACCGATATTTCCGACATCTTGTTCGGCACCCCAGCACCATTACTCGGTCAGGCAAACCTGGGCGTTTTGAAAGATGATATGGTGAATGTCGTCGTGCACGGTCACGAACCGACGTTATCCAATATGATCGTGGCTGCCTCGCAAGATCCTGAGATCATCGAATATGCCAAACAAGCTGGTGCCAAGGGAATTAACCTCTCAGGGATTTGTTGCACAGCCAACGAAATCCTGATGCGCCAGGGAATCCCCGCTGCTGGCAACTTCCTACACCAGGAATTAGCAATTATGACCGGTGCAGTGGAAGCTATGGTAGTAGACGTCCAGTGCATCATGCAAGCCCTGGTTGATCTGGCAGGGCACTTCCACACCAAGATCATTACCACCTCCCCAAAGGTGATGATCAAGGGAGCAACTCACATCGAATTCGATGAGCATAAAGCACTCACGATTGCCAAGCAAATTCTGCGCCTGTCGATCGATAATTATAAAAACCGCGGCAAGATCCACATCCCCAATATACGCGAAGACCTGATCCCAGGTTTTTCTCACGAATACATTAATTATATGTTGGGCGGCAGCTACCGCGCCTCCTTCCGACCGCTGAACGATGCCATAATGGCAGGTCGCATCAGGGGTGTGGCAGCGATCGTCGGGTGCAATAACCCACGCAGTAAGCAGGATTATATGCACACCTACGTTACCCAGGAGCTTCTCAAGCAAGACGTCCTGGTGGTGGAAACAGGCTGTGGCGCTATCGCCGCTGCCAAGCTGGGGTTACTCTTGGGTGAGGCAGGTCTGGACAAAGTTGGCCCGGGTTTGCGCGAGATCTGCGAAACCGTGGGAATTCCACCCGTCCTTCATATGGGCTCATGCGTGGATAATACCCGCATCCTGACGGTCCTGACCCAGATGGTTGCAGAAGGCGGTCTCGGCGATGATATCGACCAGATCCCAGCTGTTGGTCTGGCACCCGAGTGGATGAGCGAAAAAGCACTGGCCATTGCCACTTATTGCGTAGCTTCAGGTGCCTACGTCATCTTCGGTGGCGCCAGCCCCATCAGCGGAATGCCCGATCGAGTCTCCGACAGCGACATCGTCCTTAAGTACATCAGTACTGAGGGCTGGGAGAAGATCTACGGCGGCAAACTTGAATTTATCAACGACGCCGACGAGATGATCCGACGATCCCTTGAGCATATCGACAAGAAACGCGCCGCCCTTGGATTGCCGGTTTATGACCCTGCACGTTTTGGTCGAAGTGGTGATGCACGTATGCTCGAATTTGAAAAACTGCCTGTTGCTGAACGTCGGCAGAAAATTTACGGCACCGCTGCCGACTAAGCGGGAAGAGACAAACCGGAGGACTTATGTCACGATACATCGCTACGAGAGCCATCCGGGGTGCCAACGCCCTGGTGACTGAAGCAGAATTAATGTTGAACCAAGCCTTGAAGGAAAAAGGACCGGATACTCCCGTCTCTTTCCCCAACACGGCTTATTACATCCCGGTCATTGGTGGGATGACCGGAACGACGGTTGAAAAATTAGGTCAGCTGCAACAGGTGATCGATCACGCCCGCGGTTTGCTCCATCCGGCTCCATCGGTTAACAAGTGGACGCCTTACCTAGGTGAAACACTGGATAGTGGGATGGCGACTCTATTAGCTGCTGAGACGATAGAGGTAATTCGCTTTATATATGGACTGCAGCCTGAGCCTATGCCCGGATTAACCCTGGCAGGAGCGACCCAATACGGAGATCAGAACGGTTCCGGGCATCTCAATGGTCCCATTGATGATATTCGCCTCAGGTCATGGGGCATCCAATTGGTGGATGGACGAATGCCCGGTTTCGCTGCCATCGTTGGCGCGGCTAAATCGAATGAAGTGGCGGTAAAGATCGTCCGTGAGCTGCAGCGGCGCAACATCCTGTGCTTCCTGTCTGGCAACGTCAATGGACGGAGCATTATCCACCAATTGATGGAAGAAGGCGTTGAGCTGGGATACGATACCTATACTGTACCCTTCGGCACCGATACGATCAGTGCCATCTATGCCCTCGGTTTCGCCACACGCTCTGCCCTCACCTTCGGGGGTCTGAAGATGGGGCAGGCGCGTGAGATCCTGCTCTATAACCGTGCGCGCGTGTTTGCCTTCGTATTGGCATTGGGTGAGGTCGACGACCTCAAGTACGCCGCGGCTGCTGGTGCAATCAACTACGGTTTCCCGGTCATCGCCGATACGGTCATCCCCGAAATCCTGCCCACGGGTGTGACTACATTTGAACATGTGGTCAGCATGCCATTTGAAGAGATCGACGGGAAGGATGACCTTGAGAAAGCGGAACGCCTGGTCCAAAAATGTATCGAAGTTCGTGGGGTCAAGCTTAAACTGACCGAGGTGCCTATCCCTGTTCCTTACGGCTCTGCTTTCGAAGGTGAAGTGGTGCGCCGCAATGATATGCGAGTTGAGTTTGGCGGTAAAAACGCCAAGTGCTTCGAATTCCTAGAAATGGCTGACCTCGAAGACGTGGTGGATGGAAAGGTGGAGGTCGTCGGACCTGACTTTTCGAATGTCCCAGATCAAGGTTATATGGATATGGGTATCGTCGCCCAGGTCGCTGGGCGCCAGATGCAGAAAGACTTCGAGCCTGTGCTCGAACGCCAGTTCCACTACTTTGTCAATGGTGCCTCAGGCATCCAGCACATCGGTCAGCGAGACATCACCTGGATCCGTATCTCAAAGAATGCTGCCGACAAAGGTTTTAACCTTGAGCACTTCGGGAAAATCCTGCATGCCCGTTTCCATGCCGACTTCGGTGCCATCGTGGATAAAGTGCAGGTGACTATCTACACCGACCCGGCGAAGGTCGAGGAGTGGCTTGTAAGAGCTCGCACTGCCTATGATTATCGCAACAAGCGCCTGGCAGACCTGACCGATGACAAGGTAGAAGAGTTTTATTCCTGCACTTTATGCCAATCCTTCGCCCCCAACCATGTCTGTGTGGTCACTCCGCAGCGCCTGGGCTTATGTGGTGCTTATAACTGGTTGGATTGCAAAGCATCTTTCAGCATCAACCCTACCGGACCCAACCAGCCGATCAAGTTGGGAAAGTTAATCGATCCAGTAAAAGGCTATTGGACTGGAACGAACGACTACGCCATCGTTGGTTCGCATGGGGTGGTTAGTGAAGTGACCATGTATTCAATCATGGAGAACCCGATGACTGCCTGCGGATGTTTTGAGTGCATCTGCATGCTCATCCCAGAGGCGAATGGAATTATGGTGGTGAGTCGCGAGGATCCCAGTATGACACCCGCTGGAATGACCTTCAGCACACTTGCAGGAATTGCAGGTGGTGGTCTTCAAACCCCAGGCGTAATGGGTGTGGGAAAGTTTTACCTCACCAGCCCTAAGTTTATTTCTGCCGATGGTGGTTTCAAGCGCATCGTCTGGATGAGCAGTTGCTTGAAAGAAATGATGGCTGATGAGTTCAAGTTTGTAGCTGAGCGCGAAGGTGATCCTGATCTACTTGAAAAGATCGCCGATGAGCGCCACGTAACTACGGTTGATGAGCTCCTCACCTGGCTGACGGAGCACGATCACCCCGCCTTGACGATGGATCCGATGTTCTAAGGTTTATTCTGAGAAAAAAGGAGTGAATCATATGCCTGTAGAGATACCCAAGGATAACTGGCCTGGAACCGTCCGTACCGTGACCATAGGTGCATCTGCTGCCGAAGGCGGTACACGCACCTCCATAGTGACTGTGGGTGGTGAAAAAAATCTACCTTTCCTGCATTTTGAGACCAAATCCCCCAATCGTCCGGTGATCGCCATCGAAATAAAGGATCACCGTCCCGAAGATTGGTCGCCACTCCTTTTGGAAGCCTGGGGTGAGGCAGTGAATGATCCGGTTAAATGGGCTAAGGCTGCTGAGGCCGCAGGAGCCGATGTAATCGAGCTGTCCCTATCTTTGAATGACGTAAATGGCAAGCCTACGACCCCCGAAGCAGCGGTAAAAACCGTCAAAGAAGTACTGGCTGCCACAGGATTACCCCTCATCGTGTTTGGACCTGGGCAAGCTGAGGCCGATAACAACCTATTAGTTGCTGTCGCTGAAGCCACCAAGGGAGAACGCCTGGTGCTAGGGATCGCCGAAGATAAAAATTATCGCACTATCATCGCCACTGCCATGGCGAATGGGCACCTGGTGAATGCACGCTCACCGATGGATGTCAACCTCGCCAAGCAGCTGAACATCCTGATCAGCGATATGGGCATGCCACTCGACCGCGTTTTGATGGACCCAACCACAGGCGCGCTTGGATATGGGATCGAGTATGGTTTCTCAGCCATGGAAAGACTTCGCCAGGCCGCCCTGCAGGGCGATGCCATGACCCAGCTCCCCATGTTGGTCACCCCGGGTTATGAAGCCTGGAAGACCAAGGAAGCCAAGGTTAACACGGGTGTCCCAGAATCATGGGGTGATTGGCAGGAGCGTTCAATCAACTGGGAAACTTTAACTGCCATGACTTTGATCGAAGCCGGCGCTGATATTGTAGTCCTGCGCCATGCTGAGAGTGTCAGGCGGATCAAAGCGGCAATCACAGACCTGATGTCAGCCGCCTATACACTGGCCTGACCCAGCGCAAGCAGACCAATAAGATAACAACGGAGATGGAATATGGCTCTGACTGGCATTCAAATATATAAATTACTCCCTCAAACAAATTGTAAAGAGTGCGGTTTTCCTACTTGCCTGGCTTTTGCCATGAAGCTGGCAGCCAAGCAGGTCGAATTATCCGCTTGCCCATACGTCACCCCTGAATCTAAAACCCAATTAGCAGAATCATCCGCCCCGCCCATCCGGCTTATAGCCCTCAAATCTGACGGGTACGAAGTCAAAGCTGGCAATGAGGTGGTCCTATTTAGGCATGATAAGACCTTCTATAACAAGCCGGGGTTGTTTATCCGGGTTTATGATAACCAGCCTGCCGAGGCGATCAAGGCTTTGGTGACCGAAGCCAACGCCTATGCGGTGAATTACGTCGGGATGGACCTGACCATTGACGGTTTTGCGGTCGCCTCCAAATCAGGTGACCCAAATACTTTTGCCACTGCCGTACAAGCTGTCCGCTCGGTTAGTAAACGACCGGTCATCCTGATGACCCGCGATGAAAACGTGGCAAAGGCCGGGATCAAAGCCTTGCAAGGTGAAATTCCGCTGCTCTACGGTGCCGATAGCAAGAATTGGGAAGCCTTTGCCGACCTGGCGAAAGAAAACAAGGCTGCCCTTGGTCTTGTAGCTGGATCTCTTGCAGAAACAGCAGATTTAACCGATAAGATCAAAGCCAAGGGCGTCGAAGACCTGGTGATCGATCCGGGTGGGCGCGATCTGGGTGCTGGATTGGCAATAGGCACCACCGTTCGCCGCCTGGCGATTAAGAAGAACTTCCGTGCCCTCGGATATCCAGTAATTACCTTCCCGGGCGATGTGGGTGACCCAGGCTTGGAAGCAGTGCATGCAGCCCAGGCGATCACTAAGTATGCCGGTTTTATCGTCCTGGACCATTTCAACCCGGCGGAAATTTATCCATTGCTGGTCTTGCGCCAGAATATCTATACAGACCCACAAAAACCTATCCAGGTACAACCCGGCATCTATGAGATCAACGCTCCTAAAGCTGAATCTCCTGTGCTGGTTACTACCAACTTTAGCATCACCTACTTCAGTGTAGCTAATGAAGTTGAAGGATCAGGGTTGCCTGCCTGGCTTTTGGTAACCGACGCTGAAGGCATGAGTGTTTTAACTGCCTGGGCGGCCGGTAAATTCGATGCCGAGAGGATCGCCAAGGCGGTTAAAGGATTCAACATCGCAGATAAAGTCTCACGCAAACGCATCGTATTACCCGGTCATGTCGCTGTTTTATCTGGTGAGCTGGAGGGTGAATTACCCGATTGGGAGATCCGGGTTGGTCCGCGCGAAGCCGTCGACCTGCCCGCCTTTATGAAACAGGCGTTATAAGTTCGTCAATGCGTGCGGGTGGATGTTAGATCTTAATTGCACGCGGTGAGAGTAGTTGTAAAGATTTTTAATGACTGAGCATACGGTCACCTTTGATATCGCAAAACAGCCTGTGCGCGTCCCTACGGGCACGCTGCTGAGCGAGGCCGCGCATCTGGCTGGTGTCGAAATCGGGCAGCCGTGCGGCGGGCAAGGTCGTTGCGGTCGATGTGCAGTCCAGGTCACCACAGGCGAAGTCCGCCGGCGCAGCAGCCTCCGTCTGAGCGCTGAAGATGTAGCCCAGGGATATGCACTTGCCTGCCAGTCGGTCATCGAAGGTGATATTTCTGTCACCATCCCGCCTCAGGAAAAGATCGAACGCAGGTTAACCACCGATCGAACCGCGATAGAAGTTACCGTCCCGCCGGATTATGACCCGATCTACGCACAATCGATCCGCAGGATTAGTTTACGCCTGTCCCCGCCCCGTATGGATGATCAGACGGATGATTGGAGTCGTCTGAAGACTGCCCTGCGCCAGAAAACAGGAATAGAAGACATCAGCATATCGCTCAACCTGTTACAAAAAATGGGCAGTGCAATGCGGGAAAATGACTGGCAAATCACGGTCATCACTGATGCCCATATCGAGCTTGACGGTCAGCGCACTGCAGAACGCCTGGTGGCAATCATTCCTGATCTCGTCCCTGAAGATGATCCAATCTATGGCATCGCAATAGACATAGGTACTACCACAGTCACAGTCTGGTTGGTTGACCTGATTTCAGGCAAAGTCGAAGCCCAAATCTCAGAATACAACGGTCAGATTAGCCGAGGAGAAGATGTGATCTCGCGTATCATTTTCTCGGCTAAAAATGGCGGGCGAGAAGAATTGCAAAATCGCGTCCTGGATACCATTAACCAGCTGGTCAGTCAGGCGTGTAAACGCACCAAAGCGAAACCTGTGGATATCGTCAAGGCCACCGTAGCCGGCAACAGCACCATGACCCACCTGTTCTTGGGCATACCAGCTGCCAGTATCCGCCTGTCCCCATTTATCACTGCGGTAAACCAACCGCCTATGGTCACTGCCGGCTCGATCGGTCTGGTGATCAACCCTGAAGCCACCGTGGATTGCCTGCCCGGGGTTGCCAGCTACGTTGGGGCTGATATCAGTTCAGGGGTGCTGGCTTGCAAGATGGATGAGACCGAGAAACTCACCCTGTTCCTTGATGTTGGAACCAATGGTGAGACAGTTTTGGGCAGTCGCGAATGGCTGGTAACCTGTGCGTGTTCCGCTGGACCGGCCTTTGAGGGTGCTGGCGTGCTTAATGGCATGCGCGCCACCAAGGGCGCCATCGAAGAGTGCTGGATTTCGGGGGAGAATTCCCCCAACCCATTCGAACCGACCTATCGGGTCATAGGCAGCAGCAAACCTCGTGGCATCTGCGGCAGTGGTTTGATCTCGCTATTAGCTGAGATGTTCCTAACCGGTATAGTCGATAAAGGAGGGATGGTCAACCTTTCCCTTGCGGAGACCAATCTACGCATCCGTGACGGCGAACATGGACCTGAATACGTCGTCGCATGGGGCAGAGAGACCGAGGATGGAAAAGATATCGCCATTAATAACGTCGATATCGACAATTTGAAGCGCGCCAAAGCCGCTATTTATGCCGGGTTCACCGTACTAGCTCAAAGCGTGGGAGTACCGCTGGATATGGTTGAACAAATCTTGATCGGTGGCTCCTTTGGTAAGTACATCAACGTTGAAAAAGCTGTCCAAATCGGGTTATTGCCAGACATGCCTTGGGACCGATTCAAATTCCTTGGAAATACATCCGTCCAAGGCGCCTACCTTGCCCTATTGGATTGGCGCAACCGTGACCGCATCAGGGATATTGCCGCGCAGATGACTTATATTGAGCTTTCAGCTGACAACACATTTTTCGATGCCTTCACTTCAGCCATGTTCTTACCCCACACGAATCTCGCCAGTTTTCCCAGTGTTGCTGCTGCAATTGAAACAAAAACCATAACCCAAACGAACAAAGTCTAAGGAGGTCGTATGTATATCATTGGCGAAAACATTCATATTCTTTCAGATAAAGTGAAAGAAGCCATCAAAGTAAAGGACGCAAAGTTCTTTCAAGAATTGGCTGTGAAACAGGTGGAAGCGGGAGCTCAGGCATTGGATCTGAACCTGGGCCCGCGTAAAGCTGATTGGATGGATATGTTCCCCTGGATTGTCCAGACTGTGGAAGCGGTCGTGGATGTGCCCCTCAGCATAGATACGATCAATATGTTAGGGCTCGAAGCTGCCTTGAAGACCGTCACCAAAGCGCAGCCGATCATCAACTCGGTTTCTGATGAGCCAGAAAGATTAGAAAAAGTGCCCCTGCTGGCCAAGCAATACAACGCCAAGCTGATTGCGCTGACCATGTCAACCAGCGGAGTTCCAGTTACGGCGGATGAGCGTGTCAATATCGCCGTCGAGAAACTCATCCCCCGCATGATGGAAATTGATTACCCCATGGAAAACCTGATCATTGACCCACTGGTGCTGACTGTATCAGGCTGCCAGCAGTATTGTCCACACCTTATCGAAGCTATTCGCACGCTTCAATTCGCCTGGGATCCGCCACCGACGATATCAGTAGGACTGTCCAACGTCTCCAATGCAGTTCCTCGTGAAGGAAGACCATTGATCAATCGGGTGTATTGTGCCATGTTAATGGGAGTTGGCATGAAGATGATGATTGCTGATCCACTGGATGCTGAGCAGAATGAAGTCATCCGCATCATTGAACAGCACGATACCAGCACGCCTATCGGACGACTATATCTTAAGATTGCAGATCGCATTGCTGCCATGGAAGAACCACAACTGGAAGACGTGGACATGTCTGATCCAGAGCAAGCCGCGATCTGGAAAACAATTCAGATTTTGCTCAACAAAGTCATCTACGCCGATGGCTATTTGCAACAATAGGAGAATAATATGACCAATCAAAAACAAGTAAGCGTCGAAGACCTCCTGGCAAAAGCGAAAAAACCCGCAGCAGATGCAATGGTTCTGCATCCTTTCTACAAAGGGAAAGTAGAGACTGCTTTAAAATGCTGCGTGCGGGATTTTAATGATTTCGCCATCTGGTATACCCCGGGGGTAGCCGCACCTTGCCGCGCGATTGAAGCGGATCCAGAGAAGGTATATGAATATACCAACAAATGGAACACAGTGATCGTGGTCAGCGATGGGACGCGCGTGCTAGGCTTGGGCGACATCGGACCCAAAGCCGGTCTACCAGTTATGGAAGGCAAGGCTCTGCTCTACAAATATCTCGGTGGTGTTGATGGGGTTGCCATCATGCTCGATACCAAAGATCCGGATGCCATCATCAATACCACTCTTATGCTTCAACCCGGATTTGGTGGGGTTAACCTCGAAGATATCTCCAATCCGAAATGCTTTTATATTTTGGATACGCTGCGTGAAAAAGCTGAGATTCCCATCTGGCATGACGACCAACAGGGGACTGCCACCGTTACCCTGGCAGGCTTGATCAATGCGCTCAAGGTGGTCGGCAAAGATAAGGAAAAAGTTAAGGTAACATTCATTGGGGTTGGTGCCTCCAATGTAGCCATTTCACGCTTGATTTTCAGCTGGGGGGTGAAGCCTGAAAATTGTTTGATGGTCGACAGTAAGGGAATCCTTGGTAAGCACCGCAAAGACCTTGAGATGCGCAAGGCTGAGTATGTGGATAAATGGAAATTATGCCAGATCACCAACCAGGAGAATCGTCAGGGTGAAATCCCTGATGCGATCAAAGGCGCAGATGTCGTTATAGCCCTATCCATGTCTGGCCCTGGTGTAATCCTACCTGAATGGATCGAAACGATGGCTAAAGACGCGGTTCTGTTTGCCTGTGCAAACCCCATACCAGAAATATGGCCATGGGAAGCCAAAGCCGCGGGTGCAACCGTTGTTGCAACGGGTCGCTCTGACTTTGATAACCAAGTCAATAACTCGCTCGGTTTTCCGGGCATCTTCCGTGGGACACTGGATGTGCGCGCTCGCACCATCACAGATGACATGTGCTTTGCGGCGGCAAAAGCCCTGGCAGATCACGTCGGTTCCGATCTTACCGAGGAACATATTTTGCCCACCATGGATGATTGGGAAGTATTCCCGCGCGAAGCCGCTGCTGTTGCTGTAAAAGCTCAGGAACAAGGGTTGGCTCGTAAACAAATGACCTTCGATGAGGAATTCAAGAACGCAACCGACATCATCGGGCGATCTCGCAACCTGACCCAAATGATGATGAAAGACGGATTCATTGGCGAAGCACCGGTTTAAAAAGAGAGGATATCAACGAGGTGAACTATGTATGATCTAATTGTCGTCGGTGGTGGACCTGCGGGATTGACTGCAACAATTTATGCCATCCGGAAACGCCTGAACGTCCTGCTCATCACGAAGGACCTGGGAGGAAAAACGAATTTCCGCCTCGCGTTGCCCTGGGTAGAAGACTATCAGGTCATCAAAGGCCTGGAAATTGTGAATAAGTTCAAGAGCGAGCTCGAATACCTGGAATTCGCCCGCCATATGGAACCCGCCGATAAAATCATTCGCAAGGAAAATGGATTCATCGTCAAAACGCGTGGTGGTGGTGACCTTGAAACCAAGGCGGTCATTATAGCCACTGGCACCCGGCAGCAACTTTTGAACGTCCCTGGTGAAAAAGAGTTCATCATGCGTGGGCTGTGCTACTCCGCCCTCAGCTATGCCCCATTGTTCATCGATAAGACAACTATCGTCATCGGAGATGGAGACCTGGCGCAACGGTCTACTGCTGAGCTTGCCACAGTCGCCAAGCACGTCACTCTGGTCTGTCCGGCAGATAAGCTTAAGGTGACCAATGTGAACCAAAATATAAAAGTGGCAGGCAATGTCACCATCCTGGAAGGTCACCATGTTGTGGAAGTCAAAGGTGATGATTACGCTAAAAGCGTGATCATTAAAGATAAGGCAGGCAAAATCAGTGAGCTGCATGCTGATGGCACTTTTGTCGAAATGGCTCTCGTCCCAAATTCGCAAATTGTAGCCGATTTTGTTGCCCTGGATGAGCAGAAACGGATCATCATTGAGCAAAATAACCATACTAATATACCCGGCATCTTAGCTGCCGGTGATGTGACCAACACATATGCCGAACAGGTGTTGGTTGCAGTTGGTGAGGGAGCCAAGGCCGCCTTAAGCGCCTACGAATACCTGCTCCCGCTGATGTAATTTTGGATGCCCGCGGGGAGTGGTTTATCTCCCACTCCCCGATTTCAAAGATATTTCGCCGTAACGGAGGCCTACTATGCCCGGATTTACCCCTGTTAGAAGATGGCAGCCACCTTATCATCCATTCAAACGGGACCCTTATGGAACCCGCGTGCTGGAATCGGTCGAACGTGTTATTAAGGGACCGCTTTTCGGTTGTCGGATGTGCGGGAACTGCCTGCTACAGGAAACTGCTTTTATCTGCCCAATGGAGTGCCCAAAGGGTGAACGAAACGGTCCCTGCGGGGGTTCCACCACTGAATATTGCTACGTCGATAAAACACGCGCTTGCGTGTGGTACAAGATCTATGAACGCGCATTCAAGATGGGTCGGGAAGAGATGCTGTTGGAAGTACTCCCTCCGCTTGACTGGGACAAAACCGGCGGTGAGACCTGGGCAGATGTCTATCACCAAGTCAGAAAAGTCGGAACGGGGAAATTCTTCGGTGGGGTCATGTCGAAGAAGACACGCACTGAAGCCTGGTCTTCGGTATTCCGCCCAATTCGCCAGCCCGAATGGTGGAATGGCGACGCTGAATACCATCCACCAGCATATACCGAACCAGTATCAGAACTCGAACGACGTTTGAAAGCCGGCGAGTTTGTTGTGACCGCCGAAGTCGCGCCACCCATGACGGTGGCTACCAATAAGCTGCTGAAAAACATCGAGCTGGTCAAGCCGTACGTCGCAGCCATCAACTTCACCGATTGCCCTTCAGCTGCTCCGCGTATGTCTTCATGGGCTTGCTCCTCACTAACCGTGCAGGCGGGTGCTGAGCCAGTCATGCAAATCGCTGCCCGCGACCGCACGCGTATCGGCCTGCAGGCTGAGGTACTTGGTTCCAACGCACTCGGAGTGAGGAACATCCTGTGCCTATCAGGCGATTCGATGGAAATGTCCAGCATTCCGAAGGGGAAGATGGATATCCTTGACCTTGATTCGATCCATATGCTGTGGATCCTCCGCCGTATGCGCGATGAAGCAATTTATATGGATGGAAGACAGATCAAATTCCCTCCAAAGTACTTCCTGGGAGCGGCTGGTTCACCTTATGCTTCAGCACCTCGTATACAGGCTCTCCGTGAGCATAAAAAGGTTAATGCTGGAGCTCAGTTCTTCCAAACCAATTTGGTCTACGACGCGGATAAGCTGGACGACTGGCTTGAAGCATTGGAAAAACGCGGCATCCTCGATAAGGTATACATCCTCATCGGCATCACTCCCTTGAAGAGCTTGAAAGTGGCCAAGTATATGAATGAGGAAGTACCGGGTGTCACCATTCCTGATAATCTGGTCAAGCGCATGGAAGCCGCTGGTGATAAAGCCGAAGAAGAAGGTGTGCAGATTGCCCTCGAGCTGATTCAAGCGGTAAAGAACAAGAAAGGCGTCAACGGGATCCATCTAATGGCCGTCGGTTGGGAAGAGATCGTGCCGCGCATCATCACCGAAGCGGGCATTCTGCCACCCGATTTCACACCTCCATCAGCCCCGGCACCAAAGGGCTGATAGGTTCCGGTTGCGCGGTTTTTACAGGTTGATTGATAGTTTAGTAGAATGACATTACGCCGGTTGATATTAACCAAAACGGGACAGGATGTCCAAAAATGCCGCGGCTGCCAATTATGCTACTCTGATGATAGCCGCGAGATGGATATTCCAATGGACAGCCTGATACAGCTCGTCATCATGAATGACGAGGAAGTCCTCACATCCCGCACGCTTTGGTCCGATGAAGTCATCCATTCAGCTCACGATGCCTGTGCTCGTGAGCTGGATTTGGAAAAAATAATCTTGGTATTAAGAGAAGAAGCAATTAGAAGGGGATTGGTAAAGCCTGAGATTATTACTTAGATGGGTTATAATTCTCGGCACTTTATAAATTAATGGTGAATACATGAAACTTGCAATTAGTGGTAAAGGGGGTGTTGGAAAGACGACCCTGACAGCTTTGTTGGCTCAAGTATATGCTGACGCAGGGCGTGAAGTGCTCGTCGCGGATGCAGATCCTTCTCCGTGCCTGGCGGGCGCGTTGGGTTTCCCACCTGAATTACGTGACCAGCTGCATCCCATCTCCGAGATGGATGCGTTGATCGAAGAGCGCACCGGCGCCAAGCCTGGCACAATCGGCGGTTTCTTCACGCTTAATCCACGCGTGGATGATATCCCCGAACGGTTCAGCGTTTTGTATAAGGGCGTCCGCCTGCTTGAAATGGGTTCGGTGGATACAGGAGGTTCAGGCTGTATTTGTCCTGAAGCAGCCATGCTCAAGACGCTATTTACCCACTTGTTATTCCGCAAAGATGAGGTGCTCATCCTCGACATGTATGCCGGTGTGGAGCACCTCGGGCGGGCGACAGTGGATTTTGTGGATGCCATGTTGATCGTAGTCGAGCCCACCCGTCGCAGCCTGGGTACTGCCAGCCAGATCAAGAAGCTGGCAAATGATATCGGACTCAACCGTTGCTGGCTGGTGGGTAACAAAGTCAGCAATGAGGAAGAAAAACTATTTCTAGAGATGGAGTCACCCGGGTTGCCATTGTTGGGCGTGATGCCCGCAGATCTGGGTGTTCAAGAAGCCGATCGGTTAGGTATTCCGGTTTACGAGCACATCCCAGCGTTACGCCAGGCAGCCGAAGCTATGGCAAAAGAGCTGGATGCTGTGCTTTTAAAAGCTGTGGCTGAATGACCATAACCATCGCACTCGCCGGGAAGGGTGGGGTAGGCAAAACCACCATTGCCGGGATGATTATTAAATATTTGGTTCAAAATAAGCCAGGACCCGTTCTGGCAATTGATGCAGACCCCAGTAGCAACCTAAACATGGTGCTTGGCTTGGATCTTGATTGGACCGTAGGAGATATCCGCGAGGATATGCTCGCCCAGGTAAAAAGCTCATTGGCGGCAGGCGGTGCCGCCATGGGCGCACTTCCCGGCGGCGTTTCCAAACATGATTACCTAGACCACCAGATCCGGTCTTCACTTGCCGAGGCAGAGGCATTCGACCTGATCGCCATGGGGCGTTCAGAAGGCGCGGGATGTTATTGTGCAGTCAACCATAACCTGCGGGAAGTGATCGATTCGATCGGGAAAAATTACCGCTATATCGTTATTGACAATGAAGCCGGCATGGAGCATTTAAGCCGCCGTACCACCCGTGATGTCCAACATTTGTTGGTAGTCAGTGATCCCACCCAACGTGGGGTCGTCGCCGCTGAGCGAATTTCATCTTTCCGCAATGAGCTGGATATTCGCATCGAGCACGCCTACCTGATCATCAATCGCCTTATAGGCGATATACCATCAGCATTAGCTAATGGAATAGGCAAATTAGATATCCCCCTTTTAGGAACGGTGCCATCTGATGATGAACTATCCAATTTTGAATTTAGCGGGAAGCCGCTGGTCGAGCTGGGGAATGATTCACCGGTTTACCAGGCAGTAGCAGGAATGCTCGATTCAATCCTATAAATTGCGTCAGTAATTTAGTCACCGACGTGTTGATAAAATGCTTCCAGGCCTCGGAAGCATTTTGCACTTAATTTATGTCCCACGTTATCCTCGCAATATGTGACGGCTGCGCCTGCCTTCTCTAACAGATCAACACTCTGCCTGGCCTTTTCAACCGGCACCAACTCATCTTCCGTTCCATGAGCAATGAACATAGGCAATTCCATCAACCGATCATCTGTCAACCAGGTGGATGCACCATCAGGTAGGAATCCCGATAAACCTGCCACAGATGCGATACGCCTAGGCTCTAAGATCGCCATCGAATATGCCATCGCCGTACCCTGGCTGAAGCCAATCAGATTCAGCTGCGAAAAATCCCCATCCGGGAAATTGTGAGGGGATATCGTAGAAAATATTTTCTCTACGGCTGGCTGAAAATCACTGATCCATGGCCAGGGCTTGGGCAGATCTGGGTGCCAGCTGTAACCATTCGCCTTCGTGCTGTATATGCCTCGTGGAGCAATGATCAGGGCGTTCTTCGGCAAACGGGGGACAAATACCCACATCGAATGCTCATCCCCCGTCCAGCCATGCAACATGATCAGTACCGGGAATGGACCCAAGCCGTCTGGTCTGCGAGTCCGTATCACCCAGTTGTCGATTGAGATTATTCCATCGTCGATTGCCATATCTTCATCATTAAACAGATTTACTTCGTCGTGCTACCCAATCGATGATCCACAGAGCAATCAGGATCAAAGCCAGGGGACCGGAAACGCTCACTAGGCAAAGTAGCCCCATCAATGCTGCCCCCTTACCATAGAAAATATAGATCAACCCATCGCCAATGATGAATAATAAAAGGGTAAATCCGACGATTAGGCGGAAATTCGTCTGTCGCGCATATTGGCGCAGGTCACGACCCATAGCTTAGTCGATCATCAAGGGGCAACCATGCGGGATATCTTTTGCGATAATCTAAATCTCCAGCTCAACACTTTATGGATATCCATAATTGCCTCTTCGGTTGCGTGCTCGCCTGCCTTAATAACCCCCTGGACTTTTACGTGATCGACCAGCCCGATCTGTCCAAGCTTTGGGCGGATGATCACCTCGGGTTTTTCCAGCTGCAGCTGTTTATCAAGCAACATTAACCCGCTCAGGTCCATCGATTGGAGGAATAAATTAAATGCCTGAGCCAGACGCAGCTTGCCTGCCAATCGATATACCAAGGGCAGGTTTGTCATCAGCTGTGGAATGGAGGTAGCGATATCATCTTTCGTCTCGCTTCTCCAGCCTAACGGTGGTGATAGAACAACCGCCACCACGGGCGCGCTTGGGTAGAGCGCACGAGCCTCAGCCACAGGTACCGGGTTTAAAACTCCACCATCCACCAGTAAATGGCCCCCAAATTCATGTGGAGGGAATACACCTGGCACCGCACTCGTCGCCAGGACCGCATCCACTAATCGCCCTTCTTTTATAACCACCGGCATCCCGGTGGTCAGGTCGGTCGCTGTGACCGCCAGCGGGAAGCGTGTATCATCGAAGCGATGCTCACCCAGGAGCTCATCTAGGATGGCTGTCACCCCGCCAAATCCGAATAACGCCGGTCCGTCCCCATGCATGCGAGAAAATAAACTCCCCTGATCGATATCTCGCAGACGTTCTTCCATCTCATCCGGGGAATAACCGACCGCATACAGTGCCCCGATTAACCCCCCTGCGCTCGTCCCTGCCAAGGCTTTGATCTGGAACCCTTCACGCTCTATTACACGCAGCGCACCGATAAGTGCGTATCCTTTAACCCCACCCCCGCTCAATGCTAATGTAATGTTCATCTTTATCATTGTATCCACTGAAGATGAAGTGGTCAAGGAATGGTAAAATCTGTCCGTGAATTTCACAACATCCTGGAAGCAGGAATATCTAGAAGAAATTGAGCATGCCATTCAGGCCCATTCGACCGGAAACGAAGGCATGGCGCGGGTATGTGCCCGCCGTGCGGCCGGTATCGTTATCGGTGAATATCTCCTTCGCCGGGGTTTTACTAATATTACCCACAGTGCCTATGAGCGTATATCAATATTCAACGACCTGCCTGATGTTGATTTAAAATGCAAGTCAATTGCCAGTCATTTCTTGTTGAAGGTGAACCCGGATCATACGTTACCCCTGGAGGTAGACCTGATCAATGAAGCAGTGTGGTTGGAAAAGACCTTGATGAATGACTTGATAAATTGACTATGCGCATACTGGCGATCATCAATAGTGATTATGGTGTCAGGCACGTCAATAACATCACCCAATTCGCCCCGCCCGATTGGGTGATCAACCAATGGAGATCGCCAGTTTTTTTCCCCATGGTCATTGATTACCCAGAAGAATTTATTCCCAACGACCTCCCTTCAGCCGATTTAATCTTGGATTTTGCCGAACATAAATCAGTCGCTGAGTTGATCCCCGATATCGCTAAACAAACCGGGGCTAAAGCTGTTATCGCCGCCGTAGATAATGAGAATTGTCTGCCGCGTGGTTTGGCTCGCCAGCTGCGCGGTTGGCTGGAAAATATGGGTGTAGCCTGTGCTACTCCAAAACCCTTATGCTCACTGACCGAAACCGACTACGGTGTGACCCGCCGTCAACGAATCGAGTATCACAATGAACTCATCACTGAGTTCGCCCACTATTTTGGCAGGCCTGAATTCTCGATCGAGGTTGACCCACAAAGTCGTAAGATAATCTCTGTGGAAGTTAAACGCGATGCCGTGTGTGGATGCGCACGATATGTCGCCGATAAACTAGTTGGGATGTCTGTTGATGAAGCCGAGTATGAAGCGGGCATGGCTCACCATCACTACCCCTGCCTGGCAAGCATGGGGATTGATATAGATTTCAGTGATACCTTGTTACATGTCTCAGGTAATATCATGATAGATGCCGTTTCAGAGCAGGTAAAGCCGTATAAGAGAATTCAATATCTCTCCCCTGGTTTTCGCTCCGAGGATAAGTCTTGATAAAAAAAGCCATATCTATCGAGATATGGCGTTATCTTATTTTCCGATACTTTTTTCCTGGAATCGTGGGATTTCTTAGGGGTTTTCTTTCCGCCTCGATGATTGGATCATACCCAATGTAGTAAAGATAACCAGCAGTAAGCGAACCCATAGTGATACAACAAAAACCATGCTGATAAAACCCACCAAACCAAGGAGAAGCGGCTTTTTTATATCAAATCCAGATGTTTCGAGCTGAGGGAAGGTATCCTCCATCAGTCCTTGATGCAAGCTTTCAATAAATTCTGGTCGGGGTGAAACAGGCTTAAGGCTGGATTGCAGAATCGATTCAATATCCATTAAATCTCGTTTGATCTGATTCGGCTTAAGTCTCTTAAAATTGAACATTTTTCCTCTTAATCTCTAAACTAAAACATAGGCGATAATCCCGATCGTCCCAGGTCCAAGGTTTGCTGCGACTCCGATGGACAAATCTGATATTATCGCTTCATTAACATGTAAGGTCTGTTTGACTTTCTGCATTAACTGGTTGGCAGCTTCTAGTGATTGTGCATGGACAACTGCTACATTGACCATTTGATCGCCTACCCGCTGCTGGACGATCTCCAATACCCGGTTAACTGCCCGCTGTCGTGTGCGCACCTTCTCCTTCATATCCAGAATCCCATCTTTCAATATGATGATGGGCTTGATATTGATCAATGCTGCCAGTGCTGCTGGGAGCGCCTTCACCCGCCCGCTTCGCTTGGCATATTCAAGTGAATCCAGAGTCAAAACGATATTGACATTCTTCCTTATCAAGTCCAATCGAGTCAGGATATCCTGGATCGTCGCTCCAGCCCGGTCGAGCTGCCGTGCCTCTTTACACATGAAACCCACGGCTGCTGAGCCAGCCCGCGAATCATAGGGGATCACGTTTAATTTTTTGCGTAATTCCTGGGCGGCCAATATCGCGGAATTATATGTCCCCGATAATTTACTGGTCACATGCAGCGATAAAATCGTATCACCCGCCTCGGCTATCCGTTTGTAAAATTCCACAAATTGCTGCGGGGTGGGTTGAGATGTTTTGGGGATAACGCCCGTAGAATCTGCCAAGTGATAAAAATCGTCGTTACTGAGATCAATCCCCTGTTTATAGGTTTTATTTCCGAATTGGATATTGATCGGAATCACTGACACATCGAATTCCGACTGCCACTCTTCAGGGATCTCGCATGCGCTATCCATTACAATTTTCAACATTCATCAGTTCCTTCATCATCCACCATATCACTATTAGTGAAAGTTTCCATTTCGACCCGCAGAGAAAGAAGTGTTCGGTGATATAAACTCTTGACGGCGCCTTCAGTTCTTCCCATAATTTGACCGATTTCAGCGTTTGATAGATGCTCAACAAATTTGAGAATGATCAATTGCTGGCGTTCGGCTGGCAGGTCCTGGATGATGCGCAGTAAATTATTCTGTTCCTCTAAATGGAGTAGGGTCACTTCAGGGTGCTCTGAATGTGGTATGGAAGCGAACCCCTCATCCAAAGAAATCTCAGGCCGTCTACCACGATCACGATGCCAGTTCGCCACCAGGTTATGCGCAATCCGGTAAAGCCAAGCAGAGACAGGCAAGCCCCTTTTTTCGTAATCAGGAATCCTGCGCATTGCCCTGAAAAATACTTTGGCGGTTAAATCTTCCGCATCGTGTTGGTTTCCAGTGCGGTAATAGACGTAGTTAAAGATCCGTTCGACGTATTGCTCATAGAGCAAGCCGAATGCTTCATGATCTCCCTGAATTGCCTGGTCGAGGTTTATTTCATTCGCGATGTCTGTCAACCAATCACTCTTTACAGGCGGGAGTTCTACCCACAAGAACCCCAATGATCGAAAATAGTTGCTAGGAGTATATCATGCCGTATATGGGATGAAATAAATTTAGACCTGATTATAGCCACAATGAGTCCACGAAAACATATCCTCCAGGATCAACCACATCCATACAATCTTCTTCCTTATACTTATTAGCTGTACTACTTCTGCAGGTTATTTATCACATTTCGAGACATTGGGATTGGTCGATTGCTTTAGAATTCCTGGTGGATGAGTGCAAGATGACATATACGATCGAAACCTTGGGTGAGCAACCTCTCCAGCAGTTGTGCAATCTCCTGGTAATCTGCCAGTTCGCCTCCAATTGGATCTGGAATATCCTCGTATTCGTCAACCATCTCACTTAGCATAAAAATCCGGTCTGCGAAATCTCTATACTGCGCTTTCAACCATCTCTTATGTTCCTCTTCCATGGTGAGTATCAGGTCAGCATTTTGTAGAATTTTCAGATTGATCGGCTGCGACCGGTGGGTGCTGATGTCCATCCCCATGAGCTCCATCACAACTTTCGAAAAGATCGCTGGACCACTTCCATCCATTGCCCACGTCCCGGCGGATTCGACATGCCATTGATCGGCATCCGGGCGCTCCAAAACAAGTCTTTTCAGTATTGCCTCGCCCATAGGTGAACGGCATATGTTGGCAGTGCAGACAATTAATATCTTAGGCATGATTTTGGGCTACCATTGATTCCCAACTATTCTTAAAATAATAATCACCACATATCTAAATCAGCGGAAAAATATTACGAATGCTTTTTTGGCAAAAGCTGACTAGCTTCAAGCTCGATTGGCACATAGCGATCACTCAAAAATTGCAATAACACCTTAACACGTTCGGTGCCTGGTAAGCGTGCATCGAAGATTGCCTCATATCCCTCGAATGGTCCATACCCAATCCGTACGACATCCCCCTTATGCAGGTCGTCGAATACCTCTCCACCGACATCAGTAATCTCCTTTACCCGGCGCATAACCGCGTGGATTAGGTTGTCAGGTACCAGCGAAGGTTCTCCCCCAAAACAAATGATCCCATGGGTATGTGGGATCCATTGGAACGTGGACAATCCAACTTCATCGATATCGGCTTTGACGAACAGGTAGCCCGGAAAATAAGACTTGTATTTGCGTGATCTTGGGTTCACCGGGTTTACTCGTAAGCGAGGATAGAAAACCTCGAACCCACGTTGGCGGACCTGTTTCGCTACTACCTCTTCTTTTTGTGGCTTACTACGCAGTGCGTACCAGTGCTCTCCCATTTAAGTCAATATACTCCCGGAAATGCGTTTACATCCATAGAACTGCACTTCTAACAATAAGATATATGTGTGTGTTTTAGCACACCCTGCCTTTATTAGATTGCGTATGTATTATAAAACAATCTGTCATCATACTACTTGAAGTCCAACAATACGTGAGATGATTTTTCGGATCAACCAGGCAGGTGGAAGAAAGATCAGCTGGATCATCACCGTGATCCCGAAGACCAGTGTCACCGCATTCATTGCTGTTAAGACTGCTTTCCCAAAGTTGGTGATCAACCATGGACCAACACCGATGATAATGATGATTCCCAGCAAGCTTGCCATGACTAAAACCACCGGGAGCCAGCCTCGCCGGTCAGATTCAGACGGCATCATCGTGCTGCTAACTGTAAAAACCAGATAGAACCACAGCCAGAAATCAGGTTGGGTTGCTGCGATTTTTATTGCCTGTCCGATGGCACTCAGCTGTCCTTGAATGATGCTCACCCAGATTTTATCTAATCCCAGGCGATAAACTCCGGCAAACGCCACGAATAATCCTCCAGTTACTAGTGGCGCGACCCCAATCAACGCATCTCGAAAAAAATCGGTTTGGGCTGTCTCCACATATCCCAGCCTTATTCGTCCACCCTCCAATTTCCTGGGGATGATGGAAAATCGACCGGTGCTAACCCCCAGAACCTGTGCCGTGATGAAGTGACTGGCTTCATGCAGGAATACTCCTGGTAGGAATAATAACGAGAATAATGCCATCGATGTGTCAGGCTGGCGGGTGATGAGGAGAAATATGGCTTGAATTTCGCGCTGCAGGAATCGTTGCAGATAGATCATGGGGATCAATAAAAGCAACAGGTATAAAAATGTCCGCCAGACCGTAATATACATCAACCAGCAGCAGATTTTACGATTGGGATAAATTCCGCTGCTTTCAGGCTCGCTCCCCCAACCAGCGCACCGTCAATATCCGGCTGTCGAAAAAATTCACCCGCATTGCTGGCTTTTACTGAACCACCGTATAAGACGCGCACGGATTGAGCCAATCCATCACTGTATAACTGCTTTAATTTTCCGCGGATGATATCTAAAATCACCGCATTGGCACCCTCTGCGGTTGCTGCCCGACCGGTACCGATTGCCCACACAGGCTCATAGGCAATCACGAGGTTGGAGATAGAATTCGCCTCAATCCCATCCAATCCATCCTTCAGCTGTCTGGAAACCACCTCTGCAGTGTGTCCAGCCTCATTTTCCACCAGAGTCTCTCCGACGCACATGATAGCTATGATGCCATTCTTCATTGCGGCTTTAACTTTCAGATTCACCGTGTTGTCCGTCTCTCCAAAATATGTCCGTCGCTCTGAATGCCCGATGATCACATATTTACAAAATTCTGCCACCATGGGAGGTGCCACTTCACCAGTGAATGCTCCGGAAGCCTCCCAATGCATATTTTGTGCACCAGTTCCAATGGCAGTTCCCTCCAATAACGCTGCCACAGATAAGATTGATGTAAATGGAGGGCATAGTACGATATCCACTCCCTCAATAGGAGCTAAACCGGGTAATAATTCTGAGAGCAATACCCGGGTTTCTTCCACCGTCATAAACATTTTCCAATTTCCAGCAACCAAAGGACGCCGCATAATCACCTCAAGATGTTCTAATACTAGTTTTTTATATCTCTGAAATAGCTAAAAAAACTTTCAGCACCTAATTTAAATTTATGTGCTTAACATCAATATTTGGAGGATTAATATTTTCCAGCGAAAAACCAGCATCTCCTCTGACCTGATGTTACAGGCAGGAGGAGATGCTGGTTGAAGGTTATTTATCCTGTAATGCTACCAGGCCTGGTAAGTCCAGCCCCTCCAACATCTCCAGTGACGCACCACCACCCGTTGAGATGTGTGTGATCTTATCTGCCAGCCCTGCTTGATTGATAGCTGACACAGAATCTCCTCCGCCGATAATGCTGACGGCTTTGCTGGCTGCAACAGCTTTAGCAACTCCGATCGTACCCTCAGCGAAGCGCGGGAACTCAAATACACCCATCGGTCCGTTCCAAACGATCGTTCCGGCTGTCGCCACTGTTTTGCCGAAGTTGCTCACCGTAGCAGGGCCGATATCAAGGATGCGCCAACCATCCGGCACCGGCCCCATCGGGATGGTCTTCTTTTCTGCTTCAGCATCAAATCGGTCACCGATGACCACATCCACCGGTAGGCGTAGGTGCGAGGCGCCTGATTTTATTAGTTGGCGCGCCGTGTCCAGGGCTTCGTCTTCACACAGCGAATCCCCGATTGGATACCCCTGCGCTTTGAAGAAAGTATTAGCCATTCCACCGCCGACGAGGATTTGATCAGCCTTGATCAGCAGGTTTCGAATGACCCCGATTTTATCGCTGATCTTCGCTCCGCCTAATATTGCAATGAACGGGCGTTTTGGATTGGCAATTGCTTGTCCCAGGTATTGGATTTCCTTCTCCATCAAGAAACCCGCAACCGCTGGCAGGTAGTGTGCTACACCCTCCGTTGACGCATGAGCCCGGTGGGCAGACCCAAACGCATCATTAACGTAAATATCTGCCAGTGCAGCCATCTTCTTGGCTAATGCGGGGTCATTTTTCTCTTCTTCCGGATGAAAACGGGTGTTTTCCAGCACCAGCACCTCACCCGGTTTTAGTGCCTTCGCCGCTGACTCCGCAGTTGGACCGACGCAATCGTCTACGAATGCTACCGGCTTGCCTAATAGCTCACTTAAATAGGCCGCCACTGGTCTCAAAGAGAATTTGGGGTCTGGTCCATTCTTAGGGCGCCCCAGATGGGAAAATAAGATCACCGCTGCGCCATGCTCCAGCAAATAATTCAGGGTTGGCATGGCAGCTACGATGCGGGTATCATCCGTCACCTTATTATCTTTGATCGGGACGTTGTAATCCACTCGTACCAAAACCCGCTTTCCCTTAACATCAATATCCGTAATAGATTTCTTATTGAACATTTTCCCTCCATATATACGGAATGCGGATGACTGGATCAGCCACCCGCATCCTGAATCAGGTTTATAAGGATTTGGCTAATAACGCTGCTAAATCAGCAGTGCGGACGGAATAACCCCATTCATTGTCATACCAGGCTACTACCTTGGCGAAGTTATTCTTTTCCTTACCCAAGACCATGGTGAAGGGTAAATCGACGGATGAGCTGTGAGAATCACCCTTGTAATCGATGCTGACTAATGGCTCGTCCACCGCTTGCAAGATTCCCTTCAGTGAACCGGCGGCAGCATCGCGGAAGGATTGGCGCAATTCGTCAGTGGTGGTGCTGGTTTCCAACTCAACAGTCAGGTCGATTACCGAGACGGTCGAGGTCGGCACACGCAGTGCATAGCCATCCATCTTGCCTTTTAAGTCTGGGATCACCAGGCTGATGGCTTTTGCTGCCCCAGTTGTCGTCGGGATAATATTCATCGCCGCTGCTCGGGCTCGGCGCAGGTCACTATGGGGCATATCCAATATTTTTTGGTCATTAGTATAGGCGTGGATCGTGGTCATGAATCCGCGCATGATCTTATAATTATCATGCACTACTTTAACCGCCGGGGCGAGTCCGTTCGTTGTGCACGAAGCATTTGAGATCACATGGTGAATTTTTGGATTGTACATGTAATCGTTCACCCCTAATACCACAGTCAAATCTTCTCCTTCAGCTGGGGCTGAAATGATCACCTTCTTCGCCCCACCCTTGGTGATGTGGTTCTCGGCACCTTTGACTGTCTTGCCTTTTTTATTGACGCCGTCGCTCTTGATGGTGAATAGTCCCGTGCTTTCGATCACGATATCCACCCCGAGCGAACCCCATGGAATATTCGATGGATCGGTTTCGTTAAATACCTTGACTGCCTTGCCATCGACAAACAACCCATCAGCTTTGACTTCAACCGTGCCATCAAATCGGCCATAATTGCTGTCGTACTTGAGCAGATGCGCCATGGTTTTTAAGTCGCCAATATCATTGAACGCGACTACTTCTAGGGTGTCAGGATGAAAATCCCGGATTGCTTTGAGTACCTGCCTACCAATCCGTCCAAATCCGTTAATACCTACTTTTGTTGTCATTTTTGCCTCCATCCGAAGTTGTATTCAGCAGCATTTATTATTCATCGGGCTGCTGTGGTTTCCATAAAGATATTAGATTTAGCTAAGATTCTATCAAAGGTCCTGTTCGTTCTTGATATAAATCAATAATGACTCTAGCTAATTTAGATGAATCATGACGCCAGGGCTGAATGTGATCAACCAGGTCAGATCGGTAGAACGGGTACTCCGACTCGTTTTCCGGGATTGTTTTCACCCATTCCGTTCCAGCGGGTAATTGGCTCTCATAGCTGTTATTAATCACTACGATGTCGAATATGGTAGCTCCAACGTGATCGTTCAATGCCGTGATGTGATCTTCAACACTGTATCCCTCGGTTTCCCCTTGTTGGGTGGCTACATTACAGATATATATCTTTAATGCGCGACTGGCTTGAATTGCTGCGGCAATATCTGGGACCAGCAAATTGGGAATGATGCTGGTAAACAAGCTTCCAGGTCCGATCACGATGATTTCAGCTGCCAAGATTGCTTGGATGACCTGCGGATATGCGGCGGGGTTATTCGGTTCCAGCCAGACTCGATGTACATCGCCTGGAAATTTGGGGATGGTGCTTTCACCTTCAATGCGTACTTCACTGATGCTGTGGGGTAGCTGCATATCAGCCACCAAGCGCACATCATGCAACGTCGCTGGTAACACCCTCCCCTGGACGGCTAGCACTTTCCCCGATTCGACCACAGCTTCCTCGAAGCTGCCGGTGATCTCTGATAGGGCGCTGATGAATAAATTCCCGAACGGATGACCGTCCAGCTCAGCGTTCGCATCTGAAAAGCGGTATTGGAAGAGCTGGGTCATCAAAGCTTCATCATTAGATAATGCCGCCAGGCAGTTCCGAATGTCACCCGGTGGCGGAATTCCCTGTGCACGCCTAATCTTGCCGGACGACCCCCCATCGTCAGCCACCGTTACAACGGCGGTAATGTTATAACTGTAGCTCTTCAGGCCTCGCAACAGGGTTGCTAATCCGTGTCCACCGCCAATGGCAACGATTCGAGGCCCGCGTTCTTTCCTGCGGTGATCGGTAAGCTGATCGAGCACAGGCTTCCCTGCGTGCCGGTAAGGTGCTAAAAGTGCTTGGTTGATACCCCAAATGCCTATTACAACCAATCCAACCCCGATTCCGCCAAAGACCAACACTCGCAGCGGGCGACTTAAACTTCGCAGTGAAGCGAAAGATAGTATGGGTAGCCACCATGTTTCTGGTGCCGTGCGGTATATCTCTAATACCAGCACTGCCAGACCTACGCCTAGTAATGTAATTCCAAGCAGGATAATAATCATCCAGCGTTTTACACCCAGACCTGGTATCAACCAGCGGAATGGTTCAAAAATCCGCTTCCATAGCTTATTTCGATCGATGGACTTTTTCTTTCCCATACCAATCAATGATGATAGCAGTCTTTAGGTTAATCGTCAACAATAAATTATGCTATACTCACATTATGGCTAAATACTTCATCGTCGCTGACGTTGGGGGGACTCACATACGGACCGCATGCTTCCCCGCAGACAGCCATAAACCCAAAACGATAAAACGGATCCAAACAAACGGTACTGGTGCGCCGCATGAGCGTTTAATCAATCTCATAGGTTCTATCTTTCCCGAAGGAGATGAAGTAGCTGCGATTACAGTGGCGGCTCCCGGTCCGACGGATCCTTTTAATGGGATTGTATTGGAAGCACCCAACATCCCCGGGTGGACGAATCTCCCGCTTAAAAAATTGATCCAGGATCGTTTCAATGTCCCTGTAGCCATCGGGAATGATGCCAATCTGGCCGCGCTGGGTGAATGGCGCTTCGGTGCAGGGATTGGGCATCGCAACCTGGTCTATATAACCGTCAGCACGGGGATCGGTGGTGGGGTTATTATCGATAACCGGCTGTTGCTCGGTGCGCGTGGGCTTGCTGCTGAGCTGGGTCACGTCACGGTCATCCCCGATGGGCCGTTATGCAGCTGTGGTCAACGCGGGCACCTTGAGTCAGTTACGTCCGGTCCTGCCATTGCCCGTTGGATGGAAAAGGAAATAAGCCAGGGGATTCCCACTTCTCTGGCTGATAAAAAGCCGATCAAGGCAGAAGATATATCCAAGGCTGCCAACCAGGGTGATGCATTGGCTATCGGCGCGCTTGCCCGCGCAGGCACCTTCCTCGGTACAGCTGTCGCAGATTATCTGCACATCTTCAATCCCAGCGTAGTTATCATTGGGGGTGGCGTGTCACTGAGCGGTGAAGCCTTATTCACTCCGTTGCGGAAAGCAATGACCGAACATGTGATGTCGAAAAAATACCTGGAGAATCTCACCCTCACCACTGCTGCCCTGGGGGATGAGGTAGGGTTGATGGGTGCTTTGGCCCTCGCACAACAATTGGATCAACCATAACCATGCCCGTAATTACCAAACGATGGGAGGTTGCTCCACCACTCACCGCTGAAACCATTCAAGAGCTGAGTGGATATCATCCAATACTTCGTCAAATTCTATATAACCGTGGATATCGCACCCACGAGCTAGCACGCCTTTATCTGGAAGCTCAGCCCCCACCGGGATGTGACCCGTTTACTCTGATCGGCATGTCCCCTGCGATCGACCGCATCGGCCAAGCCATCCGGCGGGGTGAAAATATCGTTGTTTATGGTGACTACGACGCTGATGGTGTAACTGCCACTGCCTTATTAGGCCTTGCATTGAAATCGCTGGGTGCTGGAGTGACCGAATACATCCCCAACCGATTCGACGAAGGGTATGGGTTGAACCTTGACGCCATCCGCATGTTAGCCGACCAAGGGGTGAATTTGATCATCACAGTCGACTGTGGCATTCGCTCTTACGATGAAGCGGATTTGGCACACGCGCTGGGTATCGATTTGATCATCACCGACCATCACCACCCTCTGACTGAGCTTCCGCCTGCTTTTGCAGTCATCAATCCAAAACAAGCCGGTGACCCTTACCCAGAAAAGAACCTCGCCGGCGTGGGGTTGGCGTACAAGTTGGTTGAGGCTTTAGCCCTATCCAAGCGATATCCAAACCTTGATACACGCGAATATCTTGACCTGGTCGCTCTGGGTACCGTCGCGGATATGGTTCCCCTCATCGGTGAAAATCGTTCCCTGGTACGTGCAGGCCTGGAATTAATCCGCCAGCCGCTACGACAGGGTATGATGGCGTTGATTGGTGTTTCAGGCCTGACCCCTTCCAGGATTACCACCTCAGAAATCGGATACTCCCTGGCGCCCAGGTTGAATGCTTCTGGTAGGCTCGAATCTGCCCTGAACTCCCTGCATCTGCTTACCTCCCAAGACCCTCTGGAAGTTGGTCAGCTCGCTCAATGGTTGGAAGTCCAAAACCGTGAACGCCAAAAAATCACGCGCGACATCCAGATCAAAGCTGAACAACAAATCATCATTGATGATCAGGTTCCCCTCCTACTGTATGCCGCAGATCCGGAGTACAACCCGGGCGTAGTCGGGTTGGCAGCCTCACGGCTTACCGAGCAATATTATCGTCCATCGATCATCGCCAGTATTGGTGAGGAATATACCCGCGCCTCATGCAGGAGCATCCCGGAATTTCACATTACCGAAGCCCTCGATCAATGCAAAGATTTACTTTCCCATCATGGTGGCCATGCTGCCGCGGCCGGGTTTACAGTTAGTAATCAGCTTCTCCCTGACTTGATCACCCGCATGCGCACTATCGTGGAGCAGCAGCTTAAGGAGCTGGACTTACGGCCGAAGATTACCGCTGAAGCCGAAGTTCCCCTTTCTGATTTAAAACCCGATTTACTTAAATATCTTAGCTGGCTTCAACCAACCGGTATGGGCAACCCCATGCCTATCTTTATGTCGACCAGCCTAAAAGTGAACCGCCAAAAGGTTGTTGGAGCCGACAGTTCACATTTAAAATTTTCTGTTACAGACGGGAACATAACCTACGATGCGATTGCTTTTAGGCAAGGGTATTGGATTGCCCAGCTTCCCCCAAAGATTGATCTGATGTACACCTTCGAGCTGAATGAATTTAATGGTCAGGTTACACTGCAGCTGAATGTTAAGGATATCAAGCCGACCAACAGGTGATTTATTTCTTGGCTGATTAATCCACAAATCTGTACTTGAATAAAGTCCACATAGCGATAAAAGCATCCTTCATTTTGATCTTTTTCCCCTCAGAGTAATCGCGGGGGTTGAATGTGATTGGTACCTCATAAATTCGAACCTTCCGCTTTAGGATTTTGGCGGTGAATTCCGGTTCGAACTCAAAACCATGTGCATGCAGGGGCATATTTTGAACCACCTCGCGGCGGAACAACTTATATCCGGTTTCCATATCAGTCAGGATGTTGTTATAAAGGATATTGGTGGTCAGGGTTAGAATCTTATTTGCGACCATATTCCAGAATAGCACCGGCCTTCGACCCGCCCCCAGGAATCTTGAGCCATATACAACATCCGCAATCCCTTCCTGGATCGGTCGCAGCAGGTTGGGATACTCGCGCGGGTCATACTCCAGGTCGGCATCCTGGATTAACATCAAATCGCCGCTCGCATTGAGGATCCCGGTCCTGACGGCTTTACCCTTCCCCTGATTATGGTCGTGATAGATCGTCTTAATTTTCCCTTCCTGACTGAGTTTCTCTAATAATTCTCGACTGCCATCGGTTGAGCCATCATCGACGGCTAGGATTTCATCAACTAAACCCGTCGCCTGCACTCGGCGAATTATCTCCTCAAGGGTCTTTGCTTCATTATAAACAGGGATTATTATCGAGAACTTCATCACAGCTCCTTATCTTCGAGATAATTTTATCCTATAATTACTCGATAGATTATTATTTATATCTCTTGCCATGCTATAATCATCTTGATTCTCTGTCGAACGCCCTTTGACAACGGAGGTTGAGTGATGGATGCTACGACACGTGCAAGACCAATGATGGGGACTGCAAGTGGTGTATTCACACCACCCATTCTGCAAAAAGTCGAAGAAACTGGTCTATCAACACTTTGGTTGCAGGACCTTACCCTGAAAATCCTATATTTCCAGGGTTATCTTACCGGTTTCAAGATTGCGGAGGAAATAGCACTGCCCTTCACCGGGATTGTTGACCAGCTCCTTGAAAATCTGAAGCGGGATAAATTCGTTGAAGTAAAAACTTCGCAAATGGGCCTTGGAGAGGGCGCGTATTTATACGCCATCACCGGTGCAGGGAGCGATCGGGCGCGTGAAGCCATGGAGCGCAGTCAATACGCCGGTCCGGCCCCTGTGCCAATCCAAGAGTACAACGAATCGGTCCTACGCCAGGCTCAGGGTCGTCCAACTGTTTCGAATCGCATGATGCATCAAGGCTTAGCACACCTGGTGCTGCCCGAATCGACCTTCGAACGCATTGGCCCGGCGGTCAATTCAGGTACCTCGATTTTTATGTACGGTCCTCCAGGCAACGGGAAGACCAGCGTCGCCCGCGCCATCGGAAATATGATCCTTCACGAAAGTATGTACATCCCTTATGCGATCTACATTGATGGGCAGGTGATCAAACTTTATGATTCAGTCAATCACCAGCTCTCAACCGAAGAGCCGACCCAATCGAGTGGAGCAGCCGGACGAATGAACGGTCGCAGGGATTTACGCTGGATCCGCATCCGGCGGCCCTTCATAGTGACCGGAGGAGAATTGACTCTCGCCGGTCTCGATCTGGTATTTGATGATGTCCATAAATACTATGAAGCACCTTTTCAGATCAAGGCAAATGGTGGCATGTTGTTGATCGATGATTTCGGTCGCCAGCTTGTCCGTCCTCGCGATCTCCTCAACCGATGGATCGTCCCGCTCGAAAACAGGATTGATTTCATGACCCTGCACACCGGCCGCAAAATTGAGATTCCTTTTGACGTTCTGGTCGTTTTCTCGACCAATTTGCCACCCCGCGACCTCGTTGATGAAGCCTTCCTGAGGCGCCTGCGTCATAAGATAGAAGTTGGCGACCCGAACTTTGATGAATATCGTGAGATTTTTTCCCGGGTTGCCGCTGCCAAGGGAGTTCAGTATAACGATGAGGGGCTGGCATACCTTCTCCAAGAGTGGTATATCAAACGGGCTCGCAAGCTGCGCGGATCTCACCCGCGTGATCTGTGTGATCAAATTCTGGATATTTCTCGTTATCTCTCGGTTGAGCCAACCATGTCGCACGATCTTATTGACAGGGCAGCCAGCGCTTACTTTGTTGAGTTATAAATTTATCTGATGCCAGATAAATCCAATAGCTCCACATACAACGATTTAAAAAAACCGGCGATATTCGCACATCGGGGCGCTAGTGCCTATGCTCCCGAAAACACCCTGGCGGCATTTAAACTGGCGCATGTCCAGGGAGCCGATGCTATTGAACTGGATGCCAAACTCTCTGCCGATGGTCACGTGGTTGTAATGCACGATGATACCGTTAACCGCACCACCGATGGTTCAGGCAGCGTTAATTCTCTCACCCTGGCAGATTTGCAGACCCTGGATGCCGGCTCGAAATTCCTGCCATTATTCAAATCAGAAAAAGTCCCGAGTCTGGAACAGGTCTTTGAAGCATTGGGTCGAAAAATCTTCATCAATGTGGAGCTGACTAACTATTCAACTCCAAAGGATGACCTGGCAGATAAGGTGGTTGCATTGGTGAAGAAATATAATCTGAAAGAAAGCATAATGCTTTCATCCTTCAATATGATCGCCCTAATCCAGGCCCGAAAAATGTTGCCTGAGGTTGCACTTGGGTTCTTAACCTATAACGGTCTGGCAGAGACTGCTCTGCGTTCAAGAATGGTGCATTTTGGTCCACTGCTCGCCTTGCACGCATCCTTTATAGATTTCTCACCGTTCCTGGTCCAAACAACGCATCATGCCAAATCGCGCATTCATGTATATACGGTTAACCAGCCAACGGAAATCCATCAGCTCTTAACAGGTGGGGTGGATGGAATTTTTACCGCTGACCCACAGTTGGCAATAAAAATCCTGGCTGAAAATGATCTCTAAATATGTTGATTCCTTATTCGTGGCTTGAGCAAGCCGGTGATCGTATTGGTCCATATATCAAGAAAACACCATTAACCTACGATGGAAATAACCACTTATATCTGAAGTGGGAAAATCACCAGGTAACCGGTTCCTTCAAGGCTCGCGGAGCGCTGAATAAAATCA
Source organism: Anaerolineae bacterium (assembly GCA_041479245.1). Classification (GTDB taxonomy): domain Bacteria; phylum Chloroflexota; class Anaerolineae; order Anaerolineales; family UBA4823; genus FEB-25. Next base: position 37,051 of record JBGOXS010000019.1, read on the forward strand.
TCGCCCTTCAGGATTGGGAGCTTAAGCAAGGCCTTGTGGCTGCCTCAGCTGGAAATCACGGGCAAGGAGTGGCCCTGGCCGGTAAAATCAAGCATGCACAGGTGATCGTTTTTGCCTCTGAACATGCTATGCCGAACAAACTCAAGGCGATGCGGGATCTTGGCGCAGAGCTACGCCTCGTTTCCGGTGGCTATGAAGAAGCCGAGCAGGCAGGTATTTCCTACGCCACCGCCGAAGGCGCCACCTGGATCTCCCCATATAACGACGGGATGATTATCGCTGGGCAGAGTACCATTGCTATGGAGGTAAAGCCTGAATTGCCTGATATTTCCTCGGTCACCTGGGTCGTTCCGGCTGGTGGAGGCGGTCTTATTTCGGGGATTGGATGCGCCTTGCAGGACGTAAGCCCCTCACCACAATTGGTCGCCGTCCAATCGGAAGCATCTCCATTTTTATATAATATCTACCATCGTGGCACTCAAGATGGTGTCCAAGATCTCCCCAGCCTTGCCGATGGGTTGGCTGGTCGGATCGAAGACAGCTCTGTGACGATCCCTATGGTTAAGAATCTTGTGACCAATTTTATCCTGGTCACCGAGCCCGAGATACGCCACGCCATAAAATACGCATGGATTAACTATCATGAGCTGATAGAAGGCTCGGCAGCCGCAGCCCTTGCAGCTGTAATTTCTAACCGGGTCGCAGATCGACCCGCTCTGGTTGTCATCACGGGGGGTAATATAGATCCTGATGCTCATACCCAAATCGTCAACGATCTAAAATTAAGGGTAGATCCAGGCTAGAGAATTCACCATGATCACTCCCGATGAATACATGGTCGTTTGTTTGTCTCGTCAGATCAAAGATGGGGAGCTGGTCGCACAGGGACTGGCTACCCCACTTGTCGCTGCGGCATATATCCTCGCACGCTCCACACATGCCCCAAATCTATATTTTTCATCTGCGATCGGTCAAGGGATTTGCCGTTACCCAGCCCCGCTTGGTCTCAGCCAGGTCGAACGCTTATGGCTGGATCGTTCATTGGTGAATGTTGGGTTCGCCAGGGCAGTCAGTGAGGTTTTACCTGCGTTGAAACCCCTGGAATGCTTCCGTCCCGCTCAGGTTGATCCGCATGGGAATTTTAATAACATCGCTTTCGGGAAAGATTATCACCATCCAAGATTAAGGCTGCCTGGCACCGGTGGAATCCCAGATGTCACCACCTATCTAAATGATATTCTATTATATGTCCCCCGACACTCTAGGGTCACGTTTGTCCCTCAGCTTGACTTTTGTGCCGGTCTCGGGCATAATTCTGCGCGCAAGCATGGTAGAGGTCCTCGGTGTCTCATTTCCGATCTGGGCGAATTCGATTTTGCCAACGGGTGTATGCGATTAATCACCTATCATCCAGGTGCCACGATTAAAAAAGTCCAAGCCCATACGGGATTTACTCTTGAGATATCACCCGATGTGTCAGAGACTGCGGCACCAACTGACGTCGAATTGGGACTTCTTCGAAATGAGATCGATCCATTGAACATACGCCGCCTCGAAACATTGAGTGGACCCGCTCGAAGAGAGCTCTTACACAGAATTATTGAAGCCGAAAGAGAGAATCAGCCTACTGATTTAGGATTTACTTCTAGGTAGAGAATGCACACAGTTCTTCGTAAACTGTTGTTAACGTTATTCATCATAACCTTGTTATTGCCGGTTACATTTGGGCAAGCCTCCCCCTTGGCACAAGCTCTAACTCCTGATGAACAATCTCAGGCAATGTTGGAAAAACTGACCCCTGAAGAACGCGTCGGTCAGCTCTTTTTGGTCACATTTACTGGCCCCGAAGCTGCCATGGCTTCGTCCACTGGTGCTCAAATCTACGATCTGATCGTCAATTACCATGTCGGTGGGGTCATATTGGAAGCCTTAAATGATAACTTTGTCGGCTCCGACCAGACCCTGGTCATTGCTCAAAGTCTCACCGATCAGCTCCAACGGGATGAATACAGCGCTTCCCAAACCCCGCAGGTAAACCCAGTGACGAATGAAACCTATAATCCTGCCTATATCCCTCTCTTCATCGGGATTTCGCAGGAAGGGGATGGTTACCCATACGATCAGATACTCAGCGGCATGACTCCCTTGCCGTCCCAGATGGCCCTGGGTGCAACCTGGAGTACCGCGCTAAGCATGGACATTGGTAACGTGCAGGGTAAAGAGCTCTCTGCTTTGGGTTTTAATCTGTTGCTCGGTCCATCCCTGGATGTTCTTGAGGTGCCGACAACAGATAGTGGTGGCGATCTTGGGATAAGAACATTCGGCGGAGATCCGTTTTGGGTGGGAGCATTTGGCCAGGCCTATATTGCCGGGATACACCAGGGTAGCAGCGGGAAGATGGTGGTGGCATCGAAGCATTTTCCTGGTTTTGGCGGCTCGGATCGGTTGCCTGAAGAAGAAGTGGCCACTGTCCTCTCGTCTCTCGAACAACTTAAACAAATCGATTTGGCGCCTTTTTTCGCTGTCACCGGCAATGCCCCTAATCCTGAATCAATGACTGATGCCCTCGTGGTATCTCATATCCGCTACCAGGGGTTCCAAGGCAATATACGTGCAACTACTCGTCCAGTGAGTTTTGATCCCCAGGCGTTTGCCCAATTGATCTCTCTTCCTCCATTTGACACCTGGCGGCAGGGAGGCGGCGTGATGATAAGCGACAGTCTGGGCAGCCGCGCTGTTCGCCGCTTCTATGATCCCAGCGGTCAGACATTTAACGGTCCACTCGTAGCCCGCGATGCATTCCTTGCGGGGAACGATCTGCTCTACCTGGATAACTTCCTATCCAGTGGTGACCCTGATGTTTATTCATCCTACATACGCACGTTGAATTTTTTCGCTCAAAAATATCGTGAAGATCCTGCATTCGCCCAACGCGTGGATCAATCGGTGCTCCGCATCCTGAAATTAAAATATAAAATTTATGGCGGAAATTTCTCTATAAACGCTGCGCTTCCAAATCCTGATGTTTTGAATTCAATCGGAACCTCTACTCGGGTGACTTTCAATGTTGCTCAAAATGCCGCCAGTCTAATCAGCCCTTCACCCGAGGAACTCTCCAATGCCATCCCCTCACCACCCACCCGGGACGAAAAAATCGTATTTGCAAGCGATACAAGAGTATACCAGCAGTGCAGCACCTGTCGCCAACAGTATACGCTGGATGTCGATGCAATGAAAAACGCAGTCATCCGTTTATATAGCGGTAGTGGGCAAGTTATCCCTGGGAATCTGTTCTCGTACACCTTTCAAGATTTAGCGGACATGCTGAATAGCGGCACCGGGACGCTTCAGATCGAGAATGACCTACGGGCAGCTGATTGGATTGTATTTGCCATGGATACTGTTTCGAGTGACAACCCAGTCTCACTCGCCTTGCGCCAATTCCTCGACCTTCGCCCAGACCTCATTCAGGGAAAGCATCTGATCGTCTTCGCCTTAAGCGAGCCATATGCACTGGATGCAACTGATATATCGAAATTATCCGCCTATTATGCTCTATTCAGTCGTTCTGGTTCTTTTATCGAGATCGCTGCCAGGATTCTTTTCCAAGAAATCCAACCCTCCGGTCATCTGCCAGTGTCCGTCCCTGGAATTGGTTATGAAATCCTGGAGGCCACTTCACCTGATCCTGAACAGGTGATCCGACTGTATCAGGACATACCAGGGGTAACACCCGTTGAAGGCACCCAAACGCCCGCCCTCACACCTACATCCATGACAGTTGGTAATCCCATCGCGGTCGTCACAGGGGTTATCCTGGATCATAACGGGAACCAGGTGCCAGACGGGACCATTGTGCAGTTCAGTCTCTATCACGATGGTGATTCCGTACCGTCTCAAGTTGTAGAGAGCCAGACTTCACAGGGGATTGCGAAAGCCAATTTATTAATCGACGAATCCGGAGAAATCAATATCCATGCTGAGAGTGGTCCAGCGGTAAACTCTGATATATTGACGCTTGAAATCCCACCTGTATCGGGCACTTCCACACCATTTTTCCCTACCGAAACACCGACGACCATGTTAACCCCCACCGCCTCTCCAACGGTCACTCCGACTTCGACCCCTGAGGCTACCCCCATACCGGCGAACATCAACAGCGCTGGTGGTGTGGATTTTGGAGATTGGTTCGCCGCTCTCATTGTGACAGCCCTGATCAGCGCGGCCAATTATTGGTTGATCAACCTTAAGAGCGGACTACGTTGGGGTGTGAGAGCAGCATTGCTCCCATTAATTGGAGGAATGTTCACTTACATCTACCTGGCAATCAATATGCCGGGTAGTAAACCCTTACTGGCAGATATGGGCACATGGGGGGTCATCCTATTGGTGATCATCGGATCAGGAATTGGTGCTGGCGCAATCTGGATCTGGCAGAGCCTTGACCTGCGCCACATCAAGCCCGCCTGAGTTTATCGAGCCAGGGTAATAATCAAGCTGAATACGATCAGTGCAGCTGCAACACCGAGCAAGATGCGTTCACGCGTGGCTGAAAGGATCATTCTTAAGGATGGCGATTGGGTCTTTTTCGATGGATAAATCGGTGGGATCCAATTCCCAATCAATGCCTGGCGGAAAGTATCGATGTCCTGTGGACGTTCATCCGGATGTAAATTCATCGCCCACAGGATTGCCTTTTCGCTATGAGCACTGATTTTGGGGTTGATCTGTCTGAGTGGGGTTAAATTTTCAGGATGCAAAAACCGCTCACGCGCTTCAGTCGGTGGTTGGTTGGTGAGCAAGTGATAGAGGGTAGCTCCAAAAGCATACACGTCGCTACGCCGGTCGGTGTGACCAGTGTCCCCGCCATATTGTTCCAAAGGGGTGTACAGCGCAGTGCCTCGCCCCTGCAGGATGGTTATTGTCATTTCTTCTGATGCCAGGAGTTTCACCAATCCGAAATCCACTAATTTAATTAAGCCACTGGGGGTAACCTTTAGATTACTTGGTTTTATATCTCGGTGCAGGATAGGTGGGGTTTGGTTATGCAAGTAGCTCAAAGCATCCGCAATTTGGTTTGCCCAAGAAAGCACCTGCTCTTCTGGCAGGAAAACACCTTTTTGGCGCGCTTCCATCATTAATGTACGCAGGTCATTACCTGGCACGTAATCCATTGCCAGATAGTCACGTGGCCCGATGGAGAAGAAATCAGATACTTTAGGCAGATTGGGATGATCGAGGCGCGCTAAAACCGTCGCTTCGCGGAGGAATTGTTCCCGGGCTTGTTGGACCACTTCTTGCGGTAATGTGCGGTCGTGCTCTACTTCTTTAAGTGCACATTGTCGCCCTTCCAGGCGCAGGTCATCCGCAAGATATATGCTTCCCATGCCCCCGTGCCCAATTATCCGCCGGATTTTATAGCGACTTCTCAGCACTTCTCCAGTCTTTAAGGGCGTCGGCATATTCTTTTTATCCGATGGCGTTTCGGATGGGGATATTATACCTTTGCTTGCTACAAGAATTTTTTTTATTCATGAAAGCCTCATAAGATCCTAACCAATCGAGCTAAAAAAGTTATAATCGGTCTATGTTACCTGCTCACATATTCCTGGATGAACGCGAAATTCCCTATTCCATCGCTAGTTTTCCACCTTCTACTCCAAAAGGTGCCTCCAATGTAGCCGTTGCTTTGGGGTTGAAGGAACACCAGACCATAAAAACATTAATTTTCGAGACTGATCAAGGGGAACAGGTACTAGTGATGGTTGGGGGAGATCAATCGGTCATTTCCGGACACCTCAAGAGAGTTGTCGGTTCGCGGAACATTCAACTTGCGAGTCCGGAAAAAGTAATCCAGGTGACGGGGTATAATATCGGCTCCATTCCACCATTTTCCTGGCAGCCAGAAGGATTCCGATCCTTTTTAGATGCAGATATGATGCATCAACCTGTCATTGCGGTTGGAGCCGGTGTATGGGGAAACGAAATATTGATTTCTCCGCCTAATTTGGTAAAAGCCAGCTACGCTTCAGTGGTAAACTTAACCATTCGGGAAAATCCGATATTTCCTCCCTTATAATTAATGGTATATTTATTTATCCCGGAAAAATTGATGGTTTCCAGATAGATGGATCGAGGAAAATGCTATGGTACTGGAGACTGAAGATTTCCCATTACTTATTGCACAAGCCGGACCATTAAACGGCCAAAGGTGGATCTTAAAGGACGATGTCATCATCGGCAGGGATGATTCATGCAACGTGGTCATCCAGAATCGACAGGTTTCACGCTATCATGCCAGATTCAGTTATCTTCCACAAGGTGTTCAATTAGAAGATTTAGGGAGTAAAAACGGCACCCACATCAACGGGCAGCAAGTCTTGGAGCCGATCATGCTACAGGATGGGGACATAATCCAGATTGCATTTGCTCAACAATTTATTTTCATGGGCTCAGACTCGACATTGCCTCTGGCGGTCTCACCGGAAAAACCAGGTGAGCTCATGCAGGCTCCTCATCAGCTGCGCCTGGAGAAACGTTCACGCCGTGTCTGGATCGGCGATCTCGAGCTTAACCCGCCTCTGTCTGTCTCCCAATACCAGCTCTTAGAGCTGTTGTACGATAATCCAGACCGGGTCGTCACACGGGCTGAACTGATCCAGGCAGTGTGGGGTCAGGAGGATGCCGTAGGTATCTCCGAGCAGGCTCTGGATGCCCTAGTTCGCCGTCTGCGTGACCGGCTGGCTGCCATCAATTCATCCCATCAATTTTTAATCACCGTGCGGGGTCACGGCTTGAGGTTAGATAACCCACCCTACTAAAAAAATAACGGGGCTGTTTCGCAGCCCCGATTTGTTTATTAACCCAGGTTTTCGGTCATTGTGATCCGCAATGCCGCACTGAAAACCTTGTTCATCCTCGATTTTAATTCTACATCCTCGCCTGATTCGGTCCTGACTAATAAGTTGGAAAGGATATCCATGAACTCCGGTGTGATTTCTTTTTTGTGTTCTTCAAACTTTTTCATTAATTCAGATTCGGACTCCGCTGCCTCCAGGAATTCCTGTATCAACGCCACCTCGGGCGGAGGCGCGCTGGCTTGATCCACAACTTCCTCAACTTGCTTCAACTTGCTAATTTTTTCCAGATCCCCTGCTTTTCGGGCAGCTTCCATTTCCTCATTGAATACCTGGACGAAAAATTCATCCACCACAGCCAGGTTTTGAACCATCGTCTCCTTGATAGCCGGGGCTTGTAGAATGGCATTGAGGTTTTTTTTGGATTGGAGCATCCTCTCTTCCATTTGTTTATCGATCGCCTGGGTCATTTCGAGCAGTTGATCACGCAGCTCGATCAATCTTTCCCTGCCATCCCCACGCGCCCGCTCAATCTTTTCGGCTAATAATTTGAAGAACTCGTAATCTATACCAGGTCTCCCCAGGCTGACCAGAACACTAAGTTGGGTATCATTCGGTGCCTTGATCACCATATCGAGCAGTTTTTCGCGGGTCAGCGATTTCCCAGCTGATTGTATTGCTTGGATCGCCGCTTCAACATCCTTGGACTGCTCTTGCACGTGCTTACCAAAAGTTGTCATTCCTAACAACTTCTTTTGCAATTCACTCAGTTGCTTGGCCGATTCTTGGTCTCCATTGACTGCTGAGGCTTCAATCAGCCGGTTTAGTAGATTAAAAAAGTCATTGTCAAATAAAGCATCTTCTTTACTGGCAGTCTCAGCAATACTCTCGTCAGAAGCATTGAGCAATTTCTGCATAAGGTTCATGCGTTCCTGCTGCGCCTGAAGCATCTCCTTCGTGATCCCATCTGCAGCCAGGATTCGCTCAACCATCGTTTGCAAGGTTAACATCGCTTTTGGTTGGAGCAGGTATGCTTTCCGTTTCTCCTGTGGCAGGCTGTTCGTGACCCTGGTGATTAATGGCCCGATGATCCGTTCCTGTTCGTTGATCGGCAAGCTTAGTTCAGGTGGAAAATAAGTGAGCAGTAGCTCCTTGCCAGGATCGTGGTACACCAATGGTGTGGCGATCATCCCTTTAAATCCGCAGTTTGGACAGGATGCCAGGTTGAATGTACCCGATAAAATCTTTTGTTTCGCAGTCGGATCTTGCCCTACATCGAATAATTGGTCGATATCAGCCATGATTGGCTGCCGACAGTTTGGACAATTAATGCGCGTCTTTGGCATGAATAACTCCTAAAATTTAAATGCCCTACCCTCTAGGAATTGGGCGCAATGATTATACATGAAGATTGTTTGATTTTACCTAACCCCGCGGTATGGAAAAACAGATGCGCGCACCTGAACCCGGTTGTGGGTCCACCCAAATCCGACCGCCGTGAGCTTCTATCACCGCTCGTGCCAAGTATAAACCTAATCCGGCGCCTTTCGTCGTCCGCTTTGCGATCGATGACCGGTAGAAGCGATCGAAGATGTGCGGGATGTCCTCCGGTGCCACGCCTGATCCCTGGTCGCTGACGCAAATGATCACGTGGGTTGGCCGTACTTGCGCACTGATGCGGATCTCGCCACCTTGGGGTGAATACTTAATCGCATTCGATACCAGGTTCGATAGCACCTGCTCCAGACGGGTTTCATCTCCATTGACTATTGGGAAATTATCTGGGAAATCCACCAAGATGTTGTGGATGCTGGATTGGGTTTGGGAACGGGTGGCAATCCTGCTAGCGATTAATTTCAAGTCGACATCCGTCGGGCTGATGGAGAGGCCACCCGCCTGAAGACGCGAAGCGTCCAATAAATTCTCAATCAGGCCTGTCAGGCGGTCAGCTTCTTCCTCGATAACCGCCAGGCTATCCTTTACAATTTCCCTGTCCCAATTGGCATCTTCCCTGCGCAGCGTTCCCACGTAACCTTTGATCAGCGCCACAGGCGTCTTCAGTTCGTGGCTTATCACCGAAATGAATGTGCTCTTGATCTCTTCAGCCTCGCGAAACCGGGTGATGTCGCGCACCGTGGCAATTATATTCAGCAGGTTTCCTTCTTCCGAGATTAGTGGCGCATAGGTGATTCCCACCGGCAGAGATACCCTGGACGACCTTTGCAGGTCTCCTTCAACGTACAGGGTTGCATTCGGGGTAAGTGGCCACCCCCCCGCTTCTGCTTGTTCGAGCGTCAGCATGTCCTCGTGGCACTGCAGGTCGATCACATCTTCGTGAGATTTGCCGACGATTTCGGCAACTGATTCTTCAAGTATGCGTGCAAAGGCTGGGTTACAGCGTGTAATAATATGACCCGCTGATAGGATTAAAATCCCATCTGCAGCAGAGTCAATCAACGCATCCATGCGCTGCTTATCCTGGCTCACTTGCTGATAGAGTTGGGCGTTGTCAACTGCAATTGCCGCCTGATTGGCAAAACTCTGTAGTAACGCCCGGTCATTGGATGAAAATATTCCCGGGTAGTTCCTGAACACAAAGATTACTCCGATCACTCTTTCACGCGTAATCAGGGGTAAACCGACCCCGGTAAATAACCCCAACCCCACCGTCCTGGCTAAATTCTGCAGCAGTCGGTTCACTTCCGGCAGCTCGAAACGCGCTGGGTCTTCGTTATCGGGGATTTCAGCCAGCAGTGGCTCCAGATATCTCGACAAGCTCGCAGGGATGCCCAGGCTGGTTGTCAGTTTCCAGCCCCCTTTTTCAGCCCGTAGAGCAATCAATCCTGCTTGGCCTGCCAGCATCTCTGCTGAAATATATAGAATACGCCCCAGGAGCTTGTCAAGATCAAGCTCCTGGGTAAGTGCACGGCTGATTTCTAAAAGATAATCGCGTTGTCTAACGCGAAAATCAGGCAACATGTGTGATCTGAAATTCCTTTTCACCCAGGGTGATGGATTCTTCAAATATATCCAGCCCATCGTCAATCTCACTCTTGGTGATGTTTAATGATGGAGAAATCCTAATTGTGCTCTTCCCACACCCAAGGCTGATTAATCCACGTTCGAAAGCCCTCTGCACTATCCGCTCACGCAGGTCATGCGCCGGTTCTTTGCTCGCCTTACTCTTCACAAACTCGACCCCGATCATCAAACCTTTACCGCGCACTTCCCCGATGCTGGGGTGCCGGGCTGCAATTTCATTCAATGCGTCGATGGCATAATCCCCAACTTCCTGCGCATTCTGTAAATACTCATCCTGGATCAGGTCCAATGTGGCTAAAGCAGCAGCACAGGCGATTGGGTTTCCACCATAAGTATTGCCGTGAGACCCCATTGGCCAGCTGACGATGCTTTTCCTGGCAATGATGGCACCCAGCGGGATTCCTGAGGCAATCCCTTTTCCTACGCACACAATATCCGGCTCGATACCGAAATGCTCGATAGCCCACCACTTGCCCGTCCGCCCCATTCCCGACTGGACCTCGTCTACAATCAGCAGGATGTCATGGCGATCACACAGGTCACGCAATGCCGGGTAGAACCCGGGTGGTGGGATGATATATCCACCCTCACCTTGGATCGATTCTACTAAAAGACCGGCGACGTCTTCCGCAGGCAGCAATTTACCTAACACCTGGTCCTCGATGTACCTCACCACCGTCTCGCCGTAATCCTCTCCAGGACGCTGGCTGAACACCGGCCGATAAGGGTCAGGATATGGGACGTGTACTACCCCATTCATGAGTGGGTAGAAGCCTTCGTGATATAAGGGTTTACTCGCAGTAAAGCTTAATGATCCCAGGGTCCGCCCGTGAAATGCCCCCAAAAAACCGATGAATTGGCTTGCACCAGTATGATAACGCGCCAGTTTAATGGCAGCTTCTACACTTTCAGTCCCGGAATTGGTCATGAACGAGATAGCATCCTCCTTGAACGGCGCTATCTGATCAAGTCGCTCTCCCAGACTAACCCATGCTTCATGGTAAAAATCTGCAGAAATGTGGAGAAATTTATCCGCTTGCTCTTTGATCGCCTGGACAACTTTCGGATGGCTATGCCCGGTAGCAGTAACTGCGATCCCCGCAGCAAAATCCAGGAAATGGTGCCCGTCCACATCCCACACATCTGAACCCTTACCATGATCCATCACAAATGGATATGCACGTGCATATGAAGGTGAAATGACAGCTGAATCACGTTCGATAATGGCTTTAGCCTTCGGACCCGGTAAATCATAGATCTGCATATTTTTTCTCCTATTTGGTTCCTGTAAACCGCTTTTGTTGAAGCAAAAATAATTGCCACCGGCGAGGCACCAGTGGTCTATTGCTTACAGGTTGATAAATGAAGCCGCTCGCCCGATGTGAAAATTATAACACTACCGGATGGGTTATAATCATGCTTCGTGATGAGCACCGGCTTCGAATTTGAAATTAAATCCCGCGCAAGTCGCGCCCGTGCAGGGGTTTTCAATACTCCTCACGGCGAGCTTTCCACTCCCCTGTTCGCTCCGGTTGGTACACAGGCGACGGTTAAATCAGTCACCCCTGCGCAGCTGGAGGAGCTAAGTGCAGGTCTGGTCCTGGCGAATACCTATCATCTGTATTTGAGACCTGGTGATGAGATCATCGCTCAACTGGGCGGCCTGCACTCTTTTATGCATTGGTATAGACCTATACTGACCGATTCAGGTGGTTTCCAGGTATTCTCTTTAGCGGATAGCCGGAAAATTGACTCAGATGGAGTCACCTTTAAAAGCCACATTGATGGCTCGACCCATCGAATTACTCCCGAAAAATCCATCTCGATTCAGGAAAACCTGGGTGCAGATATCATCATGGCTTTTGATGAATGCGGATCACCTTATGATGTGGTTAAGAATGAAATCGCCTTGGAGCGAACCCACGCCTGGGTCGATCGGTGTCTGAAGGCAAAAACCCGCTCAGACCAGGCTTTATTCGGGATCATCCAGGGGGGTGTGTATCCAGAGCTGAGAAAACGCTCGGCAGAATACCTGTGCGGATTGGATTTACCCGGATACGCCATCGGCGGATTATCTGTCGGCGAGACCAAGCCTGAGACCCTCTCCATTTTAGAGCTGTTGGATGTATGTTTACCTGAAAATAAGCCGCGCTACCTGATGGGTGTCGGTTCACCAGAGGATTTGGTTGCCGGAGTTCAGCGTGGCGTGGATATTTTTGACTGCGTCCTGCCCACCCGCCTCGCTCGTCACCATACTGCTATCACGCACACTGGGCGAATCAACATCGCCAATGCCAGATATGTATCTGAAAAGTCGCCAATTGATGATCGCTGCACGTGCTATACCTGCAGGAATTTTTCCACCGCATACCTTCGCCATCTGGTGCTTGCCAAAGAAATCTTGGCTGCCACCCTGTTAACCATCCACAACCTCAACACCTTGATCAAGTTGATGAACGATATCCGCCAGTCAATCATAGATGCTCGATTTGATCAGTTTGCCACAAATTTTTTCGAACATTGGGATAAAATCGAATGACACTCATCCAATCCATTATCCTGGGGATTATCCAGGGACTGACTGAATTTCTACCCATCTCAAGTTCGGGTCACCTGGTGATCGTCCCCTATCTCCTAAAATGGTCCATTCCTGCCCAGGATGCATTCATCTTTGACGTCCTGGTTCAGTTGGGGACGTTGCTGGCAGTCATTGTCTATTTCAGGAAGGATCTGTATCAGATCATCGTATCGGTCATACAAGGCTTGATCCGCCGGCAGCTTTTCACTGACCCATCAGCTCGTCTCGGCTGGTTCCTGGTTCTGGCGACCATCCCCGCGGTGATCGCCGGTTTGCTGTTCAAAAACCTGGTGGAAAAAGCTTTTTCCAGCCCACTAGCAGCAGGGTTATTTTTACTTGTTACCGCGGCATTGTTGGTAACCGCAGAGCTGGTGGGTAAGCGCACACGCCAGATAGAATCGATAACCTGGCTAGATGCGCTCCTGGTCGGATTGTTCCAGGTTATTTCCCTGCTGCCGGGCGTTTCACGCTCCGGGTCCACCATCTCGGGTGGGATGATCCGAAGTCTCGACCGTCCAACAGCGGCGCGCTTCTCATTTCTTATGTCTGTGCCAGTAATGATCGGTGCCGGTACAATTGCACTCGTGGATTTAATCAAGCTGCCTAACTTTACCGGGCAAATCCCCACACTGATCGCAGGATTCGTCACTGCTGCCGTGGTTGGTTATTTCGCCATTCATTGGCTCTTGTCCTATCTCAGCAAAAGATCTCTTTACGTCTTTGCCGTCTATTCACTGGCCGTATCAGCTACAGTTGTAATTTTCTATTTGGTTCGTTCCTGATCATGAAGCGCCTGCCGGTGCTCTTTAGTTTAGTCTTTGTGCTGTCTGCTTGTGGAGCTCCCCAGGTATCCACCCCAGCCCCTACTCCTCAGGCAATTAATTTGACCTATCCCGCTGATCTGCAGCCTTGGGTAGATAAGCTCTCGGGGTGTGCTTCAAATAACCCCCTGATTTCGCTTTACACTAACCCCTCCACATCCTCTGATGTGGATATCCCCTCAAATGACATTCTACTCAACCTAGGTCAACCACCTCAAAATGACAACTCAATATATCTGACTCAGGTCGGTCGTGAACAAATCGACGTAATCATCAACCGGGAAAATCCGGTTTCGCAGCTCTCAACCGATGAAGTAAGGTCGATCTTTTCAGGGCAGCAGGCTTCATGGAACGCTGCTTCCGCTCAGCCGATCCAGGTTTGGGTACTGCCCGAAGGTGACCCGGTGAGGGTCATCTTTGACCAGGCAATCTTGCAGAGTCTACCTATCTCCTCCGATGCTGTGCTCGCTCCGGATCCAACCGCCATGCTTGAGGCCATCTCCCAGGATGCCAATGCGATCGGTTATCTTCCAGCAGCATTTTTAAATTCGACCGGTTCAGTCGACCCGGGGAAAGTACAAATCGTCCAGCTTGATCAGTCTGCAGAATCTGCCTTCGACCAGCCTGTGGTTGCATTCACACTGGGTGAACCCCAAGGTTTACTGCGCAGCCTATTAGTGTGTCTCGAATCGGACACTCCCTGAGCTAACCCCACCCGCGTCCGTCTTATTCCCCTGGATCAGACCATAACCTCAGAAATCTGATACCTTGAACTTTGCGCTTATCCTCACACAATAATTCAAGCCTCTCTCTAATATGACTATGCGAACGGCTATGCGCAAAAAAGGCAGTAATCCCCCAAGGCTAGATCCCCTTGCCTCATCAGTGTAGAGGCAGCTCGCCGTATAAGTACCAATAAACTCCCATTGGAAATCCGCTCTGTACTTCTGCTTCCCAGATAAAACTCCCCTCTTTCAGCACGCTTTTTAAGTACCGGTCGAGTCCCCCCAGCATTTCCACCTCTGCCTGGAATTGTCCTCCGCCTTCCAGCTTCAAGAGCTCCAACATGACCCTTAAGCGCACCTCGTATGCATACCGGTCAGCATTATCTTGTGGGCCGCTCCGGTATTCATCGAGAAACTCGCTCCACATCCGCAGCCTGACGGTATAGCTGCGCACGGCTTTTTTCTCCCACATCACCTTCCACTTGGAGCGGATGTGTTCGATATCCGACGTGACCCGCTGTACCTGTGCCGCTTGAGCTTGTGAGTAGGCTTTCAACCTTTGCTCTGATACGAGGAGGGAACCCAGTGTCAGGCGCGGGAAATCAGGTGCACCCTGCGGAGGAGTTGCGCTGATCGGCCAAAAAAACTCGTCGGAGAGCAAGTAGCTCTCCACCTCCTCCAAACAAGCCTGGACATAACCAAGGTCGTACTCGAAGGTTTTCATTCTGCTAAATACCTGTAAGATCTCTATTAGAGATTAAATCAACAGCCTTAATGGCTCTTCGATATATTTCGCCAGCGCTTGTAGGAACCGGGCACCTTCAACCCCATCGCTCACTCGGTGATCGATAGACAGGGTTGCTTTCATCCTGGTGCCTATCTTCACCTCTCCGTTCATCACCACCGGGATTTGCTTTGCGGAGCCCACGGCTAAGATGGCAGCCTCCGGCGGGTTGATGATCGCAGTGAACTGATCCACATCGTACATCCCCATGTTGCTAACGGTAAACGTGGAGCCCTCAATATCATCAGCTCTCACCTTACCCTCTCTCGCCCGGTTCACCATCCCCTTCAGCTCTGATGAAATCTGGTGCACTGTTTTCAGATCCGTGTTCACGTTCACCACGGTAAGCAAACCATTCTCCACCGCCACCGCCACACCCACGTTAATTTCGCCATGATAGATTACGCTGTTATTTTTCAGGTCGAGTGACGCATTTAGATTGGGAAATTCCAATAACGTCAACGCCACTGCTCTTATGACAAAATCATTCAGAGATAGCTTGTCATCCTCACCCAGCAGTGCATTGATCTCTTTCCGCCGGTCGATCAGTGCACCCACGTCATACTCATGGGTCACATAAAAGTGCGGCGACTGCTGCATCGATTCGGTCATACGCTTCCCGATGGCTGCTCTTAACCTGGGCAGTGGCAAGCTGCGTGTTTCCCGAACGAACTCAACCGTAGATTTTGGCACAGGCGCAGGCATGGCAACAGGTGTTCCGCTCAGTGTCCTGCTAATATGTGGAGCAGGAGCTTTCGCCCGGTGGTCCTCGATATCCTTCTTCGTGATCCGGCCTCCAGGTCCGCTTCCATGCACCATATGCAGGTCTATCCCCAATTCCGCTGCCATCGAGCGGGCTAGCGGGGAGGCATGGACCTCGCTTGAGACGGCTAAAGGTGCTTGTATCACGGAGGCTTGTGCTGCTGCTGGCTCAGTTTGCAGCGGTGAAGCTTCTTCTGCCGGTTTTTTTAATATGGAAGGTTTTTCGCTACCCGCTGGTTTTCCCAGCAGCGCATCGAGGTCTATGCTCTCATCGGCTTCACCGATTACTGCGATCGGATCATTGATCGGAACCACCGTCCCCTGTGGGACGATCTGGCGTAGTAGTACTCCGTTATACTCCGACTGCACTTCCACTGTAGCTTTATCAGTTTCAATTTCGGCCAACACCGCTCCCTTGGTCACCTGTTCCCCTTCCTTAACCACCCATCGTACCAGGGTGCCCTCTGCCATGTCAAATCCAAGTTTCGGCATGCCGATGATCTCAGCCATTAGAGCACCTCCCTGACCGATTTAATAATATCTTCCATTTGTGGCAGCGCTAGCTGCTCCAGAGTCCGATTATATGGTAGCGGTACTTCCTTCTGTGCTACCCGTTGGATGGGTGCATCCACGTAATCAAAGGCTTCCTCATAAATCCTTGAAGCCACTTCTGCTCCAACCCCATAAGAACGCCAGCCTTCTTCTACAATCACGGCCCGGTTGGTCTTTTTAAAAGATTCCAGAACGGGTCCCATATCCAGCGGTCGCAGCGTGCGCAGGTCCACCACCTCGGCTTCGATCCCACCTTGTGCCAGCTGGTCCGCTGCTTTCAGCGAAGTCTCAAGCATTTTGCTGTAGGTGATGATCGTGACGTCCTTACCCTGGCGTTGGATTTTTGATTTGCCGATCGGGATCAGGTTTTCAGTCTCGTCCACCTCCCCCCTCAATTGGTACAAGGTAGCTGACTCTATGAATAACACCGGGTCATCGCTGCGAATGGCTGATTTCAACAATCCTTTTGCATCTGCAGGCGTGCCTGGCGCTACCACTTTCAACCCCGGGAAGTGGGCGAATATCACATCCGGCGTCTGTGAGTGTGTGGCTGCCAGCTGTCGCCCGCCTCCGCTGACGGTGCGTATCACCAGTGGCACCATCATTTGACCGGCGAACATGTAATGCAATTTGGCTGCCTGGTTGACGATATGTTCGAAGGCTGAAAATGCGAAGTTGATCGTCATGATCTCAGCGACCGGCCTCAAACCCGTCAGCGCTGCCCCAATCGCTGCCCCCACGATCGTCGCCTCTGAGATGGGTGTATCCCTCACCCGCTCGCCTCCAAAGTGGTCATAAAAACCCTTGGTGACTGCGTAGCTTCCACCCCACACACCAACTTCTTCCCCCATGATAAACACATCTGGGTCACGTTCCATTTCTTCCCAGAGGGCCTGTGATATTGCTTCACGCATTGTGATTCTTGCCATGTGTCCCTCGTCCTATTCCGGCTGCATGTATATATATTTGAATAAGTCTTCAGCAGCAGGTTCAGGGCTGCTTTCTGCAAATTGCACTGCCTCTTGGACCTCATGATTGGTGGCTTTTTCTAGCCCATCCAATTCTTCTGCTGTGCAAATCTGGTTATCCACTAAATATTTATGGTAAATCCCTAAAGGATCTTCATCGTTCTGCCAGCGTTTAACTTCCTCCGGCGTCCGATACCTTTCTGGGTCACCCATGGAGTGTCCCCTGAAACGGTAGGTTTCAACTTCTAGGAAGAAAGGCGATTTGTCTTTTCGCACCGTCTCTAGTGCATTTTGGGTGGCTTGGCGCACTTTCATTACATCCATGCCATCGACGCAGTCGTTGGGGATGCAATATCCCTCAGCTTTTTGGCGGATCTCAGAAACTGCCGATGCTCTCTCCACTGCCGTACCCATCCCATAGCGGTTATTTTCGCAGATCCACAGCACTGATAAATTCCACACCTTGGAGAGGTTGAGAGCCTCGTGGAAATAACCGATATTGGTCGCTCCATCCCCGAACATACAGATGGTCACCGCATCTCTTCCCTTGTAGCGGTCGCTCAACGCCATCCCGGCTGCCAGGGGTAGGTGTGCCCCCACAATGGCATGGCCGCCCCAGAAGTTCTGCTTGACGTCCGCCATGTGCATCGAGCCTCCCCGGCCTTCCGATGCCCCGGTTGCCTTTCCTAACAGCTCAGACATCACCACCTTAGCGGGAATCCCGCAGTTGATTGCAACACCGTGGTCACGGTAGGCAGTGATCACCCGATCCTCGGATCGCCGGACCGAGATGATCCCCGTGCTCACCGCTTCCTGGCCTATATAAAGGTGTAAAAAACCGCCGATCTTTCCTTGCTGGTATAGTATAGACGCTTGTTCCTCGACCAGGCGGATTAAAATCATTTGGTGGAATAATTCCAGGTACTCATTTTTTTCCATTATCAATTGCCTCCCATATGGAGTTTATTGATTGTTATCGACAAACTTCCACAATGAAACCAGATTAAAAATTATACCAATAGAACCAGGTTATTTTACCTGGTTTCCATTAGCAAAAAATTATTCTTAAAAATCAGACGCATCCTAACGCGATACTCTTTAAAACAATGTGAAGTATAATTTTTTCTAGCCATGGATCTATTGACCATAACTCATTTTCTTAATTGGCTCCTGATGATTGCGATGCCAATCTTGTTAGGCATCTACCTGATTGAGAAATTTCACCTGGGTTGGAGATTATGGTTAATAGGTGCTGCCACATTTATTATTTCCCAGGTGTTTCATATACCATTTAATATTTTTATTCTAAATCCGGCTATTGTGAAGCTTCAATCAACCCTGCCGGGCATATCACCTCTACTTATTACCGCGGTTTTAGTGGGATTGAGCGCCGGTATATTCGAAGAATGTGCCCGCTATGGCATGTTCCGCTGGTGGATCAAGGATTCGCATTCGTGGCGCAGTGCCGTCCTGGCTGGTGCCGGGCATGGTGGAATTGAAGCCATTATCATTGGTATCCTGGTCATGCTGACATTTACTAACTTGATGGCATATCGCAATATCGATATGAGCAAGCTGAATCTCACGCTAGACCAGCTGGCGACTGCTCGCCTGCAGGTCCAGGCTTATTGGAATGCCCCGTGGTATGCTACCTTGCTTGGGGCGGTTGAGCGTGCATTCAACATCCCCTTCCACATCATGGCATCAGTGGTGGTCTTGCAGGTGTTCACGCGCCGCCCGGGTCATCAAATGCTGAGATGGTTAGGGTTAGCCATTCTATTGCATACCCTGATGGACGCATCCGGAGTGGTCATCGCGAACCAATGGGGTGCATATGCTGCAGAAGCAGCTTTCGGCGTCCTGGCAGTCATGGATATTATTATCATTTTTGCACTCCGTCAGCTTGAACCTGAGCCCACCGAGCCACCTTCAACGCCATCCCCTGGCAAAACTCCCATATTCACCCCACTTCCCGTTGAAGAAACCTCAGATAATCTGGAGAAAACTCGCTACCAATGAGTTAGAATCACTAAATTCATCATCCCATCCAAACTACATAGAAGCGATTGCATATGATCCAAACTCAAAACCTATCCAAAAAGTTTAATACCACTCTCGCAGTCGATGACCTCAACTTGCAAGTTGACGAAGGTGAAGTCTTCGGCTTCCTCGGTCCGAACGGGGCCGGCAAGACCACCACTGTCCGCATGCTCACCAGCCTGATCGGCCCCACATCTGGCACCGCCATCGTCAACGGCTACCAAGTGGGCAAGCAAGACACCGAGATCCGGCGTACGGTGGGCATCCTCACGGAAACCCCGGGTATGTATGACAACCTGAGTGCGGAATTTAACCTGGAGATTTACGCCAATCTCTACGAGGTTGAAGATCCCAAAGGTCAAGTGGAAAAATATCTAAGCATGCTTGGTTTGTGGGATCGGCGCAAGGATGAAGCCGGCACGTTTTCCAAAGGCATGAAGCAAAAGCTTGCCATTGCCCGGGCATTATTGCACGAGCCGCGCATCCTTTTCCTGGATGAACCAACCGCCGCATTAGATCCCGAAGCATCCAAATTGGTTCATGATTTCATTACTGAATTACGCAAAGAAGGTCGCACCATCTTCCTATGCACGCATAACCTGGACGAAGCCGATCGCTTGTGTGATCGTGTAGGCGTGTTCAAAACTCATTTGCTGGTTGTGGACACTCCTTCCAACCTGCGCTCGCAGTTATTCGGTCGACGGGTGGTCTTTCATCTTACAAATAATAATGAAACTATGGCCTCAGTAGTCCAGTCTATGCCGTTTGTCCGTGAAGCTAAGGTCATCGAAAACAAGCTGGTGGTAAATTTGGACGATCCCGAGGCCAATAATCCTGAAATTATCCGGGCGTTGGTCGGTGCCGGCGCTGATATCCAGTTCGTCGGCGAACTACGCCACTCCCTCGAAGACGTCTATCTGCAGCTGGTTAAAAATGCTTGATTGTTATATTAATAAAACAATGGAATAACTCCTAGCCACCATACAGTTTGATAGCTCAACGATAAACACATAGTTTTATGGGACAATTCAATGAGTTTATTAATAACCATTCGATGTACCGCAAGCCTATTTGGAAAATGCTCAAGTCTCGTCTGTCTTTGCGATCAACCTGCTCTCTTTGACTGTTCTGGATGGTTTTTGTACCTATGGAAATTGACCAAACATACAACAA
>JBGOXS010000020.1:0-53186 GCA_041479245.1 Anaerolineae bacterium
ACCAACAGGGTGGAGGTCCCTTTTAACGCATAACCATATTTGTGTGTATCACACGACATTGTGGTTACCCCTGGCAGTCGGAAGTCGAAGGGTGGGATGTCATAACCCAGTTTTTCGATCCACGGTAGAATGAAACCACCCAAGCAGCCATCCACATGCAAGCCAATCTTATGCTCAAGGGCTAAATCAGAGAGTTTTTCTAGTGGGTCGATCACACCATATGGATAATTGCCTGCTGATCCAGCCAAGGCCATTGTGTTGGGGGTGATTTTAGCTTGCATGGCCTCAACGTCAGCTTCAAAATTTCCATCCACAGGAACTGGGATCATTTTGACGCCCAAGTAGTGAGCCGCTTTAAAGAAAGCGGGGTGAATTGTGACCGGTACTACCATCTCAGGTTCAAGGATGCCCTTTTCTTCGCGTGCCCATTCACGGTGAATATATACACCATTATAGATACTCTCAGTGCCTCCCGAGGTCACCGTCCCACAGACTTCATCCTGTGGGTTGTACTCCTTAACTGCCTCGCCATGCAGTATCTTAGCGACCATAGAAATGATTTCGGATTCGAATTTCGTGCCACTGGGGCATAAATCACGTTGTAGCAAGTTGACATAGGAGAACAAACCGAAGACACGGTTCAAGAAAGCGTAATGATCTTTGCCACCATGGTACATGGTGCCGGAGATCAAGCCAGTTTCCCAAAATTTATCTTCTTCTTCAGCAATGGTGTGCAACTCGTTGTAGATTTCGTCTGGGTTGCAACCTTTTTCTGGAATGCACGAATAAGATTCAAATCTATCTTTATAGGGATACAGATCCCCAAAAACACTTGCCAATGGAGAGGTTTCAGCCATTTTTAATCCTTTCTATTATATCTGTGGGGTGAGATTGGCGGGTTTGTTCAGCGAATGGAACATGGGTTTAAGACGCTTATGACACTGGCGAAATTGCGCATACATGCGATCATAAACTTCCTTATTGGCACGGATGGGCTCGAAGACCCGGATCGTCCGTACTTTATTGGGAATCTCCTCTAACGACATCAATCCCAACCGGTTGAATGCCAGGAAAGCCATACCCAGCAAGGTGGTATTGCTCGGATTCTCTTGTTGGTGCATAGGAATGCCGATAACATCTGCCATGATCTGAGCCCAATTGTCGGATAATGCACCTCCACCAGTTAAGCGCCAATACGGAAATTTACGCTTTGTGAAGGCTTCAGCGGTTTCATTTAGCCATCGCCAGTTGTAGGCAATGCCTTCTAATACGGCTCGTGCCAGATGATTACGTGTGGTACGGGCGGACAGGTTGATAAAACCGCCACGTAGGTATGGATCAGCGGTAGGTGCCAAAGAACCGCCGGTGAACCATGGTAGGAACAAAACACCCTCACTTCCAGCAGCGACATGGACAGCTGCCTGGTTCAATCGTGCGTAGATATCCTCTGGCAAATCACATGTGGAAAAACTATCCTGACCATATACCAGGTTCTTAAGGAAGGAATCTACAACTTTACCAGTATTTCCAGTGTCAGCAAAAAATACGAACCTATTGCTCAGAGCACTAGGCATTGTCGCCACCATATGTATCAGATCAGTCTTTTTATAGGGAAAGTGAAAGACCAGCATGCCAGAGGTACCAAGTACGGCAACAGCTTCATAATCAGCAATGGCACCGCAGCCGATCGGCGAGACACTATTATCATTGGCAGAGGTGATCACAACTGTTTTCGTCGAAAGACCCCACTCGCCTGCGATACTGCTACGTAAGTTACCAACAATCCCTTCCACTGGTAGCAGGTCGGGTAGCTTGGAGCGATCTAATCCTGATAATTTCAATGCCCACGGGTTGTAATCCTTGGTACCATCCTTGCGGTTATCAATCAATGTGGTGGCAAAGTTGGTGTTTTGCGTAGCGTTGGCTTTGCCTGTAAGTTGCATATTAATGAAATCCATAGGTTCAAGGAATTTATAAGTCTTGCAGTAAATTTCTGGAAGCTCATTCTTGATGAATAACATATGTGCTAAAGTATCATCGCCTCCCAGCATGGGAGCCCCTCCTACGATATTGATCCACCGTAACAATTTTCCCAATCCATACCCTTGAAAGCTGGGAAAACCTTTAACCACCTCAGCGTTGTATTTGCCACCGCGAGAATCCATCCAGCTAATGGCATTCATCAATGGTTTGCCGTGCTCATCAACTGCGATAGTAACTGCCCACTGGCTTGTTGTCCCGATAGCGACGATATCCTGCGCATTTACACCTGACTCCTTGATTACTTTTTTTACCCCACTACTGACTATCTGCCACCATTCCGCCGGTACTTGCTCCACACCGCCATTGGGTAAGAAGCGGAACTCGTACCGGCCACTTGCAGCTACCACCACTTTGCCATCCAAGTTCACCAGCCCAACCTTTGTACTACTGTTACCCAAGTCGATGGCTATGACATATTTCTGCGTTTTGTTATTTTGGTTATTGGTGGATGCATTCATAGGCATAGGCTCCTTGATCATCAATGCGGGGTAAAAAGTCACCCAAATAATCTGTATTTTCTGCTGAGCAGGTTTGCCCCTGCATTTACTATACTAGACTTTCACCTCTCGTGCAACAATATTAAGAATAATAAGTAACAGGACTGTTTTTTACCAATAAAATGATCCTCATCAATTTTCTCTAATTCCTTTTACCCATATTACCCTGCCTCCTGCTAATTTTGAAAGGTGAACGAAGAAGAAAAACCCAACTTTAAGTGATATTGATGTAAATCTACTCCTTGATATTCTTGAATACAGCCTGAAAGAATTAGGTTTGTTAGGAAATTCAATCGGAACAAAAAATACTGCCCTGGAAAGGTTATTTTCAGTCTATGGAGTGGATGAAGGTTTGATTCTGTTTGCATTGTTGATGGCAAAAAATGTAATGCCTTCTGAGGAAGAAATTTGTTCAATAATCGGTAGAACTAAGAGAATATTCAAAAGAAAATTGAAGAAAATCTTTGATGCGGGTGTTCCTCTTACAATAACTGATTACGAAGAACCGCTTCCACCTCTTTACATTGATAGAGAATTGGTCATTGAGCAATCTGGTAGAGGGTAGCTATGCTCAGATGAATCTGAGCCGATGATTGCTCAGATTCATCTGAGCGTTTCAATTGACTCTATATTTAGGAAGAATGTATTGGTGAGTATTAATGATTGTCAGGAGAAAACCGTTACTCCATTGGAAGATTGAATGTTCTTCGAGATACAAAGGAACGTATACAGAAGCCTGTATATATACGAGATCTGTAGTAAGTGTCAAATATGTCACAAAGTATAGGGTAATACCCTCATAAGTATTTGTTGTGAATGTATAAGTGATACTAAAGAAAGCTACTATATGGCTGATGAACAGCCTTGCCTGGTTAAATCGCAGAGCTCACAAAAGTATGGGATGAATTGGTTTTAGAGAAATATTAGTTACTCTACAGTAAGTACACTGAGGTACAAGGGGTTAAATAAGCAGAATAAATATTGCGCACTTTGGCTGAAAATGTTTAGCTGAATAGCAATACTTATTATCGTATCTTAGAATATAATCTATATACGAGGTTTGTTATGACAATAAAATTTCCGGTGAAGACCGAAATTAAATTGAATAAGTCTCCATTAGACGAAGTAATTTTCCAAGTGAAATTCCCTGCAATCTTGCGAATTATGAAAGATTCTTCACCTGCTGAATTCCAAGAGCTTATTCGTGAGCGCTTTCCGGTATTCGGTACTGAACATGGTATACGTATTCAAATTTCTGGAATTGACGGTTCCGATAAACCGATTGTTGAAAGCATTTCTCCAAGTCACCGTTTCCTGACATCAGATAAGAAATCATACATTTCTCTTGCATCCGACTTTTATGCACTTGGCACCAAGCAATACACACATTGGAGTAATTTTCAGCACGATATGGACCTGGTTACGAGTGCAGTTCAACAAATTTATCAACCCTCTTATACAACACGTATCGGCCTACGGTTCGTCAACAAGTTTACGAAGAAAAATACGGGTTGTAATAACTTCACGGAGATATTGGATTTATTCCGCACTGAATTAACTTGCCTATTACGAACCAAAGTCTGGTCTGGGCCAACTGAACTGCTCACTCAAATCATTCTCACAGACGGAACAGGGAAGTTGGCTGTACGAAGCGGGTCTGGTAGAGACCAAAATGGCACATTTTTTGTCTTAGATTTTGATTATTTCGAGGAAGGTCAATTACCTCTGGACAAGTTAGATAAACGCATAGAACGATATCATTCCAAGATTTATAATGCTTTTCGATGGTGTTTGCTCGATGAAAGCCTTAACCATTTTGAACCTTTTAAGGAAATCTAAATAATGGATGTAGCTTATAAATTACCAAACATCTATATTACTGAAGAATTTCCAAAGCGTTCTAATTCAACCGGAACAGCATCAATCTATAATATGTATTTGCGCAATATTTATGACTGGACCAATATCGAGGAAGATATCAGACCAGCAACATCCGGTAGTGCTTTCTTTATCGAAACATTGACTCGACGAGCTATTACTGATGATAGTTCAGCATTTCAGTTTATGACGCGAGAATTGACTTCGACTGTTATCCGAAATTATTTAACATCTATATTGGAAAAAATAGCATCTCTACGCGATGAGAAAATATTTTCAAAAGTCGCAGGTTCATTCGATTGGGATTCATTCTCGGTGCAAGATGTAATAAATGTGATACAGCTTGCTCTCGAATGTGGCGCACACTTACAAGCGCGAAAACTCGCTGCGTATGGTGGCAACCGTTTCCCTGAAAATGATGTGATGCAAAAATACGCCAAGATTTTAGGACCTACTCTAGTTACGGATAGAAATCTTCCACCCGACCCAGCCGCTACAGCTGATATGAATTGGTTAAAAAACCATAATGAAGAATATCGTGGTCAGTGGGTTGCACTACGCAATGGTCAATTATTAGGGAACGCTGAAACTCGAAAAGATTTATTAGCACAGGTAAATAATCCTAAAGAAAATAGAATACTAATTACTCAGGTGTACTGATGCTTCGTTTGCAAAATGGAGAACCTTTTGCTACGGGGGTGATGGATTATGAATTTCGCCCGGTTACTCCAGCAGATAATAATCAACGTATTATTCTCCGTATTGATGTGGGGAATATACCAGTGCTAGCAGCTTTAGATACAGGCGGACCTTTTTTTATTGTTTCACCTGGTACTGCTGACCAATTGGAAATTGACCCTAGTTTCATTTTGAGTAGAACTACGATAAAAATCCGTGGATGTGAGTACAAAGGTTATTTGACCCGTATTGACATCCGTTTACCTGCAAAAGCTGGAAATAGTCTAATTTTCCAGCCAACCACATTTGTTGTAAATGCGGACCAGCAAGAAAAATGGGGAGATTTACCCAATTTTATTGGCATCGAAAGTTGCTTGGAAAGGATTCGCTTTGCAATTGACCCCAAACCAGATGAATCATTGTTTTATTTCGGAGACATACCATAGATATTATTAATTGTGTCTTTGGATTATATAAAGAAGTCTTATGAGTTTTAATCCATTCTCACGGAATGAATGGAAGAAATCAGCCAGGAATGCTATATTGGAGAAAATCGCCTAGTATCTAGACTAGCGACCACTTCTATTGACCAATTTTGAGGGCTTGAAAACAATATAGGTATAATAAACCACGGAATTAAACCAATAGCCTATCTCAAAATCCACGTTGGATAGGCTACCTAACACCACTACATATAGGGATATTTCGGGCGAAAGCCCCCACATATGCCTCAGTGAGCGTGGAGCGGCTCGAACGCTCAACCAATAGCTTAAAAGGCTACTGCTCTGCCATTGAGCTACACGCCCGGATTGCGAAAAACATTCTATCACGCGCGCTCCGCTTATACAAGTCTTGACTTTTTCCCCCCAACTTGTTACCATCCAGGCAAATTCCAATCTAATAGGCTGGAGTTATAAATGGCGGAAATCCCCAAATTGAACGAAGCAGCTTTTGATGCTGAAGTGCTCAAATCTACTATACCTGTCATGGTCGATTTTACCGCCGTGTGGTGCGGACCCTGCAAGATGCTCGACCCAGTGGTGACCCAGCTGTCGCAGGATTGGGGCGGTAAGGTGAAGTTCGTCAAGCTGGATGTGGACGATAACAGCAATCTCGCCGTCCAATATGGCGTCATGGGGGTGCCTACATTGATCATGTTCGTCGGCGGTAAAGTCGTGCAGCGGCTAAGTGGCTATCAGCCCAAGGACCGTATCATCTCGAAATTCAGCTCTTTTATATAATCCTTTTTTGTGGTTTTTTGTCAAGGCAGATGAGCAATCTGCCTTGATTTTCTTAATCATTTTGTGCAAATCGGTTTATAATGGGGGATAAGTGGTTTGTTGCGACTATTCGCAATAGCAACAAGGTTCAACAACCAATGATGAGATTCTAGTCGATTGGATACAGTATATGTCTCCATGCCAAACCTATATTGACACATTACGTTCCCACGGTTACCGCATCACCCCCCAGCGCGAGATGATCGTAGAAGCCATCGCCCACCAGGGCGATCACATCAACGCTGATGAAGTATTTGCCATCATCCAGGAACGAACCCATTCGGTGAACATCGCCACCGTCTACCGCACCCTGGACCTCCTGGTCGAGCAGGGTCTCGCAACCCGCATCGACCTGGGGGAAGGGCGGGTGATCTACGCCACCGACCAGCATGGCACCCACATCCATCTGGTCTGTCGGCAGTGTGGTCAGGTCTTGGATGCCGATCCAGAATTGCTGTCTGCGTTCAACCGGCAGTTGCAATCTGATTACCGCTTCGCCGCCGATCTGCAGCACATCTCGGTGCTGGGTTTGTGTAGCGATTGCCAGACAAATTAAATTAACGCAAGGGAGGGTAGCATGCTGCATACACCGATTGCGATGCATATTCCCGATGGATTCCTATCCGTTCCGGTATCCATATTCTTTTGGATAATCTCGATTCTGGTGATTGGCTACGCCCTCAAGCGGGTGAGTGCCGATTTGGGAGAGAGGCAAGTGCCGCTGATGGGCGTACTGGCAGCCGCTATATTTGCCGGTCAAATGCTGAACTTTGCCGTTGTCGGTGGCACTTCCGGCCACCTGATCGGCGCGGCCCTGGCTGCCATCCTTCTGGGTCCCTGGGCGGCTATGGTGATCCTCACCTGTGTCATCTCCGTCCAGGCGCTCATCTTCCAGGACGGTGGGTTGCTCGTCTTGGGCACCAATATCTTCAACATGGCCGTCGTCGCCGTCGCGGTCTCATACATGGTCTATCATACTGTGCGCTGGTTGGCAGGCAATAAGTCATGGGGTATTTACGCCAGCGGTTTCATCGCCGCCTGGACTTCGGTGGTCGTAGCAGCCCTCGGCACTGGCATGGAGTTGGCTATCGCAGGCACCTCTCCAGCCAACATTGCCATCCCTGCCATGGGAGGCATCCATGCCCTGATCGGCATCGGTGAGGGTTTGATCACGCTAGGTGCGCTTGCCTTTCTGCATGCCAGCCGTCGCGATCTGCTGATGAGCGATGCTATAAGCCCGCAACGCGGCAGGCTGGTATGGGTGGCCGGGTTGGCGCTGGCGTTGCTGCTGGCGGTGGCATCTCCGTTAGCATCCAGGCATCCGGATGGCTTGATCAGGGTAGCCGAACAATACGGATTCATCACCAGCGCACGCGGCCCAATTTATAACCTGGTCCCGCATTATCTCTTCCCAGGCATCGAAAATAAAACCCTGGCAACCATCCTTGCGGCTGTCCTGGGCACTTTGATCGTCTTCGGCGTCGCCTTGGGGGTAGCCTTGGCCCGACGCCATAAATCCCACTCGGATGGCGGGCAAAACGATATGACCGCGGGCTGAGAGGGGCAGTATTATGCACGTCCATTTCCTGGATCCGTATCGCCCGCGCAATAGCCCAATCCACCGGCTTGACCCGCGCATCAAGCTGGTCTTGGCCGTGGCTTTTATCCTCACCAACGCACTCCTGTCGTTCGCCGCCTGGCCGTTTTACATCCTGCTTTTCGCACTTGTTCTCAGCGTGGAAGTGCTTTCAAACCTGAGTGTGGGCTATGTGTTGAAACGCTCAACCCTGGCTCTGCCTTTCGTGCTGGCAGCCTTGCCGCTCATTTTCACCCTACCCGGCACAACCTTGTTCAGTCTGACTGTCGGATCTTGGCAAATCAGCGTCTCGCTCCAGGGGTTGGAACGTTTTATTAGCATATCTATCAAATCATGGCTCTCCGTGCAGGCAGCGATTGTTTTAGCAGCCAGCACCTCCTTCCCCGATCTGTTGGTAGCCATGCGCGCATTACACATTCCTCAGCTGCTGGTATCGGTGTTCGGCTTGATGTGGCGCTATCTGTTTGTGCTGGTGGATGAGGCCAACCGTTTGCTGCGCGCTCGTTCAGCCCGTAGTGGGCAGAGCGATAAACCTGCTACAAAAACAGGTGGAAGCCTCTACTGGCGGGCGAGGGTGACGGGTGGGATGGCGGGCAGCCTGTTCCTGCGCGCATTCGAGCGCAGCGATCGTATCTATATGGCCATGGTATCACGCGGTTACGATGGTGAGGTGCACGCCCTGCCGTTACCCCAGGTTCAGCCCATACAATGGGCTGTATTGGCCGCCAGCCTGGGCGTGTTGGCTACATTCCTGACGCTTGCTTTCCTGGTTTGGGGGTAGACCATGCACCATTCGATTGAAATCCAAAACTTGAGCTACACCTATCCGGATGGGACGGTGGCACTGCGCGAGGTTACCCTTTCCATCACTCCTGGGGAGAAAGTCGCCCTGGTGGGGCCCAACGGGGCGGGCAAATCCACCCTCATCCTTCACCTGAATGGCATCCTCAGCGGAGAGGGACTTGTGCGCGTTTGCGGCCTGGAGGTGGTAAAAGGGAACCTGGGGCGGGTGCGTTCATGCGTTGGGATGGTATTCCAATCACCCGATGACCAGCTCTTTTCCCCCACCGTGTTTGATGACGTCGCCTTCGGACCTCTCTACCAGGGTCTCCCCCCTGAAGCGGTGCTCCAGCGCGTGGATGGAGCTTTGGACGCGGTCCACATGCTGAGCTACAAGCCGCGCGTCTCTCACCACCTGAGTATGGGAGAGAAGAAGCGTATCGCCATTGCTACGGTGCTGTCGATGCATCCTGAAGTCCTGGTCCTGGATGAGCCCACCGGTGGGTTGGACCCGCGTTCACGCCGTTCGCTGATCCACCTGCTGCAAGAGCTTCCACTCACCATGCTAGTCTCTACCCACGACATGGCTCTGGTGCGTGAAATAATCCCGCGCATGATCGTGCTGGATGAGGGCAGGCTGGTCGCTGACGGTGCCACCCAGGAACTGATGGCTGATGCCCGGTTCCTTGAAGCCCACGGCCTGGAGCGACCTTAAATATTAAGGAAAACGGGCTGGCAAGATGATTGCAAGCCCGTTCTGATACCGATTATTGCTGCAGAAGTGCTAATCGCAGGCGATTCCTGCTGCTTTGCGCAGGGCAGCCACTTTATCCGTCTGCTCCCATGGCAGGTCCAGGTCATCTCGCCCAAGATGCCCATAGGCGGCCGTCTTACGGTAGATCGGGCGGCGTAGGTTCAGGTCGCGGATGATCGCCCCGGGACGCAGGTCGAAATTCTCTTTTACGATCTGGGCGATTTGCTCATCCGGAATCTGCCCCGTCCCAAAAGTTTCCACGTTGATGCTCAGCGGGTGTGATACGCCGATGGCATACGCCACCTGGATTTCCACCCGGTTGGCCAACCCGGCCGCGACGATATTCTTAGCAGCATAACGGGCAGCATACGTTGCTGAACGGTCCACTTTGGTTGGATCCTTACCGCTAAAGCTGCCTCCACCATGCCTGCCCATTCCGCCGTAGGTATCGACGATGATCTTGCGCCCAGTCAGGCCTGAATCGCCTAATGGGCCACCAATGACGAATCGCCCAGTGGGGTTGACAAAGATTTTAAGTTTATCGTCCATTAGTTCCTTGGGTATAGTCGGCATGATCACATGCTCGATCACCGATTCGCTGATCTCAGCGTGTGAGACTTCCGGGGCGTGTTGGGTGCTGACCAGAACGGTATGTACCCGCTTGGGTTTCCCATAGCTATATTCCACAGTCACCTGGGTTTTGCCATCCGGGCGCAGCCACGGGATGGTCCTGTCTTTACGCACTTCTGCCAGTCGGCGGGCTAACTTATGCGCCAGGTAAATCGGCAGCGGCATCATCTGCGGCGTCTCGTTGCAGGCGAACCCGAACATCATGCCCTGGTCGCCGGCTCCGATCGCGTCCACTTCTGCTTCGCTCTCCCCAGACGCTTTGGATTCCATGGAATGGTTCACACCCATGGCGATATCAGGCGATTGCTTGGAAATCGCTACCTGAACGGCACAGGTGTTGCCATCGAAACCCATCTCACTCGAATTGTACCCAATCTCTGTGATGATCTTGCGTGTCAGCTCATCAAAATTAATGTTGGCATTCGTGGTGATCTCACCCATCAGCATGACAAAACCGGTCTTTGTAACAGCTTCGCAAGCTACCCGCGAGTATGGGTCCTGCGCCAGGCAGGCGTCCAGTATACCATCGCTGATCTGGTCGCACAATTTATCGGGGTGCCCCTCGGTCACTGATTCTGAAGTGAACAGCAGGCTGGGGGAATTCATAAAAGTATTGCTCATCTAAGCCTCCAATAAAAAGAACTTGCCCCTTCTGGTCAAGAAAGGGCAAGGAAC
This sequence comes from Anaerolineae bacterium, assembly GCA_041479245.1. GTDB lineage: Bacteria > Chloroflexota > Anaerolineae > Anaerolineales > UBA4823 > FEB-25. The sequence continues at coordinate 10,813 of JBGOXS010000020.1, forward strand.
GAGCGTTCACTTGAACTGCCCTCTCATCTTCCAGAAATTACCTCTGCCGGAATTGGCACCTTGATTGCGATAAACTTGGATCGATTCGCGGTTATCGCTGTTCGGTTGCCGAGGTTTCACAGGGCCGGTCCCTCCACCTCTCTGGATAAGAGCGCCTTAGGGGCTGCAAAATTATCGGGCGGATAATAACACGGATAGCACCAACTGTCAACGTGACCACGATTTTATTAGTCAAAATACTAAAGGCAGCTGGTTTCACCTGGATGAGAGTTATTGATCAGATCCATAACCAGAAGATCATGTAATATCCAATCACCACTGCCCAAATCCATGAATCGATACGATCAAACGCCCCACCGTGACCGGGCAGCAGCTTGCCAGAATCCTTTACCCCTACCTGGCGTTTGATCATGCTCTCGCCGAGGTCTCCCAGGGTTGGGAAAATCCCCATCACCAGACCCATCAGCGCCCCTCTGAGAGGTGTAATGTTCGGATTACCCCCCGTAACCGCCTGCCAGACCACCACCAGAAGGGTCGTCAGCACCACGGCTACGACGATTCCACCGAAGTAGCCTTCCCAGGTTTTTTTGGGACTCAAGCGGGGAGAAAGCTTGTGACGTCCGAACCGCTTCCCAATGAAGTACGCCCCCGAGTCGGCAAACCAAACTGCCGGGAGGACCACCAGGATCCACCATATACCGTCAGGTAGGTTGCGTAGCGAGATGAAATACGCCCCAAACCAACCAATATACATCACACCCGCCAGGGTCACCCCAAAATCGGTTGCCGCCTGTTCCCGCCCACGCTCGTATGCCACCAGGTGGTATGTTATGGCGAGCAGGACGAGCAGGCTGATCATCCAATCTGCATCCGTGAAGCCGCTGATGTTTCGTCCAATCAGCAGCATCAACGTGCCACCCACCACCAGCACCACTGACGGTTTGAGACTGCCCGCGCGGAATAAATTGATGTACTCCCACCCTGCCAGGCACATAAATAACGCCACCAGGGCCGTCAGGTACCACCCGCCGAGCCAAATGGCTGCCAGCCCGATGGGTAGCAGGATAACGGTCACCAGTATGCGTTTACCGAGCATGACCTTTTTTAGGCTTGACCTGCTCGCCGGTGAGGCCATAGCGGCGCTCACGTAGGTTGAATTCCTTGATCGCTTTCAGCAGCTCTTCCCGGTCGAAATCCGGCCAGTACGTGGCTGGGAAGTACCATTCAGAGTAAGCCCCCTGCCAGATCAAAAAGTTGCTCCCGCGCAGCTCCCCCGAAGTGCGGATGATCATGTCGGGGTCAGGTACCCCGGCGGTGAACAGGTACTGGCTCACCAGGGCATCCGAGACGTCATCCGCTTTTACCCCATCCCGGATCATGGCTTGAATGGCACAAACGATTTCATCCCGACCACCATAATTGAAGGCGATATTCAGGATTAGGCGGTCGTTATCCTTGGTGTATTCTATTGCTTCAACTACTTTTTTCCGAAAGGAGGGACGCAGACGGTCCAGCCGACCGATGTGCCGCAGCCGCACCCCCTGGTCGTGCAGCTCCTGCAGCTCACTATCAATCACGCGCTCGAAAATCCGCATCAATCCCTGCACTTCCGCACTGGGGCGACCCCAATTCTCGGTGGAAAATGCGTATATCGTCAGGTAGCGGATGCCAAACTCGATGCAGGCTTCGATGATCCGGCGCAGGTTTTCGGTGCCCGCCCGGTGACCCGCCATGCGCGGCAGACCGCGCGCCAGTGCCCAGCGCCCATTGCCGTCCATAATGATCCCGATATGGGTGGGGATTTTTTCCGGCAGAGAGTCCGTCTCTTCTGGGCTCATACTTCCATGATTTCCTTTTCTTTGCGCACTCCCACTTCATTCACCAGCTCAATATATTTGTCCGTCAGCTTTTGCAGATTATCTTCACCCTCTTCGAGCTCATCCTCAGAGATCAGTTTTTCATGTTCAAACTCGCGCAAGTCCTTGATCCAGTCCCTCCGGACATTGCGCACAGCGACACGTGCCTCCTCCAAGCGGTTGTGCACCAGCTTGACCAGGTCATGCCGGCGCTCTTCGGTCAGCGGTGGGAGGTTCAAGCGTATCACTTTACCATCATTGTTGGGGGTCAAGCCCAGGTCAGATGCCAAGATCGCTCGTTCAATCGCCTTCATCGTGGCGGCATCAAATGGACGGATCATCAGCATGCGCGATTCGGGGACGCTTATGGTTGCCAGCTGCATCAATGGGGTCGGCATGCCGTAGTATTCTACCGATAATCTTTCGACCAATGCCGGCGAAGCTCGCCCGGTGCGTATTCCTGATAAGTCTTCCTCTAACGCCTCGAGTGCTCCTTTCATGCGTTCTTCAGCTTCGGTATGTGCTTCCTTTAGCATAGAGGCCTCCATTGCCATTGGTCTTGAAATAATTGCATTTTACATCGGTTTTTTAAATTGGTTATTAATTCTTTCCTATAGGATACTCGAAAATAGTCACACAGAAAAGGGTAAATTATCCCGGTACCCATGAAGTTCACCCTATAGGTTTTGATCTTCTCAACGAGCACCCCGGAATTTGATCAACTCAGCCGTCAGAATAAATACTATCGGATCATTCCCCACGGGTAATGCCAGACGCATCGCGTCCCGGGTTTAATCCGAGATTACCAGCGTTCCGACTGGCTCACCATACACCGCTTTAAGCAGCGCACCCGGCTGCCACATATTAAGCACCAGGATAGGCAGGTTGTTATCCATGCATAAGGATAACGCTGTACTGTCCATCACTTGCAGCCGGCGGTTGATCGTCTCGATGTGGGTCAACCTGTCGAAGCGCACTGCATTGGCGTTCTTCACCGGATCGGAGTCATACACCCCATCTACCTTAGTGGCTTTGATCAGCACGTCAGCTTCGATTTCCATCGCCCTGAGCGCTGCCGCGGTATCGGTGGAAAAATATGGGTTGCCTGTCCCACCCCCAAAGATCACCACCCGTCCTTTTTCGAGGTGGCGAATGGCTCTGCGGCGGATATAGGGTTCAGCCACGGCCCGCATCTCCACCGCCGATTGCACACGGATATACATCCCCATGCGCTCCATGGCATCCATCAATGCAAGCGCGTTCATCACGGTTGCCAGCATGCCCATGTAGTCAGCGGTCGCCCGGTCCATCCCGCGCTGAATGCCCGTCCGTCCGCGCCATAGGTTGCCCGCACCGATGACCATTGCCACATCCACCTCCTGTTGGCGCACCTCGGCGATAATTTTCGCTACCGATTCAGCCTGTTCGGGGTGGATCCCCAAGCCATCTGCCCCTCCGAGTGACTCGCCGCTCAGTTTGATCAAAACACGCTTGTATTTCAAGGTTCGTTCCATTCGGGCCTCCCGGATTTTTCCGTTTCGGAATTGCTAAAAGCATTAATGTGTACATTTTACTGATTTTAACAAAAAAGCCAACCCGAAGGTTGGCTTGTGTCATTAAGGTTGAGCATCCTCGCCCACTTCCCATCGGGCGAATCTCCGGATGACGATGTTTTCGCCGATGGCGGCGATATTTTGGCTGCGTAGGTCATCAAGGGTAATTTCTTCATCTCTAACATAAGTTTGGCGCAGGAGACAGTTATCATTATAGAACTTTTCTAATTTACCATCTATTATCCGCTCGATCACATTCTCCGGCTTCCCTTCAGCCAGAGCCAGGTTGCGCGCTTTCGCCTTTTCCTCGTCTATCACTGCCATCGGGATGTCTTCCACTCGAATCCACTTGGGGCAGCCGGCCGCGATTTGCAGCGCCACTTCATGGGCGAACTTGCGGAACCTTTCTGAGCGAGCCACGAAATCGGTCTCACAGTTCACTTCTACCATCACGCCTACGCGCCCATTTCCGTGCGAGTACAGCTCCAACATGCCCTCCAATACTTCACGGTCGGCGCGTTTAGCCGCTTTCGCCAGCCCCTTCTCGCGCAGATATTCCAACGCTTTATCGAAATCACCGTTGTATGTTTCCAGTGCCTTCCGGCAGTCCAGGACGCCTGCCCCGGTCTCTTCACGCAGTTGCTTAATTTGTTCGATACTGATTGCCATGTTCATCACTCTCGCCGTCTACTTTTCTTCCTCAGCCTGATCATCTTCAACCGGTTCTATGGTCTCTTCGTTTTCTACTTCTTCGGTTTTATCTTCTTCAGCTGCTGATTCCACAGGCTCAGCTTCTTCTGTCACCGGTTCCATGGTTTCAACTTCTTCCGTCACCGGTTCCACGGTTTCAACTTCTTCTGTCCCCGGTTCCATGGTTTCAACTTCTTCCGTCCCCGGTTCCACGGTTTCAACTTCCTCTGTCACCGTATCTTCGGTCTTATTGGTCTCTTCTTCGCTGATCAGCCCTTCGTCTGTCTCTTTAGGCAGCTCACTGACTTCTTCTTCCTGCTGGAATTCTTCGCCTACTTCTTCAACTTCAAGCACGCCTGAGAGCTCTTCGGCGATCTCTTCGATCTCAGCTTCAGCGAGATCTTTCGGGTGGGTCACTAGTTTTGCCAGGGTGGCTTCGCCAAGCAGCTCCTCATCAGATAGCTCCGCCTCTTCCACGGCCGCGCGGGCAACGGTGCGAACCTCTTCCTCTACGATCTCTTCCTTGCGGGCGCCGAGCCCTTCCATAGCTGCATCTGCTATCTTACCGACTACCAGCTTGATGGCACGGATGGCATCATCATTGGAGGGGATGACGTAATCGACGTTGGATGGGTCGCAGTTCGTATCCACCATCGCCACTACTGGGATGTTTAATAGATTCGCTTCATGGATGGCGGTCGCTTCACGGGAAACATCGACCACGAACAGCATATCGGGTGGGCGGACTAATTTTCGCACACCACTCAGCAGACCTTCCAGGCGCTCAATCTCACGCATGAGGATCAAGCCTTCTTTTTTAGTGATGCGACCAAAATCGCCGCTGTCACGCATCCGTTCCAGGCGCTCGAGCTCGTTGATCCTCTGGCGAATGGTGCGCCAATTGGTCAGCGTGCCGCCCAGCCAGCGAGCGGTCACGTAGGGCATGCTGGAACGGGTAGCCTCCAGCTGGATGGTTTCCTGGGCCTGGCGCTTGGTGCCAACAAACAACACCACACCGCCGCCCGCCACCGTGTCACGGACCACGTTGTAGGCTGTATCTAATGCTTTTGAGGTTTTTTGTAGATCAATGATGTGAATGCCATTTCGCTCGGTAAAAATATACGGCTTCATGGCGGGGTGCCATTTATGCGTGCGATGCCCAAAATGGACACCCGATTCCAATAATGACTTCATCGGTACAACTGCCATATTCTTTTTTCTCCTTGTGCGTTTTTCCTCCGCTTCCCTCGTTCCACCCGGGACCGCCAGTGAGTTTCCAGCTCACCCTTGCTGCGGCACGCACCGGTTGGTCAGAAAGCGTGTGGGATGATTAATTACCTGCCAGGCAGGCATGACCGCTCCCGCCTGAGGCGGGAGCGGGGTGGAGTATACCATAATGTGGGGGGATTCGTCCAGAAACTTCCCCGGTCATCGGCAAACGCGATGTTCTCGAGTCTGATCTTTTTCTACCTCACGGGTTATGGGGTCAGCACCAGGTGGTCTTTAGCTACATCCAACACCTGCTGCTCAGCCCACAGCATAGGATGGTATTGGATCGTGCGCCAAAGGTCGATCTGGTCGTCATAATTGCGGTGAAAGGCATGCCCCGACTCACCTGTCGTGTTGACCGAGAGCGAGTCCGTCATGTTGCTCATATCCACAATCATGCGTTCCGAAGGCAGCCAGACTACCTGGTAGGCTTTTTGGGGGTCAGTTTCAGCCGCATTCCAAGAAGTGGCGTTGACGATCGCGTTACCCCCTGATGCCCGGTACGGTCCCCGGTTAAAAATGGACTCGATCGGACCGATACCAGACGTGCCCAAGGTTTGGTTGTGGAATATCGCTGAATGAATATCGCCCCAGGCCCATTTCGAAGTGTTATTGCCCAGCAGCTGGTCCAGCTCTGCTACAGCATCGCTGAATGCCAGGGAGAGAATATCATCCCACTGCTCGACCGTAGGTGTTGTTTTATCATCCCACCAAGAGCTATCGGGGGTCTGGGTAATCTTACGCATGATCTCGAACCAGGCGTCCCCACCATCCGGCCAATAATCCTTGGGCAATTCATCGTGAAACGTTCTCGTCAGCACTGCCTTCCAGAAAGCGTTGTACAACGCAGGTGCAGCCAGGTCCATCTGGTTTTGGTAATCCCAGCCATTGAGCAGGTTGCGCACCTCAATCAGATGCTCGTCCTGTAGGGGAAGCTGCGTTAGCAAGGGCACCATGAATGCTGCTGAAGCATTGTAGTCGTCGCTGTGCATCTTCTGAATGTACGCCGCGTCGATTGGGCTGGGAGCCGTCTCGATCATCTGGACAATACGCGCCGCCCGGTAGCCATAATCCTCTGCCGTCAGGTTGAAGGCGTAACCTGGTCCAACCACTGCATTATTGGCACTGGCAATAAATCCCTCCGGAGGATTGTAAGCATAGGGTAGCTGCTCGAACGGGATATAACCCTGCCACTCATAATCATCCGTCCACCCGGGCACCGGGTAGTCGCCGCTGTGGCCGGCTTTGCGGATGGGGATATTGCCGGGTGTCTGGTATGCGATATTACCTTCAATATCTGCATACACCGTGTTTTGCGACGGTACTGCGAATAATGACGCCGCCTGGCGGAATTCAACCCAATTCTGTGCCTTGTCATAGCCAAAAATCGCTTTAAAGAGATTAGTCGGCTCGAGGGCAGTCCAGCGCATGGAAATGGCAAAATTTACCGGCAGCTCGACCCCCCAATTTTCCTGGACCTGTGCGTTTTCCTTCGCGTCATCCCAGATCACTGGTCCATGCCGGGTGTAGCGTACGGTCAGGTCCACCGGGTCGGATCCAGCCACCTGTAGCGTCTCATGCATCACGTTCATGTCCACCCACTGACCGTTGACCTCGTATTGATTGGGGTTAGCAGGATTGATTTTTTCAATATACAGGTCGAGCACATCCGGTCCTACGTTGGTGAAGCCCCAGGCGATGTGGGCGTTATGTCCGACGATGACGCCTGGTACACCGGCGAAGGAATAACCTACCACGTTGTACGGGCAGTCTGCACCTTCTGGCTTGCAGTGCAAGCCAATCTCGTACCAGATGGAAGGCATCTGCTCAGTCAGATGCATGTCATCCGCCAGGAACGGCATGCCCGTGCTTGTGCGGTTGCCAGAGATGACCCAGTTGTTCGATCCGATACCACTACCGGTGGGACCTAACACCGCTTCCACACCTCCCATGGTAGCTGATAAGCTCTGAAATGCTGGCGTCAGCTCAGATATTACCTGACTCCCCTGCACTGAGCCGATTGATCCGCTGGGAGTGGCGCCGAGCGCTAGGTGTTTGACTACATAAGGATGGTCTGCCGGGTAGGGAGGAAAGAGGTCCGCCATTTGCTGCGTGGTGAGGGTCTTGCTCAGGACGGCGTGCTCTACTTCAGCGTCCATGCGGCTGGAACCCAGGTCCCATGCCATGGCTTTTCCCCAGGTGAGCGTATTGAGCGGCTGCCAGGGCTCGGGTGAATAGTTAGGAGTGAGCAGCTTGAGCACGGCATATTCCAGGCTGAGTGCCGCACCCTTGTGGTCGGCCAGGTAGGCGTTCACCCCATCGGCATACGCTTGCAACAGGGCAAGCTCATCCGGGCTCATCGCATCCAGCTCCTGCTTAGCTACCCGCGCCCAACCCAATGTGCGCAGGAATGTGTCGGTGTCCAGCTGTGTTTTGCCGAACATCTCCGACAGCCTGCCCGAGCCGATGTGGCGCCAAAAATCCATCTGCCAGAAACGGTCCTGGGCATGGACGTAGCCCTGGGCGAAGAACAGGTCATGGGTGGATTGGGCATATATATTAGGGATGCCGTAGCTGTCCCGGTAGATATCTACGGGATTATTCAGACCGCTTAATTTAATTTCTCCATTCATGCGGGGAAAAGAGCTGCGCACCAGGAATACACCCGCTACCCCGAGTACAATGGCAATCACAACGATAACACTGATGATGGTAACCAGCACGCGACCGAGTTTGCTTGACATAACTCCTCCTTCGGCATGGAAAGTGGTATTACCGTGTATCAATATTCAGTTGTAGGGCCTCGGGAAAGGCAAAAAGTACCCGACTGGACAGGTATTATCCGCCAAGATCCAGGTTTACGCAAGGGAGGATGTGGATTAGTGGCTCTTACCTGCAATCAAACACATAACCAACATCAACCGGCTACGCCCTGCACGTAACCGATCAGGTCACAGCTCCTGCCTCTTGAAGATCAGCCAGGCTGCCAACAGGGGCACCCCGATCATGACGATGCTGACCGCCAGCGCTGTCCATGAGGCGGTTGTGGTTCCTTGCATCAGGCGGATGCCCCAGGTATTCAATTCACCCGGCAGATATCTGCCCGTGTTTCGGATCACGCCGATGATAAATCCGATGACGATGATACCCACGGCCATTCCACCGGCTGCTGCTTGAGAATTGGTAATGGTGCTGCAAAACAAGGTGATCGCTATAATCACCAATACGTATAAAAACAAGAACACATTCAGCGCCAGCCAGGGAACGATCGGCATGAATTCAAATAATAGACCAGTGTAATAATAACTGCCAATTCCGGAGATGGTGATGGCTATGGCAAACAAAGCTGCCAATCCGAGGAACTTCGCCCCTAAAAAGGATCCCCTCGGCAATGGTTTCACCATCATCATCGCCGCCGTGCCCTTGTCTTTCTCCTGGGCAACGGCTCCCATGCTGAGCAGCACTGCCAGGATAAGGTCAAACTGGCTCATATTTTTCACATATTGAGCGACTGCATCCGACACTGTTGGTGGTTTTATGAACGCGGATATATCAGTTCCAGCAGGTATAGGTAAAGCCTGGGCTAACACTTGTGGCAGAAGCTTGGCTTGCAAGGGAGAGGTCAATCCGAAGATAACCAAAACGGCTATTACAATAAGGAGCCGGTAGCTGCGCAGGCTTTCCATCCATTCCTTGCGAAATGCAGTGAATAAGTTCATTTCTCTGCCTCCTCCTCACTCACCAGCTGCAGGAATACGTCTTCCAACGAGGGTGTGACGACCTCATACTTGTTAAGCACCATTCCAACCTGCGCGGCCGACCTTAACAACTCTGTTTTTGCTGTTTCAATATTGTTCACAATAATACGCACTACCAGCTCCTGGCGGCTGATGGTCTTCACCCAGGGCTCACGCTTTAATGTTTCGCTCCATGGGTTTATCTTTGACTCCGATTTTTCATCCACCACCACTTCCAGGGCAGGGACGGCGTACTGTGCGAGCAGTTCTTCCCTTGGCGCTTCCGTCACCAGTTTGCCGCGATTAATGATCCCCACCGTGTCGCACACCCGTTCTACATCCGCCAAAATATGTGTGGACATGAACACGGTGCACTGCCCGCGCAGCTGCTCGATGAAATCCAGAACTTCTTTGCGCCCAATCGGGTCCAGGGCGCTGGCGGGTTCATCCAGGAACAACACTTTGGGACGGTTCAATACCGCTTGTGCCAATGCCAGCCTCTGGCGCATACCGCGGGAAAAACCTCCTATGCGCCTCTTGGCTGATTCTTCTAATCCCGCCAATGCCATCAGCTCTTTAGTTCTGCGCGACCGCTCTGCGGCGGGTATTCCAAATATTCGCCCCACGTAGTCCAGGAATTCAGGCGGTGTCATCCATTTATAAAATGCCGGCTCTTCCGGCAGGAAACCGATTTCCTGGGCAATTTTATGCCCATCAGCCGTCACCTCATTACCCATCACCCAGGCTTTCCCGCTGGTGGCGTGTGCCAGGCCGGTCAGGATGCGGATGGTGGTGGTTTTACCCGCTCCGTTGGGCCCCAGGAAGCCAAAGATGGTGCCCTCATCCACGCTCAGATTCAACCCATTCAGGGCGGTAAATTCCCCAAACACTTTGTGCAGTTCTTCGGTACGAATAGCGATCATGACGCTATTCCTCCCGCCCTACGATGAGGTATGCTATTGGGCCTATTATCTGAATAAAAATAATCAATAGAGCCCAGGCCCATTTGGGTAAATAACGCGTCTTCTCTCGCCGCACCAAATCCACCAGAGCTATGACTAATAGCACCAGCTCAATCAGGAGGATCGGTATGAGATAGGGCAAAAACTGAACCAGCTGTTCAAGGGGAGTCAGTGCGGTTTCCATTCTTCATTCCTTTCTTGATGCGTCTGGAGAAGTTTTATGAATCTAGATGCTCAATTCACTGGCAATCACGACCTTGCCACATCGATCAACCATGATCCTTATTCACTCATCGCAACTACGATGGCGATGGCCTGGTCATGGGTATGGCTCAGGCTGAGTGACCAGCTGGTGAATTGGTGCTCTTCTGCCATTCTTTGAGCTTCGCCGTAAAGATGCAGGAGCGGTTCACCCGAACTTCCCCGGCAGATTTCAATTTCATGCCAGGTGATATGGCCAATGCCTGTCCCAAAAGCCTTCGCCACGGCTTCCTTGGCGGCAAACCGGGCAGCCAGGGAGGGCATGTTATCACCATTTTCTGCCAGCTCGCATGCAGTGAACAATCGTTTCAGGAAACGCTGATCATACCTTAAGTAGGCATGTGTAAATCGGTCGATATCGATTAAGTCAACTCCGGTTCGTAAAGATGGCATGCGGAACCCGTTTACTTGGGTGCGTCAAATGTGCCAGCTGTAACCACCGCCAGGCGGTCTGGGTGCAGATAGCGCCGCGCCGTCTCCAGAATTTCATCGGCTGTGATCCCCCTCACCAGGTCTGGGTAGTGCTGGTAATAATCCAGTCCCAGGCTGTAGCGCTCGAGGTTCAGCAGAGAGCCGGCCACCCCTGAGTTAGATTCAAGCGATAGAGGCAATCGGCCGATATAATTCGCCTGGCTGTCTTCCAGCTCCTCGCTGGTTACAACCTCGCTGGTAAACCTGGCGATTTCCTGACGAATGAGCTCGACTACTTTCTCCAGGTTCTTCGGGTCGACCCCTGCCAGGAATAACCACGGTCCCGGACCAATCCCACCACTCAGGCTCGAAGAGGCGTGGTACGCCATGCCTGAGCGCTCCCTCACTGATTCTCCGATCCTTCCATAAAACCCAAACTGCCCCAGTATGTTATTCCCGAGCGATGCTGTGAGAAAGTCAGGCGATCGTCGCGGAGGTCCTACTGTGCCCATGACAATATCGGCCTCCGACTTGCCAGGCAGGCTCACCTGACGTGAGATCGTCTCACTCAACGGTTTTAGAGCTGGAAGCTCCGGCTGGCTTGGCTGGTTGGGGTTCTCCCAGTCCGCCAGGTAGCGGCTGACTGAATCCAAAACCCGGCCTTCCTCCACCCCACCCACAATGGAGATTACCATCCCGCGCGGTCCAAAGTGCTTCTCGTGGAACGCTGCTAGATCCTCACGTGTGATTGCCTTGATCGTTTCCGGATAGCCATCTTCCGGGCGGCTGTAAGGGTGCCCGGCATACACCAGCTCATCAAACGCCAAAGACGCCATTTCTGACGTATCCTGGCTGCGGATCGCCAGGCCAGTCAGCAGCTGGTCCCGCAGGCGCTCCACCTGGTCAGCCGGAAATACCGGTTGGCGTAATGCCTCAGCCAGTGTTCCAGTGAGCAAGTCTAAATCTTCCGCCAGGGCGTGCCCATAGAATCCGATCGAATGCGTGCCTCCATCGATACCCAGGCTGGCGCCATTCGATTCCAATCCATCATAGATCTGCTGGAAGTCATGCTGAGCCGTCCCGCGCATCAGGGCCAGCGCAGTAAACCCGGCCAGTCCGAGCTTGTCATCCGGCTCGAAAATGGCCCCAGCCGAAAGGTAGCCCGTGATCACCACAGACAGGCTGTGCATGTTGGGCCGATAGAGGACGATAGTCCCATTGGGAAGCTCACGCCTGATGATATCTTCGGGGCCGGGTAATGAATGGGTATTCAAGTGTAGCTCACTCCTGTTAATCGCTTGGATAACTCATTGGTTTTTTTGGGCAGCATTGTCAGGCAGGTACACCCCCAGGGTCCGGTTTTGAGGCCTCAGGCATGTTTGTGCCAGTCGTTGCACGTCCTCCGGCGTCACTTTCGCCAGCCGCTCCAGGTAGCTGGTGAACCAGTCCACGCTGGCGAACATCTCGGCAAAGCCCATCCAGAAAGCCTGGTTGGAGATCGATTCACTGCCATAAGCAAATATGGCGCGCGCTTGCTTTAACGCTCTTTCCAGCTCTTCAGCCTTCGGCGGGGCATCCTGCAGTCTCTTGATCTCTGCTTCCATGGCCGCGATGCACTCACTGGCAGTGTGCCTGGGATGCACGGTGATTACTGTTGTATATAAGTACGGATCGATCGTTACCGGCACTCCACCATTGACGCTTACCGCCAGCTCCTTTTCCACCAATTCTTTATATAGCCGGCTGGTCTTATTAGTGATCCCTCCTCCGAACATGTTCAAGTTTGTCGGGCCGGTCAACAGACTGTCCAATAGATCCAGGGCATAAAAATCCGGGTCATCCGCTGCCGGTGCCCGGTACGACACCTGCAGGTAAACCGTCTGACCTGGTCCTTCCACCGATACGCGCCGCTCTCCGGTTTGGACTGGCTCGGTCCTCTCCAACCTTGACGGCTCTGCGCCAATTGCCAGGGGCTCATAAAGCTCACGAATACGTTCCGTAATCGCCTGGGTCTCGAAATCTCCCGCCACGGAAAGCACAGCGTTGTTGGGGATATAGTAATTCCTGTAGTGTCGGTATAGGTCGTCGCGCTCCATCGAATATAGGTCCGATAGGTCACCGATGATCTCATGGTGGTATGGGTGCACCCGGAAGGCTGCCGATTGCACTTCCTCGCTTAACCGGAAAAGCGGTTCATTTTCACTCCCCTGGCGTTCGGAAATCACCACGGTGCGCTCAGAGCTGACCTCACTAGGCTCGAACGAGCTATTGAACATGCGGTCCGCTTCCTCGCGCAGGGCGAAGTCAATCTTATCTGCGGGTACGGTTTCGAAAAATGCGGTCCAATCCAAAAAGGTGAACGCGTTCAGGTAACCCCCATCCCGCGAGATCGTCCGGTCCAAGACGCCCACAGGGAATTGCGGGGTGCCTTTGAACATCATGTGTTCCACCCAATGCGAAGCGCCGGTCAGCCCGGGTACTTCATCGCGTGAACCCACGCGGTACCAGATCCATTGACTGATAATGGGTGAAGTGTGCATCTCTTTCAGCAGCACCAGCAAGCCGTTCGGCAGGGTAAGTTTGGTTAACGTCTCATTCATTTAGAGAACCATAAAGTATCACAGCGATGATCAAGATAGTTCGAATCAACTCCGACACATTGGTTGCATCATTGGTTGCGTCATTTACCAAAAACGAGCCCACACAACCAGCCGGTTAGCCAATTCTTGCATATCAGCAGCTCTTGGGGAGAGTTAAAATTCGTGCCCAGGGTTGTCTCATATGGCGCCAGCGCTTCTTGTAAGCCCACAATGGATTGGTGCAAGTCGGTCTTATCGATGGCTATATCGATCGGCACCTGTAAGCTAACCGGGACGGTGATATCTACCGGGACGCTCGTGCTGATCGGGATGGTCGTATCGAAGTTTGCCTGCAAAGGAGTGTTAGCGGGCAGGGTGAGATCGGTCGTCACAGCAGTATTATTGAGGTAGATGCGCGCCCCGTTGATCGTGGCTGCTTCTGACAGTACTATTTGTGTGTCTTGGTTGATCGGCACGTCGAATACAACTGGTAAGTTATCTTGTAGCCGCACCGTTGTCTCCACCGGCACGTTGATCACAATGTGCGCCTGATCCATCATCGCCAGGCTGTTAGATGCTTCCGTAACCAGACCATCCGAGACGATCGCCTTGAGCTCAAAGAAGTGGTGTCCAAATGAAACCAGTAACCCGATAAGAATGATATTTACCAATAATGAAAAAATGCATGCCACCGTCCAAAAAGCAGGGAAAAATTTCCCCTGATAAACCACCTTTTGCAGTCGGGGAGATTTGCGATAATAGTCCTTACCATCGTTAATTAATACCTTCGCCTTTTCGGCTCCATCCTTGACCCCTCCAATAATTTTGGCTCCTGTCTCAGAGAGTGGGTCAGCCTTGGATTTAGGTGCAGGCTCGGGCTCAGGCCTGGGTTCCTTTTCCGGTTCTGGAAGGTCTGGAGTGGAATTGTCCATTGCTTACCTCCTGAGGTATATAGGCTGAATATAGCACAAACAGGCTGAATAGGAAAGCATATTTCCTTGGTGAGAATTCGTACTATCCATACCACCAATTGCTAAATCTCTCTTGTGGAATTTTCTCCCTCGGGCTAAAATACCTTTAGTACCTTTGCCGGCAGCAGGCACATGTATATTTTCAATGGTTCCTGAGGCGGGCTTGATCGATCACTCAGACGGCGAAAGCCGTCTTTTTGAGGAGACCAGGATTTGGTTGAGGACACTTTCGGGAGATACCTTGTAGCCGTCATTGGAGCCGGTCCGGCAGGTCTGTTTGCCTCCCGGCTTCTCGCCACGAGTGACGCCCACGTCGTACTGCTGAACCGGGATATTCTCCCTGGGGGGTTGGCAGAATATGGCATTTATTTCGACAAGTACAAGATGAAAGAAGGTCTGCGCAAGCAGTTCCAACAAATCCTGGAGCTCCCGGCGATAGACTACTTCGGCAACGTTAAAATTGGCGAGACAGGGAATTTCCGCTTGTCTGACCTGCGGGCTATCGGCTTCCAGGCCCTGCTGGTGACCGCGGGCGCCCAGGGTACGAAGTGGTTGGGTTTGCCCGGCGAGAATCTCACCGGTGTCTACCACGCCAAAGACCTGGTCTTTCATTACAATTTACTCCCGCCTTTCAGCACCCAGGATTACCACATTGGTAAACGCGTGGCGCTGATCGGCGCCGGAAATGTCATGCTGGATATGGCCCACTGGCTGATCCGCGATCTCAAGGTGGATGAGGTCATCTCCGTTGTTCGCCGGGGTCCAAACGAGGTTAAGTTTTCAAAAGAAGAGCTGAAAATCGTAATCCATAACCTGGATCTGCACATGTTATTCACCGAGATTGAGCGGGCGCGCCCGATTGCTGCCGCAGTGGACCAAAATGTGGATGAGGCTAAAGAATACATACTTTCACCGCTGCCCAAGGGGCTTGAACCGGTCTCCAACACCCATTTTTATTTTGAGTTCCTGGCTTCACCCAGTCGCATTATAGGTAACGATCAGGGACATGTCACCGGCCTGGAAGTCGAAGACACTACGCTGGTATGCTCGGAAGGCGAAGTGCAGGCCAAAAGGTTGGGTACCAGGCGAGTCTTGAACGTGGACACGGTTATCTTTTGCATCGGTGATAAAGTGGATGAAACCTTTGGATTGCCGGTTCGGAATAATGCCTTCGTTAAAAACCCCAACCCCCTGCACCCCGTGGACGGGCTGTCATTTGAAGCCTACGATCCTGATCTCAATCGTCCCATCGACCGCGTATTCGTCGCAGGCTGGTCGCGCGAGGCGAGTAGCGGGTTGGTCGGCATTGCGCGCAAGGATGGTGAGAATGGCGCCAGGGCTGTGCTGGATTACCTCCAAACCGCCCCTGCGCTTGTGAACTCCAAAGCAATATTGGATGATTTTTATGCCAGGCTGGAAAGGCTGAGTACCCCCGTGATCATCAAAAAAGATCTGGACCGGCTGTATGCCGCTGCCCAGGCAGAATCTGAAAAATTGGGGCTGCCGGCTTATAAATTCCCTACCAATGACGAGATGTTGGCAGTGATGGGGTTAAAAAATCCGGTATCTCGGTGATCGGTTCAGCTAATTCGATGGTCTAAATCTAAAGCTCGCCAATACTGGGCTGAGGCTGTTTATAGGGGATCAGCAGCAGCAAGCCTATGGCGATCACTATCTCTCCCACCATCACGCCAATTTGCTGGTATATACCAAATACCGGCACGATGGGGTAATTGTTGCTGCCAAAGCCGAAAATATCCGCCATTCCACATGCCACTGCAATTACATAACCAGTGCACACCAGGCGTAAACCGATATCGGATGCGATCGATTTCTGTCCCCCATTCCATAACGCCGCCAGGCTGATATACCCCCCGATGCAGATAAATCCAAGTCCCACCAGGAAGGTCGCGATCTGTACAAAACCTACCACTGGGCTGCGATCCAGACCATATATCCCAGGCTCAGCACCTAGCAGATAGATAATAAAACCTAAAATAGTTACCCCCAAACCTATACGGATGCGTAAACTCCCATTCGACTTACGAACAGGCGGTGTATCTGTCATACGGCCTCCGGCAGGGTATTTTGAAGATGGTGCAGCCAATTATTGCCAAGGATGGCAGCGGCGTCGGCCTCAGTATACCCCTTTTGCGCCAGAATTGGGATTATTTTCCGCATGTCTGAGATTGTGTCGATCCCCAAGGGCACAGATTGTAAACCAAATCCGCCATCGAAGTCGGTGCCGATCCCCACGTGACGCGCATCGCCAGCCATCTGGCACACGTAATCCATCTGCGCTACGTAGTGCTCCAACGTTACTGCAAGCCGGCCTCCGGTCTCATGCCAATCCGGCCGCAGGAAGCTATTCGCAGGCACGATCCCGATCACACTGTCTCGTTCGAGCAGTCCCACCAGCACACGGTCGGTCAAGTGCCGGTTGCTATCGGTCCCTTTAATCAGCGCCAGCGCATTGGCGTGCGAAGCGACCACCGCTCCTGAGTAGCTGTCCAGGGCTTGCAGAGCAGCTTTTTCATCCATATGGCTGATATCTAAGGTCAGGTGGAATTCAGCCATGCCATCCAGGAGCGCAAAACCATCCTTAGTCAGCCCTCCGGGCTCGTGTGTTCCGCCGCTGAAGCGTGTCCCCACCCATGCAGGCCCGATGATGCGAACGCCCCGCCTATACCACTCTTCCAATTCAGCCGGCTTACGCACCCCCTCTGCACCCTCCATCAGCACCACAAGCCCCACCGGATGTTCCTCGGTATCCGTGCGCTTCCAGTGTGCCAGGATAGCCTGCAATCCGGCGCGCGTATCAACCTTCTGGAATTGCCCCGGGTGTTCATCGACGAGGCGGTCGTACGCATCCAGCTGCATGCTGTAGCGCATGTGGGCTTCTTCGTCGGAGCCGTAACACTGCCTGTCCCACTCGCCCAGTTTGTATCGCGCAGGGGCAGCGAACAGGGTGGAAAATACTACTACAACTTTCCCTCTCTGGTAATCCGGCCAGCCCAATAGGGTATCCTCGTTCACCTGGCGGGCCAACGCACCTGTCTCCCGCTTGCGGGTTTCAGCCGCAGAAAGGGTGTAATCCCTGTCGAAGGTCAACATGTTCCAGGCCAGGTCTTCATGTGCATCGATGATTAAATCGTCGGTCATAGGGAAGTAGATGATACCAGAGTTTGCGATATCTGACGATCAATTTTTCCCATTGGATATTGGGAAAACTCGTTCGGAGCGACCCACCGCACCTCCGCCGCTTCGATTGGTTGAGGTTCACCGCGCACAAGCGTGCACCTGAAAGCATAGAGCGTGACCCGGAAATGAGTGTAGGCATGCCGGTATACTCCAACCTGATCACCGACCGCGATCTCCGCTCCCAGCTCTTCGCCGATCTCCCGCTGGAGGCATTGGGCTAGGTCCTCGCCTTCCTGCTGCTTGCCGCCGGGGAATTCCCACATGCCCCCGAGCAATCCGTGTGGCTGCCGGCAGGCGATCAGCACCCGGTTCTCCCGGCTGATCAAGGCTGCTGTGACCACATAGTGCGGGATGGCAGGCTTGGGCAGCAGCACCGGTCGCTGCTCCTGGATCCCAAGCGTCCTGGCTCGGCAGCCGGCTGCTATGGGGCAGGCTGCGCAGTCAGGGTTTTTAGGGGTGCAGATGATTGCCCCAAGCTCCATCAAAGCCTGGTTGTAATCTCCTGCCTGCCCTTCTGGTAGGTTTTGAGCAGCCAGGCTCCATAATTTGTCTTCCCCAATTTTCGAACGCGCGTCCTCACTGACATTAAAATAGCGGGCAAGCACCCGGCGAATATTGCCGTCCAGGGTGGGCTCATCCAGTCCGAAAGCAATCGAGGCGATAGCTGCCGCGGTATACCTTCCCACTCCCGGCAGCTTGCGCAAGAGGCTCACTTCTTCCGGTAGTCGTCCATGATATTCTTTCATCACCAGCTGAGCCGCCTTGAATAAATTACGGGCGCGACCGTAATACCCTAGCCCTTCCCAGGCTGACAGTACATCTTGCAGACGAGCGCTCGCTAGTGCTTCTACGCTCGGGAAACGCTGCAACCAACGCTCGAAATAAGGGATGACAGTCTCCACCCGTGTCTGCTGCAGCATAACCTCCGACACCCAAACCGCATATGGTTCGGGGTGGTCTCTCCACGGCAAGCGGCGTGCGTGGGAACCATACCAGTCGAGCAAATGCACGGGAAATGGTTTGTTATCCAAAGGGTTTTGTCGTGAGAGTGGGAGAGGCCGAATGGCTATTTTCGGTAAAGCAGGAAACCGAGCACAGCGCTGACCAAGATAATGATGGCAGGGTTAATCTTCGTGAATGTCAGCAACACAAAAGTCCCTGCCACGAAGAGCAGCTTATCCCATCCCTGGGCTAATGCCTGCCCCCAGCCGAGTTTTTGCGCTCCAAAGACGGTTCGTGCCATGTCATACGCTGTCCACAGCAGCAAGCCCACCACCACCGGCCGCACGGCCTGGAGCATGGCTTTTACTGCCGGGCTGTTCTTGATCCCGAAAAAGAAAACGATCAGGATCAGCATCAACAAGGTGGTTGGGAGCACCGTGCCAGCCGCAGCTGATATGGCTCCCGGCACACCAGCCAGCTGGTAGCCGACATACGCTGATACCTGTGGTGCGATAGGCCCCGGAATGGCGTTACCGATCGCTACGGCATCGGCAAATTCATCGGGTGTGATCCATGGAACAGGCTGCGTCTGACCAGGTGGCGTCCATGTGGCGCTGGTTGTCTCACGCTGCATCAGCGCCAGTGAGGCTGGGCCTCCTCCCCATGAGAACATCGCCACACGCGTGAAGAGAAGGAAAATTTGCCAGAGCAGTAGCATGTTGGTCATATACCTCTACACATACACATGAATATATAAATGTAGGTTCAATTTTGAAAAACGGGTGTTTATTCCCTCTGCCTGTAACTCACATTTGGAAGCCGGCTTTTGCCGGGACAATTTTATACTGGTAGTTCTCGACGTAATCCAGCAGCCGATTGACCAATCCCTGCCATTCCTTGGTATCCAGGATGTTCTGCATCGCTGGTAAGTCCGGCATTTGGGCGGTCGCCATGATCTGCGGCTGTTCGCCATACATGGTCAGCCAGGCATCCTTCAGCTCCATCCCCAGCTGCTGCACCTGGGGAATGAACTCACGCACCACAAATTCGAAGTATTCCTGCTCGCGGCCTGGGGTAATGTCCCAGGTCATGATTAGTTTAACGGTCACGATAGTGCTCCATTTCGATCAATGTTGGTAATCCAACACCACCACATGCGTTTCTTCCGGGATCATGCTCTTTGTCACTTTTAACGAGGGTTGGGGCTTGATGGTTCCCAGGCCCATTTCCTTCAGGAATTTGCTCAGCGGCGCCAGCTTGAGGTTGCAGGCCGGGGTGCCGTAGTGCATCGGGATGACAAAGCCTGGCTCTAATAAGCTGATCACCTCCGCCGCCTTGGCGGCGTTGAGACCACCCCCTCCCCCCACTGGGACCAATACAATATGCACTGTGCCCAGGGCTTCGATTTCGGTTTGGCTGGGCACACGCCGCAGATCGCCCAGGTGTGCCACCGTAACCCCTTCGTAATCGAACACGTACAGGGTGTTGCGCGACTCATCCGCATCCTGCTTGCTAATCCCGTTGGTCTGGATGCCCGTGATGAATACACCGCCGATTTCATACTCACCTGGAGTGGTGATCAGGTGTGAATAGCCCTTCACACCCGAAGTATAGCCGTGCCCTGGTGCTTCATGGCTGACGGTGAGGATGTCTGCCTTTAGCTTGAGTGGCTCGTAGCCTGCAGTTTGACTGTCGTAGGGGTCTGTCACCACTGTTGCAAGGTTGCGCTCGGTCAGGCGAAAACAGGATAGACCGTACCAGGTAATTTCCATTTAGCCTCCAAAGATGCCTGAATTATATCATTGGCGACGTTTCCACTGTTTTCGCTGGGCGTTTTTTCGTCTACAAGTACATGGTATGATAGTTTTGATATGATTTACGCGCCTCCTGATCTACACATCAGCCGGTCTCCGTATGCCCGGGTGGACGCGCTTGGGGAGAATTTTTGGCGCCTGGAGATTGCTTCTGACCCCAGGCCCGCCTATCGCCTGGCACAGCTCGATGACCATACCCAGCTCGCGCGTAGCGATTTCCATTGGAAACCTCCTCTCACCCTCAGTTTACAGGCCCGCGTTTCTTCTCAAGATCTCCCCGGCACGTGGGGGTTTGGTTTCTGGAACGACCCGTTCAGCTTCCTGCTGGGTGGGGATAGGAAGCATCTCCGCTTCCCTACACTGCCCGATGCCGCCTGGTTCTTCCATGCCTCCCCTCAGAATTATCTCTCCTTCAGGGATGACCTTCCGGCTTGCGGTTTCCTGGCAGCCACCTTCAGCTCTCAAAAAGTTCCGCCTGCCCTGCTTGCATTGGCTTCTCCGGCGCTTAGCCTTACCCTGCTTCGTCAAACAGCTCAGATCGTCCGCCGGGTGCTGCGCAGTAAGGTGAATCAGGCTGCTGCCTCGATCGAGCTGGATGTTACCGAGTGGCATACCTATTCTTTGAAATGGGAAAATGGACTGGTAATATACCGCCGGGATGAAATCGAGCTCCTGCGAACGGACGTTGTGCCTCACTCGCCACTGAGCCTGGTGATCTGGATCGACAACCAGTTTGCCGCCTTGCCGCCTGCAGGCCGGCTGAGCTATGGCACTCTGCCCAACCCTGAATCCGCCTGGATGGAAGTCAGACAGATTAAGTTATTGGACCATAGATAGTATGGGGATGCTGCTTACGCTAAAAAAATATTAACTGCAATATTTTCACATGAGAGTATAATATACGCTTGCTTGTTAGGAGGCATAACTTCATACCTTAATGCGACCCGTTTATCC
This sequence comes from Anaerolineae bacterium, assembly GCA_041479245.1. Lineage (GTDB taxonomy): Bacteria > Chloroflexota > Anaerolineae > Anaerolineales > UBA4823 > FEB-25. Next base: position 32,013 of record JBGOXS010000020.1, read on the forward strand.
CTTTACAGCCATCGTCGGACAGGAGCGGATGAAACGCTCTCTCGTCCTGAACGCAGTTGACCAGCGCATTGGTGGAGTTCTGATCCGTGGCGAACGTGGGACTGGTAAATCGACTGCCGCCCGTGGCATGGCCGCCCTGTTACCCGATATTCAAGTTTTCGCCGACTCACCCTTCAATGACGACCCGGAAGCACCCCTCACCTGGTCGGATTGGGTGAAGGAGCGTAAAGCCCAGGGTATCGACATGAAAGTCGTTAAACGCCGGATTGCCTTCATTGACCTGCCCATCAGCGCTACCGAAGACCGTGTGGTTGGCACCCTCGATATCGAGATCGCCATCCAGAAGGGCGAGCGCATCTTCGAGCCGGGTGTGCTGGCAGCCGCCAACCGCGGCCTGTTGTACATCGACGAGGTCAATCTGCTGGATGACCATGTAGTCGACCTGCTACTTGACTCTGCTGCCATGGGCGTGAACGTGGTCGAGCGCGAGGGCATCTCATTTGCCCACCCGGCGCGCTTCATCCTCGTGGGTACAATGAACCCGGAGGAAGGCGACCTGCGCCCACAATTGCTTGACCGCTTCGCCCATTCAGCCGAGATCTATGGCATCCGTGAAGCCCGGGAGCGCGTGCTGATCATGGAGCGCAACCTGGCGTTCGAGGAAGACCCAGAGAAGTTCCGCAAGCAGTGGCTGGATAAGGAAATAGAGCTTTCTCACCAGATTGAACTGGCTCGTGAGCTAGTGGACCGGGTCACTTATAGCAGCCGTGACCTGCTTTCCATCGCTGCTCTCACAGCCTCACTAAACGTGGAAGGTCACCGTGCCGATTTGGTAATCCTCAAGACCGCGCGAGCCCAAGCCGCCTTTGAGGGACGTAAATCTATTACGGAGCGTGATATCGCCCTGGCCGCCGAGCTGGCGCTGCCTCATCGCATCAGGCAGGGGCCGTTCCAGCAGGCAGCCGTCTCGGAAGAAGAGCTGCAGGAGCGCATCGAACAGCTGCAAGGCTCCACAGTCAGCGCAGGAGAGCCAGAACCAGTAGCGGAGGACGAAGATCATACTCCACACTTTGATAAAAAAAAAAGACCTAAACCTCATCTCGCAGGAAGACCAACAGAATCCGAACCAGAGTGAGCCTTCAAGGCAAAGCGTCTTTGATGTCGGGAACGCCTATTGGTGGGATGGGGGAGAGAAAGTAAAGGTCGGTGAATCCTTCCGACCACGCAACCTGAATACCAACTTAGACCAGTTATACCGCAAGCGGGCGGGCAGGCGCTCGCGCACCCATACCGACCGCAAACGCGGGCGCTACATCCAGTCCCGTCCGGCGGAAGGGAAAACCGATGATCTGGCCTTCGACGCCACCATCCGTGCCGCTGCTCCTTTCCAGAAGGAGCGCGCTGAGATGCGCAAGCGGGTGGCCTTCGCCATCCGCCCGTCTGACTTCCAGCGCAAAGTGCGTGTGAAAAAGACGGCCAATTTCGTACTCTTCGTCGTTGATGCCTCCTGGTCAATGGCGGTTGCTGAGCGTATGTCTGCCACCAAAGGCGCTATCCTCTCGCTACTCACTGATGCTTACCAGCGGCGCGACCGGGTGGGGCTGATCGTGTTCCAAAAGGATCGCGCCACCATGGTACTCCCGCCCACCAACTCGGTCATGCTGGCCCAGCGCGCTCTGGCGGATATCCCTGTAGGCGGTAAAACACCCCTTTCCGCCGGACTATACATGGCCCATCAGACTCTGCTGCGCGAGCGCATCCTGCACCCCGATGTGCAGCCGCTGGTCATCCTGTTGACCGATGGGGCTGGCAACGTGTCCATGTCATCCATGCCTCCTCAGGACGAAGCCCATCGCCTGGCAGAGCAGATCGCTGCCGATGATATCCACTGTGTGGTAGTCAATATGGAGCACGCCGCCTTCGACCAGGGTCTGGCCCAATCGCTGGCCGACCACCTGGAAGCCCCCTGCTACACCCTCAGCGAGCTCAAAGCCGAAACCCTCTACAAAGCTGTCAAAGAAGAGATGGAAACCGGCCGAGGGTTGTAAATTATCTGTCATTGCGAAGAGTGTTCTGTGCGACGAACCAATCTTCCTAAACCATCACCTTCTCAACAGGGATTATCTCAGCCGAACCGTCTAAGCACTTCCCAAGGTCAAGAAACTCATTGTGTGTTCGATGAAGATCGCTTCGACCAGCAAAGATCACAGGTCTCGCAACGACAAAAAATGTATCATCGCGAGGCGCCTTTTGCCGAAGAAATCTCCTCCGTCCATACCAAGTCTATCTGCATCAGTAAAAAGCAACCCCAAATTGGATTTCTCTGTCGCTACTGCTAATAGCTAAATGCAAACAGCTAACCGCTGATTTTCCTCCTCGGGTTCTTCAGCCCCGTCCTCAGCTTACTCCCCACTTCACGCTTCACCCGCCCCGCCAGCACCCGGTCAAATCCTTTCAAAAGCCCTTCCACCGCTTGCGGGTCAAAAGACACCAGCATTCGCAATGCCCATGACAACCCCTTGACCACCATATCCTCATGGTCATCCACGAGCATCCGGCAGATGGCGAGCGTCCTCACCGTATCCCCTTTGCCTCCCAACGAGCGGACGTTGAACGCCACCGTGCTAACCAGTGCCGCCCTGCGCCACCACAGGTCCGGTGAGATCGCCCATCGCACAAACAGCTCGTCGCTGACCAATCCATCCCGCCACGCTGGACCCGATAACGTCCGAGCGAACGAATCCGTCGTCCACCAGCTGTTAATTCCCTGCCCCAGTTCCTCTAGTGTATCCGCATCCAGGCGTCGGAAAGCCGCCTGGTGCTCCGCGATCAGCTCATATGCCTGCCAGCGGTGACCATGCGTGAAGAGCAGGATTCGCCCAAAAGCCAACACGTATTCGGCTGGAGCCTTCTGGATCATGTTTGAATATTTTCGGCAGATTGCCCGTTCGTTGTCGGTTACGTGCAGCGTTAGTGCCCGGTGTTCTGCGTCGAACGCTGACGCCAGCTCACCCGGGGACACCCCGGCAAAATCAGTCACGCTTCCTCGTCCGGCTGCCCGATATCGATGGTCACTTCCCAGATCCCATCCACAAAGCGTGGCTTGTGGGGCAGACCGCTCCTCTTCACCAGCTCGAGCATGCGGTTGTTGCCGATCTGCATGTTGCCGCGCAGGTAGTGGATGCCCTTCGTGCGTGCATAGCTGACCAATCGCCGAAGCAATAGCTTGCCGATGCCGCGCCCCTGGTATTCATCTGCCACCACCACCGCCGACTCGGCCATCTCAGGTTTGCTTGCATCCAGTAACGCGTAGCGTGACACCCCCACCACAATCTCTCGCCCATTTTCATTACACGTGGCAACGAACGCCATGCGCGCAGTGTAATCCACCGTTGAAAGCGTGCGCGCTTCTTCATCGGTCAGCTCCTTCTTCACCGAAAGGAAGCGCAGGTAGATGCTTTCCATTGAAAGGCGCTGGAATGCCTCTTGCAGGTCTTCGGCATCATCCTCACGGATGGGGCGGATGAGCACCTGGGTACCATCCTTAAGGGTGACTTCTTCTGGATCAAGCGAAATGGTAGGTGGGAGCATAAGGATTCCTGGATAAGAGTAGCGACCGCACCTGATTGTAACAGAAATAGGATGGGTGTTTTCTAACTATAGCACATGGCTGCCACCATTATCAACATCGTCTTGATATTTGCCCCTCCCTCCTTATTGGATTACAATAGTACATCCAAAGGCGGAACCCCTTGTGGTGAGGAGCATGAGCGATGGAATTCTTCGATGTCATCAAGAACCGGCATTCGATTCGCACCTTTTCTGACCAGCCGGTTGAACCCGAGAAGCTGCAGCAAATCCTGGAGACTGCGAACCTGGCGCCATCGGCCGGTAATTTACAGGCTTACGAAATCTACGTGGTGACTGATGCCAAAAAGCGCGATGGGCTCTCCTGCGCTGCTCTGGCCCAGGAATACGTTGCTGTTGCTCCCGTGGCACTGGTGTTCTGCACCCACCCAGAGCTTACGGAGGGGCGCTACACCGAACGCGGCACCCGCCTGTACACTGTGCAGGACGCCACCATCTCCTGCGCCTTTGCCATGCTGGCTGCAACCAGCCTGGGGTTGGGCAGTGTGTGGGTGGGCACCTTCGATGAGAAGGTGGTGCGCTTGATTCTCGGTGCGCCCGACACCCAGGTGCCAGTAGTCATCCTCGCCATCGGTTACGCCGCCGAATTCCCCGATCAGCACCCCCGCCGCCCATTGGATCAATTGGCGCATTGGGTGAAATAAAGAAAACCACTAAGGTCACTAAGGACACAAAGAAAAACTATTAGGGTGAAACAAAAGATGTTTCGCCTTTTGGATCCCCTGTCGCGATATTTTATTAATCGTAAGAGCGCAAGGGAGGGATCCCAGATGGATCATATTTAAATCCCTCCCTTGCGCCCTTACCAATAACTCCGGGATCATCGATACCCGATTAGGTCTTGTAGCCACCATCGATGATGGCGGCAAGCCGTGATCAACAATCCCGTCATCAAGTAGGTGCGGGCCAATCCGGTGTTCCCTACAACCGGATCTAAGACCCACCCCTTACACTGTTAAGTAAGCCGGCAGTCTCATCCAATTAAAATATCTTCCTTTGTGTCCTTCGAGTGGGAGGGCGTTTTTCTCCGCCCACCTTTGTATTGATCATTTATTCAATCCCATATACGATTTATCAAATCGTCAAGACCGCAGCACCATCCAGCCTACCACTGCGTAGATCGTCCAACGCCTGGTTGGCCTCCTCCAACTTGTAGGTGGTGACGACAGTCTTCACCGGCACCTTCGGTGCAAGGGCTAAGAATTCTTCCCCGTCCTGGCGGGTGAGGTTGGCCACGCTGCGGATGGTGCGCTCCTCCCATAACAGGTGATACGGGAAAGATGGGATATCCGTCATGTGGATGCCTCCGCTCACCACCACGCCGCCCTTGGCGACGGCTTTTAGGGCAGTCACCAGCAGTGCACCTACCGGCGCCAATACAAGCGCTGCATCCAGCTCTTCTGGGGGCATCTCATCCGATCCGCCTGCCCAATAGGCACCTAAGCGACGGGCAAATTCCTGCGTGGCAGTATCACCCGGCCGGGTGAAAGCGTACACGCGCTTACCCTCATATGCTGCCACCTGGGCGATGATGTGTCCGGCCGAACCGAATCCGTAAATTCCCAGCCGTTCCACGTGTCCCCCCGCCAGCCGATAGGTGCGGTAGCCGATCAGCCCGGCACACAGCAGTGGGGCGGCGTCAATATCGTTATAGGTTTCCGCCACCGCAAAGCAGTAGCGCTGGTCCGCTATTGCATATTCGGCGTAGCCACCGTCTATGGTGTAGCCGGTGAACTCGGGATGGTCGCACAGGTTCTCCTGCCCCCGAAGGCAGTAACGGCAAGTGCCATCGGTATAACCCAGCCATGGCACGCCGATGCGCTGACCGAGGCTGAAGCGGTCCACCCCTGCTCCCAAGTCCACCACCGTGCCAATGATCTGGTGCCCCAGGATCAGCGGCAGCTTGGGTTCGGTCAAGTCACCGTCCAGCACATGCAGATCAGTACGGCACACCCCGCAGGTGTGAACTTTGATCAGCACCTGCCCCGCCTTGGGCTCAGGTATGGTGACTTCCGCCATCTTCAACGGTTTACGCTGCTCAGTAAGCAGCATAGCTCGCATCGTCTTCGGAATTTCCATATTCACACCTGGCAATTGGGGCACACATAGCACGCCCCGCCGAGATACGCAATTTTCTCAATGGTCGTGCCACACACCGGGCACGGCTTCCCTGACGTCTGGTTGCCCATCAAGCGGGTGTATCCGCCGGGATGGTCAAACAGGTCGTGCTCATCATCCCGTCCGTTTAGTCTAATCGCTTCCGCCATGATGTCCTGGATGGCTGCATACAGGTTGCGGCGCTCACTCTCTGTGAGCGTGGGTATCTTGCGCTTCGGATGGATCTTGGCCCTGAACAGAATATCCTGCAGGTAACCATTGCCAATCCCAAACACATATTTGCTGGTTACCAGGAAACCCTTGACCCCCTTTTGGTTCTTCTCAGGATACGCTTCCAGCAGCTGGTCGAAGCAATCGATGGTGAAGCCATCCGAGAGCGGTGGGACGCCAACGTCTGCATATCGAGGGGATGACAGTTCCGCTTTTTCCAGCAGGCCAACGAATCCCCACATCTGCATATTGAAGGTCATCGAGGTGTTATCCGTAAAATCCCAACGCAGGTGATATTTTTTGGGCAGGTCATCCCCCCGTTGGTGGTACAGGATGCGCCCGCCCAGCTCGGCGAAACACAGCAGGTGTGTTTCTCCCACAAACAGGAAGATGGAGCGCCCAAAGCTCCTGGCACTGGTTACCTGCTTGCCCGCCAGGAAAGAGTCGTATTCCTCGGCCGGTCTGTTCAGCCACAAGAATTTATGCTCCAAAGGGCCGTGCTCAAAGTGCTGGAAGGTTTTGCCTGTCAGGGTTTCATTCATTTGCCGGGCAATCGTCATGGCTTCAGGCATCTCGATCATGGTCTGCTCCTCCAATTTTGTTGATTATCTGCACGTCGCTATTTTGCTGTCACACTCAACATGCCCACCTGGATGTAAGGCATCAGGCCGCTAAAATAGCTTCCGGGGCCACTCACCCATTCGCGCTCTTTGCTGATGGCGATGATATTCTTGAGTGCATCGAAAGCATTACCCGCCAGCATCACGTCTTTCACCCTGCCGACCAGCTTTCCGTTCTCGATCTTGTATCCCAGGAACAGGTTGACTGAAAATTCACCGTTAATCGGGTTGCCCTGTCCCAGTCCCAGGAATTCATGCACCAGCAGTCCTTTCACCGTGCTGCGGATCATGGTCTCATACGGTGTATTCCCCGGCGTGATCACCAGATTGGTCAGCGAGCGCGACGAACCGTGCCCGGTGGGTTTAACCCCTGCCCGACCGGCAGTATCCAGGTCATAAATGAAGCTGCGCAGCACACCTTTTTCGATGATGGGAGTCACCTTGCGCCTCACGCCTTCATTATCAAGGGCGCTGGTGCGTGGACCATACTCGATAAACGGGTCATCCACGATGGTCAGGCTCGGGCTGGCAATCTGCTGGTCAAGTTTATCATGCAGCGGTGAGGCTCCCAGGTTCACGTTCTTGCCATCCACGGCTAACCCTAACGAAAGCAGCAGGGCAATTAACCCGCCAGGGGTGAAGATCACCGGCATCTCCCCCGATTCGATTGGGGCGATCTGCTCCGCCATGCGGAAGTATTCGATCGCCTGGGTGGCGATCTCCTCTGTGTCCACGGCGCGTTTCTTCTGCCCCACGCCATGCCCGGCGAACAGGATGTCGGTGCCGCGCACCAGCTCTCCACCCGTCCCTATGTTGAACTCGGTGTGGTCGGCGGAATACTCAGCTCCACGCGAATTGGCGTATTCAACCTTGTATACGGTCTTGTTGACCGACGCCCCCGCCAAGATCTCAGGATTATAGGTTTTTACCATGTCCATCATTTGCTGACCCATGCGGATCATCTCGGGCTTTTCGAGCGGCAGCAGTGCCGGGTCGAAGATTTTTACCGGTTTGAGCGTTTGGGCATCCGGGAGCTCAAAGTGCGCCGGGCTGCCAAACTCAGCTGCTTCTAGCGCACACTGCACCACTCCATCAATATCCCTGGGGTCTGTAGTACTCGATATTCCCACCTTCCCATCCAGGATGACCTTGAGATCGATCTGGGTACGCTGGGACGATTCAGCAGATTTGAGGCGGTCATTCTCAAAATCGACCGCACTGGTTTCCTGCGTCAGCATGACTGCCTGGGCTGCCTGTGCCTTTTTTAGTGCTTTTTGGACAATTTGTGAGACGATCATTGCTGACCTCCTACCACGCAGTTTTGGATGCGGATATGCGGCCCACCCGTCCCCACCCGCAGAGGCTGTTGATCATTTTTACCACAGCCCCCGGGACTATTCGGTTCCCATGCCAGGTCGTTGCCAATCTGGTCGATGTTAAGCATGGTTTCGAAAACGTTACCGGTCAGTGCCACATCCCTAACCAGCTCAGCCACTTGCCCATCGCGGATCATGTAGCCGTAAGCGGCGCTGAAGGTGAACATTTCCATGGCAGTCTGGCCGCCAATGGCCCTAATGGCGTACACTCCCAATTTGATGTCATTGATCATATCCGCGAAGCTCGTTGTCCCATTTTCGATATAAGTGTTCGTCATCCGGACAATTGGCGGATGTTGGAAGTGTACTGCCCGGGCATTACCCGATACCAGCTCGCCCATCTTGGCAGCTGTCTCTCGCGAGTGCAGCCTTCCGACGAGGATGCCATCCTTGATCAAATAATTCTTGCGCGTGGGTGTCCCTTCGTAATCGTAGATGTGGGTACCAAGCCCGCCAGGCAGCGTTCCGTCATCGATAATGTTCAGGTTCTTAACCCCAAACCGCTTGCCCAGCTTCATGATCTCCTGCATGCGTGGGTTCTCATATACAAAATCTGACTCACTCAAATGACCGAATGCCTCATGGGTGAATACACCCGTCATTCTCTGGTCAGTGATAACGGTATACTTGCCCCCGCTAACAGGCGGTGCCGCGAGCAGTTCTACTGCTTTCTGGGCTGCGTTTCTGGCTTTGTCATGGAAATTCTCAACACCCTGGAAGCCGTCGAGACTTCCACCCGTTTCGTATGCGTTTTGGACAATATCCCCTTCACGCGCGACTGCCACGACGATGATATTCACATCTGGAACATCCTCCTCAATAAAGGTGCCCTCCGAGTTCGCATACCAGATGTGTTTGAAGCTATCAGCGTACCTCACCGAGCTGGTCTGGATACTTTTATGGTACCCAAGCACGATTCGGTTATATTCTTCCATCAAGGCTTTTTTCTCCGCCAGGGGTACCTGGCGAAAATCCTTGACCATCGTTGCCTTGACCGAATCCACAACGGGATCGCTTGAGGCAAAATGGGTGTTTCCTTTGCCTACCAGCCTGGCGGTTTCACATGCCTCACGCACCCGTTTAGGCAAGTCTTCCAGGTCATTAAAAGTAGCATAGCCCCAGCCGCCTTTATACAACGCTCTGACGATCCCACCCACCGTACGCGCCGAGCCAATTGAATCCAGGTCGGAGCCGCGAAAGTTAACCCAGGTGTTGGTCTTGTCCTCCAGGCGTATATCCGTATACTCCACATCTTGAACCTTCAGTGCCTCTGCTAATTGATCGCGCATAGCAACCTTCCTATGAATCAGTTTGTTTTTATCGTTACTTGCGGCCGAGATAGTGTACCCCATTCTAAACAGGCCTGCTGCAGAATAGGTTGAACATTTGTGGGGAGATTACCTCGTCCTGATAAATCCCCTTAATCGTCGCTTCAATTATCTTTACCCATGGCGTTGCAGTGCTCCTTGAAGTGATCGCAGGTGTTCGCCCGGATGAGCTGCAGCAGGTTAAGCGAATCATCCGGAAAGTCGTAGTTATATGCCTGGGTGAGCTGTTCATCACTCAACGCTTCAAGGACGGTCATCACTCCCCGGTATAGGCTGCGAAATTCGATCACCACCGAGGTGAGCGGGCGGTCCTTATTTTGTTCGTACACCTGGGCGTTGAAGCGGTGCACGTCATCCGAGGTCGTCATCACCGCGTACTGCGGCCTCATCCCGGTCATCACAAAACTCAACCTGTCCAGCAGGTACTTCTCCCAGGCAGACAGGTGTACCAGCACGTCCTTGATCGACCTTTCCCCTGCCGCGTTTGGTGCCACCATATCAACCTCCGTCAGACTGAAACAGATGCGCTCGATGCTCGCCCACTCCCGGTCCAATTCAGCCATCAGCTCTGCCCGGGTAGAATTTTTAGGATCTTCAATCATGGTGATGCTCCAATCTGCTTAATCTCCCCGCAACTTATTCCAAATCAATAATCTCCGCTAAAACAACCCTCTAAAAAAGTCCAACAACCTGCTGGACCAGTATAACAATTCTACCGGATGATGGTGGAGCCTGATGAACCATCCGGATGAGCTGAGACGGTCCGGCCATCCTTTACCAGCGTGCCCTCATAAGATAGTTCGCCAACATGGGCAATCCAGCCGCTCAGCACCATGGGCAGCGGACCATCTGCTGCCAACCATTCTCCATTATACTTGCGTGCCAGGTGGACGTGTGTGCCGGTCGCCGTCCCGCCCTCGCACGATGGATGACCCAATGGAGTATCGGTCTGCACCCGGGTGCCCGGTGCTATACGCCCCTGGTCGGCAATATGCATATACAGCAGCACCCAACCGGTTTGCTCCAACCCATCCCCATCCAGATCAATCGTGACGATGCCGCGCTCGGAGCGCACCACCAGCCCTGGGGCAGAGGCAGTCACCCAGACGGTGGAAATGGCACAAGCCGGCTCGCCGGTGATGGGGGCAAAGTCCAGGGCGCCGCGCGGCGTGCCGGTCCGCCAGGCAATGTGTGGTCCTGAAGTCAGGCTCCAATCTTCGCCCGGCATAAAGGGAAGCTCGAGGGTCGGCTGCACCAGGTCGGACGGGAAGAGCGGCTCAACATTGGCTGCCTTCTGCCAGGGATTGCCGAACATTGCCTGATAATCTGCCAGGATACCCTGCTGCCCATACACTGCCTCCAGCCAATCCTGCTGATGCAGATAAAATTTTGATACCAGATTCTGGACCGCCACTGAACCAGCATTCAAGCCTGGGCTGATGCGCACGTGTATGTTACTAGGGAAGACTAACTCGGTCAGTGTTCCCTGCCGCCAGCCATAATAGCCGATGTTGAGCTCCTTGGCCACCAGTGAGAGCTCCATATACAGGCCATGGTAATCCGGCACGTAGAACCCAATAGGATAATCCACCTGGCTCGGGTTGGTAGGCTCGCCCCTCACCCAGTCTGAGCGGAATTCCAGGACCGCTAGCAGCAACTGGGGATTGATCGAAGATTCGCTCGCCACCCGTTGGACGATCTCAGACCCGCTCAGCCATTCACCAGTGTCCAGCTTTTCACGATAGGTGCTCAAATAGCCGCCTGCCTGGGTGACATACTCATCAGTCTTGAAGCTGGCTGCGGCGGGAGAATTGATCACCAGGCTGTCGGGAAACACCGGGCTGGGGTAGGCAGGCTCCCCCAGCAGGTTAGGGATGGTTAGCTGCTGCCCAGGTTGCAGCAATCCATACAACGGTTGGGCTGGGCTGATCTGGTCAGGGCTGACGCCGAAACGGGCTGCCAGAGCGAGCAAGGTATCTCCCGATTGAGACCAATACGTAAACGGTGCCAAGATTTCTCCGGGCTCGGGGGTGGTCCACGCAGTCGGCACACCAGCACCCGGAGTGGCAGTTAGCAGCCCCTGGAAGGGGTTTGGAGATTCACCCGGCGAAAGCGCTGAGGTGGGGAAGGCAGGTGCCTCGGTCAAAACTGGCGCAGATGTGATCGCGGCAGTCGGGAAAGGCAGGTCTGGTGAAGTCATCGAAGCCTGGCCGGTTGGAAAGCTCAACCCGCCAGCCTGGCGCCCCGGCAGGTTGCATGCCAGCGCAGGGATCAACACTATGCTCAGCAAGCTGAGCCAGATGATCGTGCTGCGGCGTGATTTGAACACACGCTTTCCGAATAACCCCTGCCAGGGCCAATATTCTTTCATATTACAAAAAAATCCTATCCAGCCAGCTTCTCCAGTCGATCTACCAGACCTGCTAGCACTGCGAAGGCTTTTTCAACCGGCTCGGGCGTGGTCAGGTCAACGCCAGCCAGCTTGAGCGCATCCAGTGGGTACATCGAGCCGCCCAGCTTTAAGAACTCGTGGTACTTATGGACGGCATCCGGTTTTCCCGACAGGATGCCATCCACTAGGGCATGGGCACCTGATATGCCAGTGGCATACTGATAGACGTAAAAGTTCATATACATGTGCCCGAACTGAGCCCAGGTGATGCCGATCCGGTCGCGGTCGAATTCTACCTCGTCGCCGTAGCCTTCCTTGAATAGGTCCGCCGTCAGCCCGTTCAGGATATCAGCATTGATCGGCTGTCCCTTCTCTGCCCGGGAATGCAGCTCAAGCTCGAAGCGCGCCAGGGTGGGCATGATGAAGAAATATCGGTGGTAGTTCGACATGGCCTCTTCGATCAGGCTGATTTGGAACTCAGGTGAGGTCTGGGTGTCGAACAAGTAGCTGCGTACCATCGCCTGGTTGAAATTGGAGGCTACCTCGGCGGCAAACAGAGAATAGCGGCTGTAGATAAACGGCTGGTACAGCCAGCTATGATAGGAGTGCAGCGAATGACCCAGCTCGTGCGCCAGGGTGCTCAGGCTGTACACGTCGTCGGCATAGCTCATCAAGATGAAAGGCCGTGTGCCCATCGAGCCGCTGGAGAAAGCGCCTTCGCGCTTGCCTTTGTTGCGGGCATAGTCCACCCAGCGGTTTACCAATACGCCGTGCCGTAAGATGTCGACATACTCCTTGCCCAAGGGTGCCATACCTTCGACGATCCACTCCACCGCCTGCTTGAACGGGACCACCGGCTTGTGAGCAGTGAGCGGCGCCTTGATATCGTACACGTGGAAGGTATCATAGCCCAGGAGCTTCTTGCGCACGCGCCAATAACGATGCCAGGTGGGCAGGTTCTTCTTGAAAACTTCAATCAGGTTGTGGAATACCTCCACCGGCACATTGTTAGGTGCCAGGGAAGCTTCCAAAGAGCTTTCGTAACCACGCGCTTTGGCGTTGAAAACGTCCTGGCGGATAGTGGCAGTGAGCGTGGCTGCCAGGGTGCTTTTGAACTTGAGGTAGCCATCAGAATAGTTCTCCCAGGCAGTGCGGCGTACCTCACGGTCGGGGTGGGCTATCAAGGCGCTAATACTGGCCTGCCCCACCTCCAGCTGGCTGCCATCCAAGCCCCTGGTCGGTTGAAAGAATAGCTCAGCGTTATTGAATGCGTTATAAATAGCGCTGGCAGCAAAGAAAGGATCGTTGACCAATGCCAGCACCTGTTCGACCTCTCCCGAGCGTACATGATCCTGACGTTTCTCCAGCTTGTCCACGTAGTGGGCAAAAAAGGCCAGCCTGGGTTCATCCTTCATCCACTGGCGCAGCTTCGGGAAACCAATCTGCATCAGCTCCGGGTCGAAAAACGCGATGGCAGCGCCGTATTTTGCCTCCAGGCTGCGCCCTTGCCCATTTCGGGCAGCCGCTTCCTGATCAAGCGTATTCACAGCATACGCATTGCTCGCATAGACTTTGATCTTTCCCATCAGCGTGCCCGTTTCCTGGTACAGCTGGATGAATTCCACCAGTTTCAGCGGAGAATCACCCAGGTGCCCCTGGTAAGCTGAGAGGGTCGGCAGCATGGCAGTCAGCTGGCTGCAGGCGGATTCCCAATCCTTGGGGGTGGCGAAGATGGAGGCGAGGTCCCAGGTCTGCTCGAGTGGGACTTCACTGCGCGAAGGGAGGCTGGTTGTATCGGTCATATATAACTCCTGGAGCCAGGTTGAGGATGATATACCGGTGAGATGGTAATGGTCTCACCAGGGGGCGTTCCCAGCGGCAATTATAATCCCGGGAAATACCTTCAATTTAATAAAGAGTCTTGCCCCTTCAAGTAATTAATAAAGGATTCCAACATCGAAAATCTGTGCTATCACTAAAAGGTAATTACTCACCACTTCACCAAAGATTTCCCGATTAATCACAGAATGTGAGGTAGCCTTTATTACTCACACGTTTATAACTTCTATATGGAAAAATCGTATTATTTCATTTGTTCATATTGTAAACTTTGTAGATGCGCAGGGGAGGGATTTTAAATGAGGCATTTGGGATTCCTCCCCTGCGCTGCTACTATTATTAAACCTTAGGTGGTGAGTAATTACACTAAAAGTGTTATTACCTCTCAAGCTATTTATAAAAGGACAATGATAAAATCGTGTGGAGGGTAAATGATGGATGCTCCTATAGACTGGCTGTTGGAAGGGTTGCCTTGGGTCGTGTATCGCACCCGGCGCGATTTACTCGGGCAAAGCGAGGCTGATACACAGGTCTCCTCGGCACACGAGATGATGCTCACAGACCCGCAGGTAAAATCCCTGGTGGCTGAGCTTTCCGGCTGGCCTGGGACGGTCATCTCGAGCCATAAGAGCGCCGGGCAGCCATTCCACAAGCTGACTTTTATCGCCGATTTAGGGCTCACGGCTAGAGACCCGGGAATGGATGTAATCATTGAGCGCATCCTGGATCACCAGTCAGACGAAGGTCCTTTCCAGCTGTCCGCGAACATCCCCACTCATTTCGGCGGTACCGGCACGGACCTGTGGGCTTGGGCAATGTGTGATGCTCCCCTGACCGTGTATGCCCTGGCGAAATTCGGCCTGGCCGATCAACCACCAGTGAAAGCCGCTACCAGTCACCTGGTGGGACTGGTCCGGGATAATGGCTGGCCGTGCGCCGTCTCCAAGGAGTTGGGTAAATTCCGCGGTCCGGGGCGTAAGGCTGACCCCTGCCCTTTTGCTAACCTGGCCATGCTGAAAGCCTTGTCTGCCATTCCAGATTGGCGCGATAGCCCTGAGTGCCATACCGGCGCCGAATCCCTGCTCACACTCTGGGACGAGAGCACCACTCGCCACCCATACATGTTCTTCATGGGCACTGACTTTCGTAAGCTTAAAGTGCCACTGGTGTGGTACGACCTCGTGCACGTGCTGGATGTCCTCTCCAGCTTCCCCTGGCTAAAGGAAGACCAGCGCCTGTTGGATATGGCAATGCTTATGAAAAGCAAGGCAGACGACCAGGGTCGTTTCACCCTCGAATCGGTTTGGACCGCCTGGAAGGAGTGGGAATTCGGCCAGAAGAAAGAACCCTCCCGCTGGTTGACCCTACACGCCTGGCGTATCCTGTTCAAGCTGGGGTTGGATCCGATTCACTGAGCCTGGGATGCACATACACATCATCTGGTTTTAGTGAGCATACGCTCGACCATTAATAAAACGCAGCTAAAATCATCGGGACAGATCAACCATGATAGGCCCACACGCCAGCCCAATCCAATACTCCCGATGGACATAATAAAATCCGTAATTAGAGTAATAAGATGGGTTTTATGATAAAATAGAATCCACTGATCATAATTTCCGTCTTATTAATGATGACAAAAAGGAGGAATTATGCGCATCAATTTGAGCAGTGTCATGGTGGAAGATCAGGAGCAAGCCCTCAAGTTCTATACTGAAAAACTGGGGTTTTTCAAAAAGACAGACATGTCCATCGGCGAATACCGCTGGCTGACGGTCACCTCTCCGGAAGGACCCGATGGGGTTGAGCTGGTGCTCGAGCCGATGGGATTCCCACCCGCCAGGGATTATCAGAAGGCCCTGTACAGTGCAGGCATCCCCATTACCGCCTTTCTCTCCAAGGATATCCAGGCAGAGTACAACCAGCTCAAAGCGCGTGGGGTAATCTTTCGCAGCGAACCGCAGACGATGGGCGCCGTCACCTCAGTACTGTTCGAGGATACATGCGGCAACCTGATTAACCTGGTTCAGCCTGCCTGATCGGTAAGGATAATATAGATCAAAGGAAAGAATATATGAGAGTCGGAATTTTAGGTGCAGGGAGGGTGGCCCAAGCCCTGGGGAGCAAGCTGGTCGAGGTTGGTCAGGACGTAATGTTAGGCGCGCGCGACCCCTTGAAATTGCAGGAGTGGCAGGTAAAGTCGGGTGGGAAAGGCAAGGTTGGCTCGCTGGAAGATGCAGCTTCTCATGGAGAGATCCTAGTTATTGCTGTAAAAGGAATCGCCGCGCTGGATGTACTCGCTCAGGCGGGAGAATCTCGGATGAACGGTAAGATCCTCATCGATCTATCCAATTCCGTGATTTTCTCAGAAGGTATGCCGACCACGCTGCTTGTAGCCAACTCCGATTCACTTGCCGAGCAAATTCAACGCACTTACCCTCAGGTGAAGGTCGTCAAGACCTTGAATACCGTGGGGTCCAGCGTGATGGTGAACCCCCGGCAGGTGGCCGATGGAGAACATGATCTTTTTGTCAGCGGCAACGACGCGGATGCTAAAGCCCAGGTGACCCAGCTACTGACCTCCTGGTTTGGGTGGCGGCACGTCATTGACCTGGGAGATATCACCTCCGCCCGCAGCGCAGAAATGTATTTCATCCTGTGGAACAACATCCGGGTTAAATTAGGAACGCCGTTGTTCAATATTAAAATCGTACAGTGACGCGAAAGCTGTAATTTATCAGCCTGACAGAGGGTTTTTTTAAGATTGGAAGCCCCCTCATGAATACCAATACTTCCCAATGTTCTGAGCAATTACCGAGTATAGAATATACTTACCAGGCGAGCGCATCTCGTTTGAATTATCATTTATACACACCTGAATAGACTCAGAAGGGAGATCGATCATGAACAAAGTCAGGGTTTTAGCAGGAACACGCAAGGGTGCCTTTGTGCTCACTGCCGATGCCGCCCGGGAAAATTGGAATGTCAAGGGGCCTTTTCTTGCAGGTTGGGAGATCTATCACCTCAAAGGATCGCCAATTAACCCTGATCGGATGTACGCCTCCCAGACCAGTGGTTGGTTCGGGCAGGTGATCCAGCGCTCCAATGACGGCGGTCAAACCTGGGAGCCGGTGGGTAACAAGTTCGTTTACGATGGCGACCCCGGCACCCACCAGTATTACGATGGCTCACAGCGCCCCTGGGAATTCAAGCGCGTCTGGAAGCTCGAACCCTCCCTGACCGACCCTGAAACCGTCTACGCCGGGGTGGAGGATGCTGCTCTGTTCCGCTCGACGGATGGTGGGCAGAACTGGCAGGAGCTGCCCGGGCTCCGCGATGTTAAAGGACACCTGTGGGCGCCGGGCGCAGGTGGGATGTGCCTGCACACTATCATCCAGGACCCTGCCAACCCAAAACGTATATTCACCGCCATATCAGCTGCCGGGGCTTTCCGCACAGATGACGGTGGCCTCACCTGGCATGCCATCAACCGCGGTCTGCAGTCGGGCTCAGAGCTGCCTGACCCCACCGCCGAGGTCGGTCACTGTGTGCACAGCATCGCCATGCACCCCTCACACCCAAGTGTGCTCTTCATGCAGAAGCATTGGGACGTGATGCGCACGGATGATGCCGGTGAAGCCTGGCACGAAGTCAGCGGCAACTTGCCCACCGATTTCGGATATACCATCGCCGTGCATTCCCACGAGCCGGAAACCATTTACGTCGTGCCGATCAAAAGCGATTCAGAACATTTTCCTCCCGATGGGAAGCTACGTGTTTACCGCAGCCGCTCCGGCGGCAACGAATGGGAAGCGCTGACCGACGGGCTGCCGCAAAGCAACTGCTACGTCAACGTTTTCCGCAGCGCCATGGCAGTGGACTCACTTAACCCGTGCGGGGTGTACTTTGGCACCACGGGCGGGCAGGTATATGCCTCTGCCGACGCCGGTGACCATTGGGCTCCCATCGTCAGGGATCTCCCCCCTGTACTGTCCGTCGAGGTGCAGACTTTATCATGATCCACCTGGTTCTGCCCCTGCACCTGTCCAACCTTGCCAGCGCCAACCGCGAAATCACCCTGGATCTGGAAGGCACTGCCTCAGTATCCACCGCTCTGGATGCGCTGGAAGCATGTTACCCCATGTTGCGCGGCACCATCCGCGACCAGGTGACCCTGGAGCGGCGCCCGTTTATCCGCTTTTTCGCCTGCGGGGAGGATTTATCGCTAGATCCGCCAACCAACCCACTGCCCGAAGAGGTCGCTTCCGGTGAGGAGCCCCTGCGGGTGGTGGGAGCCATGGCGGGCGGTTAAGTAGGGGAAGAACTTCACGCACAATCAAGATCGTGGATAAAATCACCTGACTCTGTAAGATTTATATATTACTGCTAACCATAAATTGTCTTCCGTTGGCAGGTCGGATCTCATACGCCAGGATGCTGTCCAGCAGGGCATAGCTCCCATACAGCACGCCCATATGCGGACCAAAGAACTTGTTGTATGAGACTCAATGAGCAAAAGAAGGGTTTGGCTGTGTCGACCCGGTTGGTGATAACTCATCTACCAGGTTGCGCACTGCCTAAGGACTGAGATTGAGAATGTTGGTGTAAACTATTGGAGACACTGATCTTCTTTGTGGCCATTTCAATTGGAAAGCGCTTGTTATGAAAGAGGAGGCGGTGTATGATCTACTACAGATACGATTTATCCGTCCGATACGCGTAAACCTTCAACCGCATCTGGTCATGGACCTGATTGAGGAGGTTTTTTTCGGTGGAAGAATGGATCACTTTTGATTAACAAAATTATTGTTCAATATATAATATCAATTTATGATTGTATATAGCTAAATATACCGTCAAGCAGCGTTATATACAGTAGTTAGGCGCTATCCAATGATCTTCGCGCTAATCCGCTTTCAATAGATAGGAGAAATTCTTCAATGAGGTTCGTTTTTGGTGTATTCATCATGCTGCACGGTCTGGTCCATTTGTTGTACTTCGGCCAGAGCGCTAGGTATTTTGACCTGAAACCCAGGATGCTTTGGCCCGATGGTTCGTGGGCATTCTCAAGACTTCTTGGCAATGAAGCAGCTAGAAACCTGGCGAGTATTTCATTAATCCTGGCTGCAATGGGTCTCATTGTTGGTGGGATAGGAATCCTTGCGAGCCAAGCGTGGTGGAGACCAGTGGTCGTCGGCGCGGCTGCATTCTCTTCTATTGCATATATTTTTTTCTGGAATGGGAGAATGCAGAATCTGGATGCCCAAGGGGTGGTCGGCATTCTTATTGACATATCGATTCTGCTTGCCGTGCTCATATTACGGTGGCCTTCCATTAATTGAGATCAGATGCGTCTATCACAGCATGCACCCGACTGGTGGGACTCGCCGCGTTAAAATTGGGTTGCATTTGGCTCAAGTTGGTTCTGTCAAAACAGCGTCGTATAGTCCCGCCCGCTAGCAGGTAATTCAAACCGTTCGGCGGCTCCAATTAGAACCATGAGATAAGATAATCTCGAGGGCAAGTAGATTATGAAAGCAGACATTGTAACAAATCCTCTCGCCTTTCGAGAATCTTTTTTCGCCGAGGCATCAAGCACAAAAGCAGATAGTGAATATAGTGCGGTATTAAATGTTATTCTTTATTATCTTTGGAGAGGATGTTCTATATCGCGAGAAGCAGGAATCTCAGGGAAAACTGATCCTAAGGCCTCCTTGATTGCACAATCTACATATGAAGCAACTCTTGCCATTCTTCAACTTATACGAGTAGGTTATCACGCCGATGCCGCAATTCTCCTAAGAGCCTTGATGGAGCGAATCGCAATAATTGGATATATTGGAGAAAACAGGCATCTTATTGCGCGTTATTTCCAAGGCGAACTTTCCCCTTACAAAGAGGCACTATCCTGGGCAAAGAAAAAGACTCTACCAAATTGGATGATCCTTTATAGCACTCTCAGCGGTGTTGCACATTCTAATATAATGGGCCCAGCAGGTCATATCAACAATTGCACTGAAATTGGTAATGCCTTCAGGCTGGCTACAGAGAAGTATCCGAGTGGGCCAAATATGATTGAGGAACTGCTCGGTCTAACGGTATATTCCCTTTTCGCTCTCGATACCCTTGCTCTTGAACTAATTCAAAATAGCAGTGTCAAGCCTTTCTCCAACGATCCAGGCATGGCACAAATTTTAGGTAATAAAGATGCTAATGAATTCGTAGATTTTCTTCAGAAATTAGTGGATAGATATGGAAAAAATTCAAAGTGAGGGTCATAGCCGCCAAACAAAACCGGCAGTCGACCTGCTCTACAGCGTTTCACTGCGCTACCCAAATCGGCTGATCCCAACCAATGGCCGATTCTTTGGTGTAATTTGAGTGTTAATGTGATGACAAGGCCAAAATTCAAGGAATCAGTGTACTTTACGGATCACTTGGGGGAGATCCGCTTTTTGGTACAGGTCCTGAATGTCGGAAAGGGGATGACGGACGAATTAAAGTTCATCTTCACCCACTCAGCGTCTGGAGTTGGAGGAGTTTACACTGAATCAGAAGGAGAATGGACTCATGGTGACATTATTCGACTCCAGCCAGAGATATCCTATCACTCAGATGGATCAATGCACATTAAGATGCCCTCCCATTCTGAACGCACGGAAACAATTTACAAGAATCCTATGGGTGCTGGAAGTAGACGGAAGCATTTAGCTGATATCTTTTTATGGGAGCCAATAATAAAGTATACAATCCTTGACTACTCGTTGTGTAAAAAACCGATTCGTAGCACATCGATTGTGATTCCAAATCATAGTAGTATTATGGACGGGACACCTTTTGATTGTGTCCTCTTCTTGGGAAATAGTTCTATTCCCAGCCCAAAAGAGAGGGTGGACTTAGGCGTGTTCCGGCTCTCAGGGCTGACAACGAACCTGGATCTCCTTTGCTGCTTTTATGAGAGTGATTACAAAGGCGAGTACCGACGGATTCCGAACACAACTGAAAGGGTCTTATTCAAAGGGAACATCATTCAGATCCTGATACGCCATGAAGATCTCAATATGTATAAAGTCCCCTGACAACCGCATGCATATGACCGCCTACAGCGCGAGTATGTCCGCGAAAAATGCCAGATTGTGTTCCAGTTGTAAGAGTGAGTCTTATCGGAGTCGGCGGTAAGTGAAGCGGAGCGTTATCCCTCGTCGCCTGTAATTTTACCCAGCTCCTCCCCTAACCTCCTGATCTCCTCCACCGTGTTGTAAACCACCGTATTTGTGGAACCGGTCCCACCCGCACCACACCACCGCTGCTCTCCAAACCCAACCTCTCCGTCACCCACAGGGCGTAATAATTCCCATCCCACACGTAAATATTAGCCTCGTCAAGCTCCTCCGCCACCTGGCGTGGAGGTTTACCAGTTAAAGTAAACGCACAAGTGGGCACACGCTCCTCAATGCGGCGTGTATCGGTGAGGCCATACACCCGCACCCCCGGCGTCTCTACCAGGATATCCAGCAGGGTGCGGCTCAGCTCATACTCGTAGCTGCGGATGGCTGCCATGCCCTGCTTGAAAAGCAAACGCCGGCCGGTATATTCATGAGCGTAGCGTTCGGCCTGCTCCTCCCCATAGGTCATCCCCACCC
>JBGOXS010000021.1:0-42693 GCA_041479245.1 Anaerolineae bacterium
CCTGGTACGCCTGCAGGATTATGCAGGTGCTGCTGCCGCTTATGATGAGGCGTTTGCGATTTACCCTGCGATCCCTGAAAACAAGCGACCCTGGCGAATGCTGTGGTATCAAACCGGTCCCTACTTTGCGTATTATTACACGGGTCGCTATTACGATGTGATTAACCTGGCCACGATCACGCTCGATGCCGCAACCGAGCCAGCGCTGGAAGAGAGCTATTACTGGCGCGGCTTGGCAAATCTTGCTCTGGGTGCTACCGATAGCGCTATTGCTGACTTCCAATCAAGCTTGCAATGGCATCCTGGTTTTGAGCCAAGTTTGGTGCAGCTGCAGGGATTGGGTATTACACCATAAAGATTCTCCTGGTGGTGGATAAATCTGCAACGATAGTTGCGAGATTACCCTGTGGGGTTTAATAGAAACAGCACCATTCCAAAAAAATTATTGGGAAATTGGGGAGCGATTAATGACTAGTATAAAAATCCTTCACTTTGCGGATGCACATATTGATATGGCTAATTATGGCCGGCATGACCCCATGAGCGGTTTGCCCATGCGCGTGCTGGATTTCCTTAAGTCGCTGGATACGATTATCGATACCGCCATCCAGGAAAGGGTCGACCTGGTGTTGTTCGCCGGAGATGCGTATAAGGACCGCAATCCAGCCCCCACCTTCCAGCGTGAATGGGGAAAGCGTGTGATGCGCCTCTCACGGGCAGGAATTCCCACCCTGCTGTTGGTCGGCAACCATGATACCTCGCCTGCGTTTGGCCGTGCCCACACCCTCGACCCATTCAGCACCCTGGAAGTACCCAATGTGCTCGTGTTGACACGTCCTTCATTTCTACGCCCGGATGACCTGTGGGGATTACCCTTACAGGTCATTGCCCTCCCATGGATCTCTCGGGCGGGATTGATCGCCAGCCAGGAATTGAGCTCTAACAGCCCCGAGACGGTCGACCAGGCTATTGAAGAACGTCTAACCGTAATCGTCCATCAAATGCTGGATGAAGCCGACCTAGCCTTGCCTGTAGTACTGACTGCCCATGCCTCAGTCCAGGGGGCGGTGTACGGTGGAGAGCGCTCGGTTATGCTCGGAGGAGACCTAGTCCTACCGGGCTCCCTTGTGCGCGACCCGCGACTGGATTACGTGGCATTGGGGCATATCCACAAATGGCAGGACCTGAATGAGGGAGCCCACCCCCCAGTGATCTATCCCGGTTCGATTGAAAGGGTGGATTTTGGTGAAGCTGCTGACGACAAGTACTTCGTCATCGCCCATGTGGAGCATGGTCACGCAGAGGTGGAATGGCGTAAACTCACCGGTGTCCGGCCGTTCATTGACCGCCACCTGCGACTAAAAAGCCAGGAAGACGTCACCGGGCAATTGGTACGCGCCTTACCACACGCTGACAAGCTGGAAGGTGCCATCGTCCGCCTGGTTCTGGAATACCCACGGGATTGGGAGGCGCTGATTGATGAAGCTGCTTTGCGTGAGTATGCTTCCACAGCATTTGAGTTCCACCTGATCAAGCGCCCGATGGTGGAGGCGCGTGCCCGCCTGGCACAGGATGAAGGTGTGAGTAGCCTTACCCCGCTCGAGCTACTGGATGTCTACTGGCGCTCCGGACATGTTTCTCCTTCTGAAGAAGCCAGCCTGCAGAAACTGGCGCAAGAAATAATAGAAGAGCCCGAGGATTTGTCCTGACCGCTTCCAAATAAGGGCTGGTAAAATCATCAACTTTTTCTTTGCTGGTGCTCGTTTGTCCCTTCCAGGATATCTATATCAAAATCCAAAGAACGGTGGTGAGCTTTAGACCAGCTCGTTACAATCCGAACCAGCGCGCCCGACGGCTGGAACCAAAATATTGCTTATCGCTAACCAGAGCAGTAGAGGCCTCGACGAAGGTCCCCGTTGGTGAAGGCCCCGAAAGGAAATCTACATCTATCCGCCCAATACGACCTGCCCCAAACTCGACATAGCAGGTTCCCGCTCCAGCGTAGGGTAAGGGTGGCTCGCCTCTGTGCATGTTCGCAATCAGGGATGCAGCGACCACACGTGCAGCCCCTTCGGCAAATACACCCGCTTTGGCTGTTCCTACACTCGTTACATCTCCGATGGCGTATACGCCGGGGAATCGCATCTCGAGATTCTTCGGGTTGACCGGGATCCAGCCGTCTTCTGCCATACCGCTCGCTGCAACCACGTCTGGGACGCGGTGTTTCGGGATGCCAAGAAATAGGTCGTAGGGTAGCTCACTCTGATCATTAAGAATGACCACACCACGCTTCGGGTCGAGGGCACGCACGGTTCGACTGGGGATGAAGGTAATCCCTCGTTCAGCAAAGGCGCGCAGTAATGCCTTGGACGATGCGGGCGCTGGAGGAATCGGAACACCAAAAGGCATGACGAGGGTGATCTTGCAGGCATCGCGCACTCCGCGGGTAGTGAGATAATCGTGCAGCAACAACGCGGCTTCGCTTGGTGCGGGCGGACACTTGAATGGACTTGAGGCTACACCAACAATCGCATGACCTTTGGTGAAGGTTGGGAGCACCTCTCGCAAGCGTTCGGCGCCGGCGAAGGAGTAATACTCGTTACCACCCTTGACCAGCCCTGGTGTGGCATCCGGATCGTAGTCTGCACCAAGCGCCACGACCAGCACATCCGCCTCGTATGTTCTATTGTCAGTCGTAACGCGTCGGTTTGCAGGATCGATCGAGATGATTAATTCCTGACGAAAGCGTACACCGGGTTTTACAATTTTAGAGTATGGGAGGCGCACTTCCTCGGCGGTCTTGCGACCAAACATAACATCGAGTTTTGAATAGCCGAAGAAAAAAGTGTCGTTCTTGTCGATCAGCGTGAGTTCGAGTCTTTCACCGATCGTCTCAGACAAGATTGTACTTAGTTCGAGTCCGCCGAATCCTGCACCTAAGACCACTACACGTAGACTCATAGTATCCCTCCTTTCAAGGTTGCATTTGGTTCAGTAATAAGTGTCCCATAAATTATTCTACCAAGAATATAATTCCGACGCCAATGGATTGACACAACGGTAGTGGCTCTGCCTGTTACAACAGCCAATTGGCCGATGATTTACTGCATGGAGCCGAAAAAGGACATATCAAGCGCGGGACGTGCGATCCTATAAAGACATTACAGCGAATGTGTAATCATCCACATTCATTAACAGCTTCCTGAATAAATTTTATTCCAATTGGAAATAAAGTACTCATACCGCAATGTGACTGCGATTATACTTAAGCTCATAGAATGGAGCACCGATGATCCCGATAAAGCTCACCATTACAGGTTTTCTCTCCTATCGCGACACGACTGAGCTCGACTTTACTGCGTTCGACCTGGCATGCATTTCTGGGTCAAACGGCGCGGGCAAGTCCTCTCTGCTGGATGCATTCACCTGGGCACTATTCGGGCAGGCGCGCAAACGAGATGACTCGGTGATCAACCTCCAGTCAAGCCTGGCTGAAGTGGCGCTGGTTTTTGAATATGAAGGCAATACCTACCGCGTCCAGCGCACGCTGCCTAAAGGTAAAACCACGCGCCTGGAGTTCCAAATCCGGGAACCCCAGGCTGGCAAATGGAAAGCGTTGACCGGAGAAACCCTGCGCAATACACAAGATACCATCGAGCACACTTTACGCCTGGACTATGAGACCTTCGTCAATGCCTCCTTCTTCCTGCAAGGCAAGGCTGACCAGTTCACCCAACAGAGAGCCAGTGATCGAAAGCGCATCCTGGGCAGTATCCTGGGACTAGAAGTGTGGGAGACCTACCGGCAGCGGGTCATTGAAAGACGACGTGCGGCTGAATCGGAAATCCTTGGTATGGACGGTCGTATGCAGGAGATTAATATAGAGTTAAGCGAAGAAGAGGAACGCAAAGAGCGCCTGGAAGCCCTGCAGGCTGAGCTGAAACGCCTGGCGAAGGCGCGCAAAATACAGGAACAGCTGCTCGAGCAGGCGCGCAAGGTGGATTCCTCCCTCTCCGAGCAGCGTAAGCTGGTGGATTTGCTCGCACGCCAATTAGAGTCGGCTCAGCTCAGGTATAAGGAGCTCTCCGACCGCCTGTCCAAACGGACACAGGAACGGGAGGCATATGCCCAACGAGTGGAAAGAGCTCAGGAAATCGAAACAGGTTATGCCGCCTGGCAGTCTCAGCGGGCTGAGCTGGAACATTGGGAGGAGGTTGCAGCTCGCTTCAGAGAGCATGATGCCCGCCGCCAACCGCCATTGCTGGAGATCGAGGCTGAAAGAGGCCGGCTGACCAATGAATTGGAACAGCTCACGAGTACCGAGAAGTCAGTGCAAGACCAAACCACAACCCGGGAGGAGATTGAAAGTCAGCTAAAGTCCGCCCAGCAAGCCTTGGGGCAGGCTGAAGAAGCACTAAACCAACGTCAAGGGTTGGATATTGAACTGCAATCTGCCCGCCAGAGGCAGGCCGATGCCAGAGCTGAAAACCCTATCCTGAAAGCAGAAATGCTAGAGCTGAGAGAGCGTGTGGATAAGCTGTCTGAAACCGAGGATGCAGCCTGCCCGTTGTGTGGTCGTCCGCTCGAAACGCATGACAGGCTGCAGCTGATCGAGGAAATTTCCGCCCAAGGGAAGGAGATGGGCGATAAGTATCGGGCTAACCAAGCGTATTTGAGCGAAGCAGACAGTCTGGTGAGTGAAATCGAAGCGCACATTGGTTCGCTGGCTGCCGTTGAAAATGAGCGTCTGGTTCAGATGCAGAACGTCACCCGGCTGAAGGGACAGCTGGGATTCCTTCAGCAGGCGCAGGATACATGGATACAGAACGGTGCTCCACGCCTGGTGGAGGTGCAGCAGATCGTGGCTACTGGGTCATTTGCAAGTGAAGCACGCACGCTGCTGGCGCAGATTGATGCTGAGCTGAAAGCCATCGGCTATGATGCTGCCGCGCACGATGCCTGCCGCCGGCAGGAAGCTGACTCGCGCCCAGCCGAAGGCGAGTACCGTGCTCTAGAGTCTGCCCGCGCTGCCCTTCAGCCTTTACAGCGTGAAATCGAAGAGATTCAAGCCCAGGCAGCCAAAGTTGTGGATGAAGTCTCCCAACAACAGCATGATCATGACGAAGCTGCTGCCCGCCTGGCGGCAGCGCAAGCCTCGGCACCTGATTTGGATGAGACCGAACGCATGCTTCACGATCTGCTCGAGCAGGAAAACACCCAGCGGATGGAAGTGGGAGCAGCTCAGCAGAAAGTGATGGTGCTGAAAGATTTGAAGGTGCGCCTGAAAGAGATCACCGCACAGCGAGAGGAGCTTGCCCGGTTGGTGAGTCAATATAAACTGCTCGACCGTGCTTTCGGTAAGGACGGGGTGCCTGCTCTACTAATCGAACAGACCCTGCCGGAGATCGAGACACGCGCCAATGAGCTGCTCGAGCGATTAAGTGAAGGCAATATGTCAGTACGCTTCGTCACCCAGGCGGCTTTCAAAGATAAGAAACGGGATGATTTGAAGGAGACTCTGGATATCCTCATTTCGGACGGCTCAGGCACGCGTGACTACGAGCTGTACTCAGGGGGTGAAGCTTTCAGGGTGAACTTCGCTATCCGGCTGGCGCTGTCCGAGCTGCTCGCCAAACGCGCCGGAGCCCGCCTCCAGACCCTGGTGGTCGATGAAGGCTTCGGCAGTCAGGATGCGCAAGGCCGGCAGCACTTGATCGAAGCGATCAACATGGTCAAGCCAGACTTTGCCAAGGTGTTGGTCATCAGCCATATCGAAGAGCTCAAGGATGCATTCCCCAACCGCATCGAAGTCGAGAAGACGGAGCATGGCAGCACCCTCAGGGTGGTGTAGGTTTGTGGCCTATCATCATTGTCTCCAGCATCTTGATGGTGGCAGGAATCATCATCACCTGGCTACTGCACGCCCGGGTGGGTATGCAAATTCTGGTCGAGCCACAAGGCGACCAAACTGATGGTTTGCGAACTAAAACCCTGCCCCTGATATCGGTAATCATCCCTGTACGCAATGAGCAGCGCAATATCCGTCGCTGCATCCAGGCGCTGCAAAGCCAATCGCACCCGAATTTCGAGATTATTGTCGTCGACGACCGATCGACAGATGAGACGCCTCAAATACTCTCCCTTCTGGCTCAGGATGATCTTCGGCTGCGGATCATCCACGGCACCGAGCTATCTCCGGGATGGGCAGGCAAGCCGCATGCATTGGTACAGGGGGCAGCTGCCGCTCACGGGGAGTGGCTGTGCTTCATGGATGCCGATACCTACGCTCAACCGACCTTGCTCTGGTCCACCTACGCGAAGGCCGTTAATTCTCACGCCGATATGTTCTCTATCCTGACGGAGCAGGAGCTGGGAAGCTTTTGGGAACGGGTAGTTTTACCGCTGGTTTTCTTAGGTCTTTCCTACGGGTTCCCTGCCGACCGTGTGAATGACCCATCCAGGTCGGATGCTATCGCTAACGGACAATTCATCCTCATCAAACGCTCCGTTTATGATCGCGTGGGTGGGCATACGGCGGTAAAGGATCGCATTGACGAGGATAAGGCCATCGCGGTGGTTGTCAAACGGGCCGGTTACCGGCTGGTGGTTGCGGATGGCCGGAAGGTGGCTACCACCCGCATGTACACCTCCCTGGCTGAAATGTGGGAGGGTTGGACGAAGAATATCTACCTAGGCCTGCGCGATAGGCCGGGGCTGTTGTTGTTCGGGGTTTTCATCGGGCTGGTTGTCTCTATTGTGCTGCCCGTGTGGCTGGTTGGAGGTCTTGCATGGCTTGCCTTATTCGGTGGATTGACTTCCGGGGTTGTAGCCACAGAGGCAATCGTGTTATGGGGGTATCTTTTGTGGAAACGCCTGCAAGCATGCCGGGCATTCGCCATGGCAGGCACTTATGCCTTTACTTTTCCATTGGGGGCGATCATCTTCACCGGTATGATGGTTGCATCCGCATATGACGTGCTCTCCGGTCGTGGAGTGATCTGGAAGGGTAGGCGGTATTCGTAGATCGTGTCAAGTCCATATGACGGGGGAGTTAAGGCTGTTTTTGATTGAAGCTAGCGGTGTAATTAACTCTACGCTTGTGCTAAAATTAACAAGACGCGAAAGGAGGGCACATGGATCAACCTTCCAAACCTTTACGCTCTCTGCGGGTTTTGATCCTTGGTTTGATCGGGGTGGTGGTAGTGTTAGGGGTGGCACTAATTATCCTTGTGATCGGTAATGCCGGGCAACCGGTGAACATTGAGACGGTGGACGTGCTCGCTGACAGCACGGATGAATGCGTCACCTGCCACCGTACGGCGACACCAGGCATTGTCGACCAATTTGGTCACAGTACCATGGCGGCAGCGGAGGTGACCTGTCGTGACTGCCACGAGGTTGCAGTAAGTTACCCGGGGGCGGTCGAGCATGAGGGGTCATACGTATTAGCAGCACCCACCACCGCCAAATGTCAGAAGTGCCACGAGGCAGAAGTGGCCCAGTTCTACCAGAGCCGCCACAGCCTGCCTGCATATGTGGCAGTCGCTGGGTCGAAGGATTTATCCCCGACCCTGATGACGATGTACCAGTCGATCCCTGAGGGGACTTTCGCACCCGATAAAGCTCGCAACGCCATCGCTGTCCTTGAAGGACCGCAGATCACGCCCTTTGCCTGCGAAAATTGCCACAGTATTGGCATCCCTGCCACTGATGAGTCGGTGGGACGCTGCCAGAAGTGCCACATCCGGCATGAATTCAGCCTGGAGCAGGCGCGCAAGCCCGAGACGTGCAATAACTGCCACATCGGGCCCGATCACCCTCAATGGGAAATATACCAGGAGTCTGCTCACGGCATTCTGTACGCCACCATGGGCTCGACCTGGAATTGGGATGCTGAAGCCGGCAGCCTGACCGTAACCGATTTTCCAGCACCCACCTGTGCCTTATGCCACATGAGCGGTTTTGGAACGAACGGCACTACCCACGATGTGGGCGACCGACTGTCATGGTATCTGTTCTCATCCATCAGCCAGCAGCGCCCTAATTGGGAGGATAACCGTTCCCACATGCAGAGTGTGTGCTTCGAATGCCATAACAAGAACTTCATTACCAGCATGTACAGCGGGGCAGATGCGGCCACCCAACAGGTCAACGATTGGGTGACGGCGAGCAACGATTTGGTCGCCCCTTTACAGAAGCAAGGCCTGATCAATACAGCAAACTTCGATGAGCCCATTGATTTCACCTATTTCGACCTGTGGCACTATTGGGGGCGCACGACTAAATTTGGCACCTGGATGCAGGGACCGGATTACACCCAATGGCATGGAGCCTACCCACTCCAGGAGACGATGGCCGAGCTAAAGCAAATGATCGAGGCCAAGCTACAGGCGGCGGGAGCCACGCCCTAGTCATGTATCATCTGGCTACCGTATTCCCCTTTGTCAGGCGCGTGCGCATCCCCTTCACGCGCGACCAAGCCATGCTCTTAATGCTGGCGTTTAATGAGCTCCTGCTGGGTGTTGAGACCTTCCTAGCCCACTCTATCAGTGGCACGATTATGCCCAAGGAATGGATTCCGATTATTTTCGGCCCGACGGCAGGCATCTGCTTGTTCCTGGCTGGTTTACTGGCCATCCCTAGGCGCTCTCTGGCAACCGTGATTGCCACCATTATCTACCTGGCCAGCATCGTGGTTGGTCTCCTGGGGATATACTTCCATCTTATTCGAGCCGTCCTGCCGTACGCACCCCTGGGAGAGCGGGTCTCGATTCCACTCTTCGTCTGGGCACCTCCCATCCTCGGCCCGCTTACTTTTGCCCTGGTGGGAATTATGGGTATCAGTGCGGTGTGGATGGAGTATCCTCCCGACAGTGGCGTTTTGACCCTGTTTGGTAGGCGGAAACTCAGGATGCCATACAGCAAGACCAGTGCTTTCTTCTTCATGGTGGGCCTCGGCACTCTGGCGACCGTGATTAGCAGCGTACTGGACCATGCCCGGACCAATTTCGAGAACCCGTGGCTGTGGCTTCCGACGGGGATCGGCATCTTCGGCACCGTGGCAGCGCTGGTGTTGGGAGCGCTCAGCACTCCTCGCCGTAGCGACCTGATGATCTATGTGGTCGCGATGGTCTTATTGGTATTGGTAGGCATGACCGGAGTGGTCTTGCACATCCTGAACAACCTGGCCCAGGAGAATGCCATCGTGGTGGAGCGGTTCGTACGCGGCGCACCATTCCTGGCGCCCATGCTGTTCTCCGACATGGGAGTCCTGGGGTTGGTCATCTTATTCGACCCGAGAGAGAGGGGCGAGGACCGGGAAATACCAGCGTAATTTGACAGTCAATTCAGCAATATTGGTAGGGGCACGATAGATCGTGCCTCGCCTTTATTTCACGAAATGGCGCAGAATTATATAACCTTGATTCCGGATTTATTTATTGGAGAAATAATTCTCTCGCAGCGGCTCAGGGGAGAAATTTGAATCCCAAACTTTTGGGATTCCTCCCGTGATACCCTGCTAATTATTAATGAAAATGTCACTTATCCCAACCGCACCTTATCTTTACCCCGGCCAATCTCCCACGGGTAAACGATGTACGCATCGGTGATGGCGGCATAATAATCGGGGCACAGGCTGCCGAACAACGTCCGGTGTGGGTTGAAATGAAGCACGCAGGTGGTAGGGATGCCCCCGGCAGCGGCGATGCGGTTCTTGACCGCCGTGATGGTACGTCCGGAGCCCCACACGTCATCCACCACCAGGCAGCGCTTGCCGTCCAGCAGTTCATCGTTGGGGAATTCGAGGAAGCGCGGCCAGGCGAACAGTCCTGTTTTCTGACGTTCCACCTCGGCTGGGAAATCGACAGCCGCGGTGAGCACGGTCGGGATCCCGGTGGCTTCAGCCAGCAACCCACCCGGGACGATCCCGCCACGCGTGATGATGACCATGATTTCAAAATCACCCTCAAACTGCGGCAGCAGGTGATCGATCAGTTTGTCTACATCATTCCAGGTCAGGGTTTCATGACGTAATTGGGGCATAAATCTCTCCGAATCTGATCAAGAGAACCCACTCACTGCAGCGCTGTGGCTAATGGTCCCGGGGCGGTGACTATATCGGTCTGACCAGCGAGACGGGCACGCTCCACGTCCCTGGCCCAAAGATAAAGACAGGTGTGGTAGGCAGTGGAAGTGTAGGTGCTTATCACCGTGGCGAACAAGATGAAAGGTGTGGCGATCAGGATGCCCAATGTTACTCCAGTGATCAGACCCGCTGTGGAAGCCTGGCTGATTGAAACGATACCCAACCCTATACCCAGGCCGAGCGCAATCCCAATCGCGCCCAGCAGGAAGCTGACAAATCCCACAATAGCCTTGACCCCCACTGTGCTGATGCCAACTAAAAGCAGATTATCCTTGATGATTTGGGTGGCGCGTTTAACACCGGCTTTCAGATTGATATCTTCAATCACCATGGCAGGTAGGATCAGGAATGAGGCTTCAGTCCATACGGTCTCAATTATCCCGGCTAATATACCTCCTCCTGCGTTCTTGCCTCTTCCCCGCAGCGCGCTGGAAAGTAAATTGACTGCCGTGGATGCAGCTGCCAGGCTGGCAATATCCCAGACATCCCTTTTGACGATCACCCAGGCTTTATCCATCTTCCCATCCCCTTCTGCCAGATACCCATAGATAAGATACACTGTCATGGCTGAGAAAACATACCCTACGGTATATTGGATGAAGATAACGATCGCCCAAAGAATATAAACGATATACTTCCCTATTGCATTATCTTTTATCAGAAAAGTCACGAACCCGATGGGAACGACCAGGATCAATGTAATAATAAATCCTGCGATCAAGGTGTAGATAGATGGTTTGATCAGATCCTTATCCTTCAATACCATCTGCCACGATTGTTTAAGAAAAGCCCATCCCCGCTTTATACTCTCCATTTGAACCTCCTATTGAGTAGATAATTATCAGGACAATTAATTCGGATAGCGTATCATATTCGTTATTATTGCCAAATCTATTATAGCAAAGATGGCGGGTTTACCTCAACTCGCCAGTCTCCCAGGTTGCGACCGCGCAGCAACGAGACTGGGTCGGGCCCGCGCAGGACGATCTGCCAGCGATACAAGCCTGCCAGGCGGGAGAAGAAGCACGGGGTTGGACCCACGAGCTCAGTCTTTGTCCGGTTTTCCTCCACCAGCCAGGTGCGCAGCTGTACCGCCATGGCATCCGCTGCAGCTTCCGCATGGTCAGGGTCGCGGTGGCGATACTCCAGCCTAACCAGGCGTGAGAAGGGTGGATAATGCAGCTGTCGACGGTACTCAAGCTCCTGCTGATAAAAAGACTGGTAATCATGGCGGGAGGCCGCCTGGATGACATAGTGCTCGGGCAGGAAGGTCTGCAAGATGACCTGACCCCCCAGCGGGCTGCGACCAGCACGACCCGCAACCTGGGTGAGCACCTGGAACGTGCGCTCGGCTGAACGCAAGTCCGGCAGGCTTAAGCCCACATCAGCCAGCACCACCCCCACCAGGGTCACCAGCGGCAGGTCGAGGCCCTTGGCGATCATCTGTGTGCCGATCAGCACATCCGCATGGTGGTTAATGAAGTGATTGAGGATGATATCGTGAGCGCCCTTCTGGCGGGTGGTCTCCCAATCCCAGCGCAGGGTGCGCGCCTCGGGGAACTGCAGCTGCACCTCCGCTTCCACTTTCTCTGTGCCGGTGCCGTACTGACGGATGCGATCACTCTTGCACTGCGGGCAGGTGACAGGCAATTGGCGCTTATAAAAGCAATAATGGCAGATGAGTGCATCCTCTCCTGCAAGGGTGTTGGTTTTGGAGCCGGCAACGTGGTAGGTCAGCGGCAGGTCACAGCGGGGGCACTTAAGAATATAACCGCAGTCGCGGCAGAA
Organism: Anaerolineae bacterium; assembly: GCA_041479245.1. GTDB lineage: Bacteria > Chloroflexota > Anaerolineae > Anaerolineales > UBA4823 > FEB-25. Next base: position 11,936 of record JBGOXS010000021.1, read on the forward strand.
GATATAAGTGGCGCTGCCGCGCCGGTTGAGGAACAGAATAGCTTGCAGTCCATGCTCGAGCGTGTCTGCCAGCGATGATTGCAGGGAGCGGCTGAAAATGGAGCGGTTGCCTGCCTGCAGCTCAGTGCGCATATCCACCACCTCCACAGGCGGTAGGTCAATGAATTCGGTTTGCTCACCGATCGGGCGGTAATGTGAGCTGATCCCCAGTCTCTGCACCTGGCTTTCCACTGCCTGCCTATGCGCCAGGATGCGCTGGGGCAGGCTCAGGTAGTGCCACTCCCGTTCAGCGGCATGGTAGCGGCTGACGATATCGGGGGTGGCGGACCCCAGCACGCACACAGATCTGGTGAGCTGAGCATACCTTACCGCCGCGTCGCGGGCGTGATAATGGGGTTGGGTTTCGAATTGGTAATAAGTATCATCGTGGAATTCGTCGACCACGATCAGCCCGAGGTTGCTGAAGGGGGTGAACAAAGCGCTGCGCGGCCCGATGATAACCTTTATCTCGCCCAGGCGCGCCCGCCGCCAGGTGTCATAACGCTCCCCCTGTGAGAGGCGTGAGTGCATACTCCCTACCACTCCAGGGAAGCGGCTGACGAAGCGCCGGATGGTCTGGGGGGTCAGAGCGATTTCCGGTACCAGAACTATCACCTGGCGACCAAGCTCCAGGGTTGCCTCCACCGATCTCAGATAGATCTCGGTCTTGCCTGAGCCGGTCACACCGTGCAGTAAAAAGGGTTGGACGGACTTTCCGCTGGCTGCTGCCTGTATGCCGCCATGGATCTCCTCCCAAGCAGCTGCCTGGTCGCTGGTCAGGATCGGGGGTTCGCTGGCCACAAATTCCATCCCCTGCAGGGGGTCGCGCCACACTTCGGCTTCGCCCAGGCGCACCAGGCCGCGCTTTTGCAGAGCTTGCAGGTCAGCAAGGTTTCCTCCGCTCTCGGCATACAGCCAGGCAACATCCACCTCACCGGTTACATGTATCAAAACACGCAGCATCGCCTGCCGCCGTGGTAAGGCCGCACTTCCCACGCGGGCTAAATTGGACATAGTTGCCTCTGCCTGTTCGGGTGAACCGATCAGCACTGCTGTGCGTACGGTTTTAGGCAGGACGGTCGGGGCAGGCAGCACAGTCTGTGAGCTCAGCAAACCCTGGTTAACCAACGACCTGACAGATGAGCGCCAGTCCACGTGTCTGAAGGCGCTGTCCAGTTGACGCCCCCGCAGGGGGCCGCGTTCATCGAGCAGTTTTAGGATGCGGTTTTGGAGTGGGGTGAGGCGATGAGCTACCGGGAAGACAGGGGTGGCTCTCTGGTACATTGTATCGGCTTGCTGGGCAAGACCGGGCGGTATCATGGCATCGATACAGGCTGCCAGTGGCGCCAGGGTGGATTCAGACAGCTCACCCGCCAGCCTGATCTGTTGAGGCGTGAGGACTGCCAGCGGATCAAGCAGGGAAGTCACCGATTTGGTCTCGGGCACCTCGGGCTGATCAACAAAGCGGAACACCACGCCCTGCACTTGCTGTCGTCCGAACGGCACTTCTACCAGGTGACCCGGCTGCACCTGACCCTCAAGCTCAGGAGGCAGGTGGTAGTGAAAGGTGCCGCTCACCTGCGGAACATTAACTGCGACTTCTACATAGGTGGTCATTTAGTCAGGAGGAGCATCGCTCAAGCGCTCCAGGCTTAATTGAGCGATGCGCAGACCATCCATCGATTCGACCTTCAGGCGGACCCCACCTGACTCGATCTCATCTCCGATCTTGGGTATTCGCCCGAGCTTGCCCAAGAAGTAACCGGCAATTGTATCGTAATGAGGATCAGTCAGGTTGAGCTCCAGCTGCTGGTTCACCGCCTCCATCAGGGTCAGCCCATCGATCAGCACACTGCCGTCCGTCCGGGTCTGGATCTCAGGCGCGGATTCATCGAACTGATCGCTGACTTCTCCGACGATCTCCTCCAACAGGTCTTCCAGGGTGACCAGCCCAGCAGTGCCGCCAAATTCATCCAGCACAATGGCAATGTGCTGGCGGTTGTGCCGGAATTGATGCAGTAGCTCATTCACCGGCAGGGTTTCGGGGATATAGAGCGTCTCGCGCGCCATCTCGCGGGCTGTGGTTTTCTGGCAGTCCGGCTGTTCCATCACCCGCAGTACGTCTTTGACGTGCAGTATACCGATAATCTGGTCCAGGTCAGCCTCGTAGACCGGCAGCTTGGTGTAGCTGTGCTGGGTGACCGTGGCAATGATCTCATCCAGCAGAGTTTCGGCTTCAATGGCAACAATGTTGGTGCGAGGTATCATCACCTGCCGCACAAGCAGGTCGCCGAAGTCGAACACCGATTCGAGCATCTCGCGCTCGGGGGGCTCGAGCACACCGCCCTCTTCTGATTCTGAGATCATCTGCTTAAGCTCATCCACGGTATAGATCAGCGAATGTTCACCCACCAGCTGCAGACCGAACAGGCGCAGGACCATCCGTGTGGCCCAATCGAGCACGTCGATGAACCATTTGAAAATGGTGGTGAAGGCTTTCATCGGCTGCGCTGCCAACAAGGCCACGCGTTCAGGCTGGTGCAGGGTGGCCACCTTGGGCACTTGCTCACCGAAAACGACAGTAAGGCTGGTGATGATGATTAGTGAAATCACCAGAGGCAGGACAGCTAGCACTGAAGCTAGGCGCTGCAGGTTGGCCGGCAGGGCGATCTGGTTGAACCAGGGGGTCAACAGCGCCTTGAAGACGTTCTCACCGACTGCACCGAGGGTCAGGCTGACGATGGTGATGCCGAGCTGGGAGGCGGCAATGAGACGGTCGCGGGTGGAAGGGTTTTCGATCCACGATTTGACGATGTGGGCGGCAGAATTGCCTTCTTCAGCCAATAATTCGATGCGCGCCCGCCGCGATGCTACAGCGGCAAACTCCACGCTGACGAAGAAAGCGTTCAGCGCAATCAGGATCAGGATAAGCAGAAAATGCCACACAAACATAGGATCATTTATACGGGCAGGTGGGTTTTGGACAGGTTATGTGTTTCACAGGAGGCGGCTTAAGCTGGCAGTGCTTGACGCAGGACCACGGCGGCGCCATATCCCACCACCTGGGAGGTGTCGCCGGTGATATCACCCGAGGTAGCGTGCTTGAGGATCTTGACCGTGTTCGCACCAAGCTCCTTTGCCGCCCACAGCACAGCTGCCAGGGCACCCATACCGCAGGCAAAGCCACGACCTTCCTCCTCAGCGTTGATCACTGAATCGGGTTCGAACGACTCGATGCAGCGCAGCATCTCTGCATCCAGCTGGTTGGCGATCTTCAGCGGGTAAAAGTGAGACAGATCGGTGCTGGCGACGAGCAAGGCATTTCGGCCAGTTAGCACTTTCGCCAGGCACTCCCCGAGCAGGCGTGTGGCGCGGTGGCTTTGTTCACGCACCATCACCGGCAGCAGTTGGAATTCCTGTTCAAGCACACGCTGCAGGAAGGGCAGCTCGATCTCCAGCGAGTGCTCACGGTCGCGCTTGACCCTCGCCAGCCCATAGCCCAGCGCCTGTTCAAGCATTACATTGAGCGTCTGCACGGCTGCGATATCCACGGGAATGATACCCAGCGGAGTGGCATAAGCCTGGTGGGCAGTGGTGAGCAGTGGCTCTTCATATGGGTAGTGCATGGGTGAGACGACCGCCACCAGGTTTGGGTTAAGCCCGCGCAGGGCGGCGAAGGCGTAGCCTGCCACCGGACCAGAATACAGGTGACCGGCGTGTGGCGCCACGATGGCGACGACCTCACCGTCTAATTCTGGTAGCTTTGCTTCCTGAATATATTGGTCCACGCTCGCGGACAGGCGCTTCGGGTCACCCGGATACCACTGCCCGGCGATAGGAGATGGACGAACATCCAAATTGGCGTTCATATTTCCTCCTGATTGTGGATAAATTGTAGCATAATCAGGGATGAGTGCAAGCAATGATTTTAATCTTTTGATTGCCCGGGTAGGCTGAACACTCTCAATATTAAAGCATCTTCACGTTGCGAAATTTTATGATAATATCCAGCTTGATCCACATTATTTTTAATAAGAGGAGGACTATATGATCACAAAAGCCATGATTGAGGATTTCCTAGCCCAGCATACCCTGGCAATCGTGGGGGTATCGCGTACCGATAAGAATAAGTTTGGCAATGCTGCCTTAAAAGACCTCAAAGAAAAGGATTATAAGATGTTTATTGTCCATCCGAGCGGGGAGATCATCGAAGGTCAGCAGAGTTATACGAGCTTCAAGGCTTTGCCCGAACCGGTGGAGGGTGTGTTGGTGGTGGTCCCACCTGCCCAAGCAGTGAAGGTGGTGCAGGAAGCCCATGAGGCAGGAATAAACCGTATCTGGCTGCAGCAAGGGGCGGAGTCGCGCGAGACGATCCAATTTTGCCAGGATAACGGGATGAGCGTGGTGTATGGCAAGTGCATCATGATGTTTGCTCAACCGATGAAGTTCTTCCACAAGCCCCACCGCTGGGTGATGGGATTGATGGGTCAGCTGCCCAAGTAGGTCTTGGTCAGGAAGCTCCTAGTATTTCTACAGAATTCTCATGTAGAGACGCCCCGCCGGGTTGTCTCTACAAGCTAAGTCATAATAACAATCTTACAACTATCGCGTGGGAACTAGCTAATTGTCCTTTGGCTTACAAAGGCGTTTTTCACCCCTTCACCGCCCCGGCAGTCATACCGCTAATGATATAGCGCTGGAAAACGAGAGCTAGGAAGATGGGGGGCAGGGCTGCGATGATGCCTCCCGCCATCATTCCGGTGGTGTTCGTCGCATATCTACCGACAAATTCAGCCATCGCTACCGGAACGGTCTTAGCAGCCAGGGTGCTGGTAAAGATTAGGGCGTAGAAGAACTCGTCCCACGCCAGCAGGAAAGTGAACATGGCGGTGGAGACGAGACCCGGCACGGCGATGGGCATCACAATGCGAAACAGGATTCCCAGGCGCGAGCAGCCGTCGATGCGCGCCGCGTCTTCTAGCTCGATAGGGACGGTTTGGAAAAAGGCCGCCAGCATCCAGATGGCATAGGGCAGGCAGAAACTTAAATACGTGACGATAAGCACGCTGGGCTTGTTGATCATTTGCAGACGGGACGCCAGGATGAATAGCGGCAGGATCAGCGAGACCTCTGGAACCATGCGGGTAGCGATAAACAACAGCAGGATGTTGCGGCTGCCTTTGAATGGGATGCGCACCAGCGCGTAGGCCGCCAGGCTGCCCACCACAATGGCGATGATGGTGACAGCTGAGGCCACTTTGAACGAGTTAAGCAGGCTCACAGCAAACGTGCGCGGCACCGATGAAGCGGCCAGGTTGGGGAAGATGATATCCAGATAGTTCTGCAGGGTGGGGTGTGTGGGGATCCAATGCATGGGGATGGCATACAAGTCCACCTGGTTGGATAGGCTGGCGCTAAGCAGCCACAGGATGGGGAAGAAGATAAAGAAATATACAGGCAGGGTGAGGAGGAACAACAGCACCTTGCGGAGGTTTCGGCGGTAATACATTACTGGTTCTCCTCAGGGTGGTATAGGAACTTGATAAAAATGAGTGCCATGCTGATGGTAAAGACGGAGATCAGGAAGGAGAGTGCAGCGCCGGTGCCCTGCTTGCCCCATGGGAAGGAGTTCAGGTAGGTGAGATAAGTGATGGTGAGGGTCTTGTTAGCGGGACCGGCGTTGGTGATGATGTAGACGATATCAAAAACGCGAAAGGCATCTACCGTGCGGGCGATGAGCGCCACCAGGATGGCCGGACGCAATAGCGGCAGGCGGATGCTCCAGAAGCGCTGGAAGGCGTTGGCGCCATCGACGGCAGCAGCCTCTTCCATCTCGATGGGCAGAGTAGCCAGGGCAGCCTGGAGGATCAGTGCGACGAACGGCATCATGTGCCAGACGTCCGCCAGGATCACCAGCGGCATGGCCATATTAGGCAATGTGAGCCAGGCGATGTAATGCTTGATAAACCCCAATTGGGATAACAGGCCGTTCAAGGCACCGAAATCAGCGCTGTAAATCCAGCGCCACATGGAACCGTTGACGATGGTCGGGACGGCCCAGGGGATAATCAGGGCAAAGCGCAGGAATCTCCATCCAACCGGGTGCGAGTGGATCAGCTGTGCGACGCCCATCCCGATGACCATTTCGAGGCTGACTGATGCCACGGTAAAGTACAAAGTGCGCCCGATGGTCGCCCAGAACGTAGCGTCCTTGAGCATCTCCAGGTAGTTCCCCAGGCCGAGGAATGTGCGCACCTGGTTGATGCCGGTGGGTGCAAAGTAGAAGCTCAAAATGAAGGTGTAGATGATCGGCCACAGCGTAACCCCCAGGATGATTAGCAGGGCGGGGATGACGAGCAGCCAGGCAGTGCGGTTGTCGCGCTGGCGCAGGGAGAGCTTGCGGGGAGGAAGGGCTGGAGAAGTGGCGCTCATATCAAAAACTTTGGGTGGATTTGCCCGGAAGAGCAAATCCACCCAATCGATAGACGTGAGGGTTATTTACCGGCCAGGGAAACCCAGGTGGCAGCGGCATCATCCAGCGCCTGCTGGGGACTCTTGACCCCGGTAAGGGCTTCCTGGATCGCCAACTGGAGGGCTGCCGAAGCTTCGTTATAATAAGCCACGGTAGGCCGTTCATTGGCGAAGGGGAACTGCGCCTGGAATGCGGGGACGGTGACCGGGTTGTTAGGTGTGGCTGCTAACAGCGTGTTCAGCGCCTCACCCTGGTAGTCTGCCGACCAGATAGGCAGCATCTCTGCTGAAAATTTGGTCTGCACTTCATTGCTGGTCAGATAGACCAGGAATTTCCAGACCTGATCGGGGTATGGAGTGGTGGCCATAATGGCAAAAGAGCTCGAGCCATCCACACTGGAACCCTTGACGCCAGCGGTCGCTCCAGCGGTGAAAATGGGCATGGGTGCGAAGGCAGCCTGACCCACAATCAGTGAATTGGTAGGATTGTTCGAATCGGCGTACTGGTTTAGCCAGTTCACCGCGAAAGCCGACTTGCCAGCGATGAAATCGTCCCGCACCATGCCTTCGTCAGAGGAAATCGAGCTGGGGTTGCTGAGGCCAGAATCGAGGGTTTGCTTCATCCAGGTGAGCACCTGAATGCCCTTTTCGTTATTGAACGCCGGTTTGCCGGTGGAATCCATGAAAGTGCCACCGTTCCCATACAACAGCACGGTGAAATCACACACCACACCTTCTTTTTGATTCCATGACCAGATGATGGGGAATTCAGCCAGCCCTTTCTGCTTGATGACGGTTGCCTGATCGACTAACTCCTCCCAGGTGGCGGGGGGATTGGCGAAGCCGGCTTTGGACAGGATGTCTTTGTTGTACATGAAGTACTTCACATCCATCAACCAGGGCATTCCATAAATCTTGCCATTACGGGTGACACCATTCCATGAGGCTGGGATAATACCGGATTTCATATCTGCAGTGACTCGATCGGTCACATCCAGGAGATACCCGGCCTTAATGAACTGGTCCGGCCAGATAACATCGACCATGGATGCATCATAAGCCGGGGGTGTAGCGGCCATACCGGTGACGATCTTGTCGTGGATGTAATCATACCCAAGATATTCCATGACCACTTTAATGTCAGGGTTCAGGGCTTCGAAGTCTCGGGCTATTTGATCGATCTCAGCTGGTTTCATACCGGCCTGATCCTGAGTCAATACATGGATGGTCACGGGACCGGAGGTCGACTTGGGCTGGCAGCCCACCGCACCAATGGCGATGATCAGTACCACAGCACACAAAATGATTTTACTTAAGATACGCATAATTCTCCTCTTTTCTGTTTTATTTATTTCAATTTTTGTGGATATCGACACTAGCAGGTTTAATTATCACTCGCAGCACACCTCCTTAGGCTGTCTTGGTTGGGCTTATGAAAGTTTATGGACGACGTAAAAGTTGGAAGTATTGTGGAGCACGTTAGTAATGGCTCCCATCACCCCGGCTCGCAAGCCGAGGCTGGATACGACGAGTTTTGGCAGGGTGGGGATGGTGCCCTGCATGCGCTTGAGGATGGGCTCGACGAGCATATCAGCAGAACCCGAAACGCCGCCGCCCAGGACGATCAGCTCGGGGTCGAAGGCAACCGCCAGGTTGGCGATGGCGATGGCAAGGTAGTCCACCGTTTCATTGATGATCGTGCAAGCCCATGTCTCACCCTGCTTGGCAGCCTCGAAGACGTCTTCAGAGGTCAGGCTATCCAATGCATCGCTGCTGCGGGACACTTTGAGGATAGCGCGTGCCCGGTCTGCGATGCCCGTGCCAGAAGCCACACTTTCGAGAGCGCCGAAATCCTCGAAGTTACGACCCAGGAATTCGCCCCCGGGGAGCATGTTGCCAATCTCACCGGAGGCTTCGCTGGCACCACGGTAAAGCGCACCATCGATGATAATGCCGGCACCTATGCCGGTGCCGATGGCAACCATGACCATATTCTGCACGTTTTGACCGGCGCCGAACCACAGCTCACCCAGGGCGGCCAGGTTGACATCGTTATCGACAGTGATGGGGTAGGGATAGCGCTCGCTAAGGCGGGCTTTGAGGGGAAAGTTTTTCCAGTGGAGGGTGTTAGCCCAGGTGACGATGCCCGGCGTGTGCAGGGTGATCCCGGGAGCGCCCACACCGATACCGTGCACCAGCCGACCATCCAGCTTAGGGCTGGCGAGCAGGGTGTCGATTTGCGTAGTGAGGCGGTTGAAGCTGTCTTCACCGGAGGAGCCGTGACGGGCTATGTTCACTTCGTCGAGGATGGTGCCGCCCAGGTCGGAGAGGGCGCCGAAGATTTTTGTGCCTCCCATGTCAACACCGATGACGAGGTGACCTTCAGCATCAAATTCGAGCAAGGGGCGCCGGCGGCCTCCGCTCCACTCGGTGCCACCTTGCAGGCGGACGAAGCCTTCGGAGATGAGGTCATCCACGATGCGCATGACGGTGGGCAGGCTGACGCCTAACCGTTCGGCGATGATGCTGCGGGAGATGGGGCTTTCTCGGCGAATGATCTCCAGGATAGCCGAGCGGTTGATGTCGCGCATGGCGGCAGAGGTGATGGTGAGGCGGTAGGTCATGGGTTTTATAGGACCTAGCAAGTTACTTACAAGATGTAATACTTACTTTCAGTATGTAAGTATCTTAGCATATTTTAAGGTGAGAGTCAATAGGGAAATTCTGACCGTGATTAGAATGATTGTCTGAACTATGATTTATTTGATTAAATGATGACTATGATTAGGAAGATCTGTCTGGACTATGATTTGAATGATTTGCCATGAACACTTTGATAAAAAATCATCGTTATCAAGAGATCATGTTTATCATTGTTCGAGACGAGTTAATGAAAATTATTTCCCTCAATTCCATTTATGATATACTATTTGCGAATATAGCAAAAAGCGATGATGAGGACGAGTAAGCGTGGAAGCGGCTGACCAGAGAGCGGTAGAGGCTGCAAAACCCGCCTGAACGCCTGCGCTGAATGGACCTCGGAGCTGCAAGGTGAAACCCGATGGGGTGTAGCCTGCGCCGGAGCTGCCACCGTTAGCCGGGCAAAAGGTATCGTTGGCACTGACTGTACCTGAAGTGAAGCTGGCTTTTTCACCCCCGTCGCATCACCGGCGGGGGTGTTTATTCTTGAATATCTGGAGGTATCTAGATGTTAATGAAAATCAACCTGGTTTACTGTGCCGTCTGACACTACACCGATAGAGCTGTCGGTCTGGCAGCAGAATTGATGAATGAATTTGAGCCGGAGATTGAATCCCTCACTCTGTTGCCATCGGATGGAGGGCGGTTTGAGTTTTCGATCAATGGGAAACTGCTGTATTCCAAGCTGGAGACTCACCGGCACTCTGAGCCGGGTGAGATTACTGAGCTGGTGAGGAAGTATTTGAAGGAAAAATAACATATTATTATCATTGCAATATCCCCATGGCGTTAACGGAAGGAATGAATTCTAATCTCCAGCAAACAAACATGCCCAATATTGTTAGGCTCATGATTGATTTATTATGTCTGTAGGAGATTGCCACATTGGACAAAGAACGTTCTCTGCGCACCACGCTCACAGGGATCGTTTGCTAGGCTGCGGGTTTCAAAAACCGAAGACCTTGATGACACCAGTGATATATAGGAGTATTTATGGTTCAAACTAAGAAGGGACGCGTATTTTCAGGGGCACGACCCACCGGGAAGCAGCACCTGGGAAATTATCTGGGTGCGATCAAGAATTATGTGGCATTACAGGATGAGTATGACTGCGTGTACTGTATCGTTGATCTGCATGCCCTGACCACGGTGGAGGATACACTCAACCTGCGCCAAAACACGATTGATATGGCACTGGACTTCCTGGCAGCAGGCATCCGCCCGGAGGAAACGATCATTTTTATCCAATCACACGTATCCCAGGTGGCAGAGCTGCACCTGATCCTTTCAATGGTATCACCGCTGGGCAAATTGACTGACCTACCGACCTTCAAGGAAAAGGTTCGCCAGCAGCCGAACAACGTGAATTATGGCTTGGTGGGTTACCCGGTGCTTATGACAGCGGATATCGTGCTGTACAAATCCAACGTCGTGCCGGTTGGGATCGACCAGGCGCCTCACCTGGAGTACGCCCGCGAGACGGTGCGATCATTCAACTTCAGGTATAACACCAATGTGCTGATCGAGCCGCAGATGAAAAACACCGAGATTCCGAAGGTGTTGGGGATTGATGGCGTGGAAAAGATGAGCAAGAGCCTCAACAACCATATCGAGATAGCCGCCACGCCGGAAGAGACCATCAAGCGCGTGAAGATGATGATGACAGATCCACACCGCATCCTGCGCAGCGACCCAGGCAACCCAGACATCTGCAATGTGTTCACCATGCACAAGATATTCTCATCACCGGAGGATATCGCCTTGGTCGACCGAGAATGCCGGCGGGCGGGGATTGGCTGCGTGGACTGCAAAATGCTGTATGCTAAAAACCTGAACGCACACTTGGCACCTTTCCGTGAGCGGCGCAATGAGCTGGCGAAAGACCCAAGCTACGTGCAGGATGTGCTGGATGATGGTGCCAGGCGGGCTCGCAAGATCGCCGAGCAGACCATGGTGGAAGTGCGGCAGGCGGTAGGGCTGCCCTGAGGTAACCATGCGAGCCTGGGAAACCCTTTCCCGACGCACAGTATTTGACCAATCACCCTGGCTGGTGGTTGAATACCACGAGGTTGTGCTGCCGGATGGTCGTATCATTCCTGATTGGACCTGGATCAAAACTCCCGATTACATCAATGTGGTTGTGGAAACCGAGACCGGTCAGTTCCTGTGTTTCAAGCAGCGAAAATACGCAGTCGCTGGACCCATGTTGGCAGTGGTAGGCGGCTATATTGAGCCAGGAGAAGCTCCCCTGGCTGCTGCCCAACGCGAGCTGCGGGAAGAAACCGGTTATGTCTCGGAAGACTGGGTGGACTTGGGAACATTCCTGGTTGACCCAAACCGGGGAGTCGCCACGGGATACTTGTTCCTGGCGCGCTATGCTCGTCAGGTTTACCTGATTGACAGCGATGATCTGGAAAAACAAGAGATCGTAGTCATGACCCGGGACGAGCTCGAATCAGCCCCTGCGCAGGGAAAATTTAAAATATTGGCGTGGGCGGCGGCTGTGGCGTTTGCACTACGCCAGATTCCATGAAAACGAGAATGGTATGCGGATAGTTTTACAGCGGGTAAAATCCGGCAGGGTGCTGGTAGCGGGTCACGCAGTGGCTGAGATCGGCGTGGGTTTGGTGATCCTTCTGGGGATTGGTCCAGGAGATGGAGAAGAACAGGCACGACTGCTCGCCGATAAACTTGCCCACCTGCGCATTTTCGAAGACGAACAGGGGAAGATGAACCGGTCGCTGTTGGAAGTAGGGGGTCAGGCGATCGTGGTGTCGCAGTTCACCCTGTATGCCGACACTCGCAAAGGCAGGCGGCCATCCTTCACCGATGCCGCTCTACCCAAGGCTGCCCGACCCCTGGTAGAACGATTTACCCATCTGCTGGGTGAGTTGGGGGTGCCCACCCAGACGGGAGAGTTTGGAGCACACATGCAGGTTGAAATTGTCAACGATGGACCGGTGACCATCTGGTTGGAAGCATAATCTTGGGATTATATTTCCCGAAAAGGTCTGGAATTAATTTATTTACATACACCCCCAGCCCCTCACCCACTCGTGAGTGAGGGGAGTGTTTTCAAAAAGGGGGGATGGGTGACAGTCATGAACTGACTTCTGGTTGTACCAGGAGCTAGCTATTGCCGTCCAAGCAAGGCACTAAAGAACAACTTACGGCTGAAGGGCTGGCCGGATAAGATTGTCTGTGCACGGAACATGCGTGCGACGGAACGTATCACGAGCAGAGCAGTGATAACCAATAGAATTGCCGAAAGCGAAGTTTGCCAGAGAGGAACGTTGCCAGCAGAAAGGCGCGTCATCATGGCCACCGGCGCGGTGAGGGGGAATATGCTCAATATGGTGGCGATCGGACCGTTCGGATCATTGATCAGGATGCTAAGCAGGAATATGGGGATGATCAATGGGAAGATGACCACTATCGTTGCCTGGGTGGCCTCACGCAGGTTAGGGACCAGTGCACCCAAGCCGGCCATCAAACTGGCGTAGACAGCATAACCCAGCAGGAAGAATATGACTCCCCAGACCAGGAAGGAGGGCGGCAGCTGGAACGCAATGGGGAGGTTGAAGGCTGTTCCACCCCTGGCTAATAGTATCCGCCCCGTTCCAACCCAGACTATAGTCTGGAGCAACCCGACGAGTCCTAAGGCAACGATCTTACCAGTTAACAGCTGGCGCGGAGTGACCGAGACCAGCAGGATCTCCATCATACGGTTCTCCTTTTCCTTAGCAACACTGCTGAGCAGCAGGCTGGCAGTGCTAAGGATGATGATGTAGAACAGCATGGTTACCCCATAGGGCAGGAAGAACGTTAGCATGTTATTTTCATCCCGCTGAGGTGTTGGAGAAAGCGGCACCTTGTTGGCATGCTGGGTAGGATCGCTAACAAGTGTAGCCAGCTGAATGTTGCCCTTCAGCAGATTGACACGCAAAATCCACTCAAGCAGGGAGGATTGCCCAGATCCCAACAGGGGGTTAAAATTCGAGCGGATATTGGTGATCTCTCCCGATTGGATGTAATCTTGAGGAATGACGTAATAAGCTGAGATTTCACCCTTTGCCAATGCCTGGCTGGCACTGGTTTCATCTGGATATGCGATCAACAAGCCGGGCTGAACCGAGGCTGGGATTTCCTTGATCATACCCCCCAGGTCCACATAGCCTTCAGCCTGGGTGGTCTGTGGGTTGCTGATCAGCTGGGTTAACACGTTTTGGGCCGGGTTGCCCTTGTTCAACTGGGAAGCGGCAATGAACACCACCGCCCCGATTAAAGGAATGCCAAACATGGCAAACAGGAATGATGGGCGTGAGAGAATGGTGATGATCTCGTTTCTTAAGATTAAAAATGTCTTTTTCATAGATCACACTCTTTGTCGGCTAAAAACTTCTTTCCAGCGCAGACGTTGACCATAACGCAGCATGCCCATTCGGAAGGCACGCCCGGCTAGCCAAACAGCACCAATGGCGGAGAGGACCAGGATGATCACACAGGTAATTAATTGCCATTCGGGAACGCTCGATAACCCAATGCGCAGGGCAATGGTCATTGGGGCAGTCAGGGGGAAGAAACTTAGGATGATTGCCAGAGGGCTGTTTGGATTTTCGAGTAAGGTAGCAAAAAAGAAGAAGGGCAGCCAAAGAGGTATGGTGAAGAGACCAACAATTTGTTGTCCTTCGCTCGCTTCTGATACCGTTGCCCCGACTGCCGCCATCAGTCCACTGATCATAATAAAAGCAGGTATCATCACCGCAGCCAGCAATGCAATAGTTTCTCCCGAAAATTTTACATTACTCATTTGGGGTATATAGTTTTTCCCGATTACGAGGGCAATTGCTACGAATAGTACCCATACGAGCAGCTGCGTAAAACCAACTGCAATATCTGCCAAGGTTTTTCCGGTCATTAGCTGATTGGGAGAGACGGAAGTGACCATGATCTCCATGGTCCTGTTTTCCTTTTCCTCTACCACAGCTTGCATCAGGTAGCCGGAAGTGGTGCTCATGGCAATGATGAAAAGGATCCCGGCGACAATCGGCAAGATGACGTTGAGTATGCGGTCCTCAGTTGTTCCACGACTGTTATCTGCGGATTGCACGATAAGTTTGTTCCCATTGATGATCCGGTTTGCTATATCTGGCGGTTGACTTGCCATCAAGTTGGAAGTCAAAAAGGCATTAAATTGTTGGACCGACATTCCCTTGGGTTCATTTTTATAGACTTCATCAGCCTGACCTGTCTGCAAGTAGTCTGCCGATATTATGAAGTATGCCTGTAACTTCCCAGCTTCTAGATCCGCCTGTGCGCTCGCCTTATCAGTGTAAGCCAGCATAGGTGTAATACGATCAGGCCACTTGACATGAGGCTGTGGGACAGGATTTGCCAGTATCCCTGAATTGTCTACATAACCGATGGGGGTCGAGCTGGATTGCATCGAAACCACGACGAGGATCAGCCCCACCATTAAAATCAGGAGAGCTGGAAAACTGAACAAGGCAAATAGGAAGCGCCTGCGGAACACATGCCTGGAATACTCTTGCCAGGCAATTCGCCAGAATTTGTTCATACCATCTCTCCTAACTTCTGTTCATCCTGCTGTACAACACGGATGAAGATCTCGTCCAGTGTAGGCGCGGCGATCTCAAATTGGTCGATTTCAACTCCACTTTCAACCAGTTTACGAAGGATTTGTTGTGTACTAGTTGAAGAGGCGAGTGTCAGCCGGTATGCAGATGAGTTATGTCTCTCTATGTTCTCCACGCCTGGCAGTTCGGGTAGCGCATTGTGTGTGCCGACGATGACCGCGTGACCTGAAAATTGATGACGGATCTCATCCAGGCCTCCATATAATATGGTACGTCCATGGTCAATCAACACGATGCGGTCGCACAATTCCTCTACTTGATGCATCTGGTGGGTGGACATAAGGATGGTGACACCTTTGTCGCGCTGCTCGCGCAGTAAGTCTTTTACCATCTGAGTGTTGATAGGGTCCAGACCGCTGAAAGGCTCATCGATGATGATCAGCTCCGGTTCATGGATCAGGGTTGTGATGAGCTGAGCTTTTTGCTGCATGCCTTTGCTCAGCTCCTTGACTTTCTTATGGCGCGAAGATTCAAGATCGAACTTCTCAAGATAGCTTGAAATCCTGCCCTGAGCATCTACAGTTGAAAGTCCTTTGAGTGTACCTAAATAGATCAGGCAGCGGTCCAGCGGTATATCCTGGTACATGCCGCGTTCTTCGGGCATGTAGCCAATCTTATCCTTCTTGGCTTCCGTCATCGGACCGCCCAGGATGCTCACTTCACCCGAATCAGGTTTGAAGATGTCTAGCAGCACGCGGATGGCGGTGGTCTTACCTGCACCATTGGGGCCGAGTAAGCCGAATATTTCACCTTTTTCAACATTGAAAGAGACGTCATCGACGGCTTTCAACGCGCCGAATGATTTACTGACGTGCGAAAGTTCAACGGTTGGCATAAAAGCACACTTCCTTCCTGAAAAGAAGAACGAGAGTATATTCATAATTGTAAAGCATTATGAGGATTGCGAACATAGATTTACTGAGGTTTTTAACAGAGAATAGCCGATCGAAGCCGTTTAAAGGTGTACGCATTGAGGCATTCTCATCAATGCTATAATTGCGCAATTCTTCTACTGTCAATGATTGGATAAAGTTCATGAAAACGGTGTGTGTGTACTGCGGTTCTTCGGATAAGATGAGCGAAGCCTACCTTCAATCTGCGCGTGAGATGGGAAGGGTAATTGCCAAGCGCGGCCTGACGCTTGCTTATGGTGCTGGTAGCACTGGTATGATGGGCGCGGTAGCGGATGGTGCACTGGATAGTGGTGGTGAGGTGATAGGTGTAATCCCCAAGCTGTTCGCCACCCCAATGCTCATGCACCAGGGACTCACGCGGCTGGAGATCGTGGAAGGCATGCACACTCGAAAACAGCGCCTGGCGGAAATATCCGATGCATTCATCGCCTTGCCCGGGGGTTATGGGACGTTTGAGGAGCTGTTCGAAATCCTCACCTGGGCACAAATCGGCTTGCATCATAAGGCTGTGGGGATATTGAATGACCGGCATTATTTCGACCCTTTATTGACTGTCATCGAGCATGCGCGTAAAGAAGGATTCATATACACAGAGCATAACGCTTTATTTGTGTGTGCCGAGCAGCCGGAAAGTTTGCTTGATATGCTGGAGAGTTACCAGTATCCGGAGGGGATGGAAAAGTGGGTGAGGCGCGAGCAGTGATTTAAGTCGGTTGCAAATTTCTGGGCTTAATAAAAATCAGCAGGGCTGCCAAAATATAAACTGCATAACTGACGGCTTCGGTGAGGGACGGGCTACCGTGATATCCGAACAGGGTACTGGCGAGAATGCCAACGATAGATTGATCGTTTAGTAATGGGTTGAGATTCCAAATCGGACTGATCACCGCCGGAATAATGCCAGCTTCGTTAAATTCAGCGACGCTATGGGCAATCAAGCCGGCAGCAAACAGGATGAGAATCACCGAGGTCACTTGGAAGAAACGCTGCAGGTTAAGCTTTAGGGTGGTGGTGTAGAGCAGGTAGCCTAATAGCCCCGCACCAAGTAGTCCAATGGATGTCCCGAGCACAGTCTGGATACCGGTCGAGGTCAGTGAGGAAGCAGTCAGGTACAGGGCGAGCTCGATGCCCTCCCTGAGCACGGCGATGAAAGCCAGGAAGTATAACGCTCCCCCGCCTTGCCCACGCGAGGCTCGACTCACTTTGCCTTCCAGGTCTGATTTTATGTTACCTGCCTGGCGACGCATCCAGAAGATCATCCACGTCAACACACCAGCTGCCAGAAGAAAAGTTACTCCTTCAAATATTTGCTCCGCCGTTCCCTTAAGCTCTTGATCGACCCGACGCAACAGTAATACTGCTAGCATACTGACAACGGATGCGCTGACCACACCTGCCCAGAGAGAGCGGTTGAGATCAGAGCGTCCCGTCTGCCGCAATGCCCCCAAGACGATCCCGATGATCAAGGCGGCTTCAAGTCCTTCACGCAGGGAAAGCACCAGGCTGGCGATCATGTCGACCTTAAGCCGGTCTGGAGCGGGTCAAGACCCAATAGATACGGTTGATCGATTTGGAACCGGGTGGATGGGAGACGTGCCATTATTCTTCCTTTCAAGGCCGAGTTATATATGATAATTTAGATATAATAACGCAGGATTAGATTGGTGTCAATGAGTATCATCGCTTATCTCATAGAATATTGTTCATATCCACTCTCTCGATAGGGATGGAGATAAAGCACCACTGGTGAGAATCAAAACGGCGGGTGTTCACCCGCCGTCTACTTACTCAACCTTCTGAATAAGTCATCGCATCCGTTTTTGTCGCTTGGGGGTCTTGGAATGGCCACCGGTATAGCCTGGGGCATCAATCAGACAAATGGTACACAAGCGGGTGTCATGGATACGGCTGAGGATGCGCGGGTCCAGTGCATCCAGGAACTTAGCCGTGGTGATTACAGTGGGTAGCTTGTTGAGGTGGCGGTAATCGATCAGCTGGAAAAGCTTCTCATTCGCCCATGGGGTGGGGGACTGTTCTCCCAGAGCATCCAGAATGAGCAGGGGGGCGTTGCGGATCTCTTCGAAGCGGCGGTCGAGGCTGACCGAGCTGGTGGCGCTAAAAGTGGCCCGGAGATGGTCCAGCAGGTCAGCGACGCTGATGAGCATGGGTGGCTGACCGATATCGGCGCGTGAATTGGCAATTGCGGCGGCCAGGTGGGTCTTTCCACAAGCGTAAATCCCGGCCAATACCAGCCAGCCGTTGGGTGCACGGGCATATTCGATGGCGGTTTTGAGCGCTTTTTCCAGGCTTTTACACTCTTCAGGGGATAGATTTTCCAATTGGCGGTCATCCCAGTTGCTAAAGGTCTGTTCGTGGTGCATTGCCAGGGACGACAGGTCAGAATGGATCGAGTCATCCGCTGGACGGCGGAAATCAGACGCCTGAATGAAGACGCGTGTGACCAGCTCAGGGTCTTCGAGACGTGAGCGGATGCGCCCTTCGATCTGTTCCAGCAGCAGGTTGGTGGTCACCACCAGCGGCAGGCGGTTGATGTAGCGGTAGTTCAGGATCTGGAACAGCTTTTCCTGCGCCCAGGCAGTGGCATTCTGGGTACCAAAATCGTCCATGATGAGCAGGGGGGCAGTGCGGATCTCCTCAAAGCGCTCTTCGAAGGTGCTTTCAGGGTTGTCATAAGCGAAGCGCAGGGCATCCAGTAAATCGGGGACGGTGATGAACAGGGTAGGCACACCCAGGCTGACGGTGAAGTTGGCAATGGCAGCAGCCAGGTGGGTTTTGCCACAGCCGAAACCACCCTGAAGGAGCAGCCAACCATCTGCATGTTGGGAAAACTGCTGGGCTTGGTTATAGGCGCGCTCGAGTGAATCAGCCTGCCAGGGCCCCATACCCACCCGACCACGCGGCTGGAAATTCTCGAAGGTCAGGTGGTTCAGGTTATCCAGGTTGCTGATGGAGAACAAGCGCTGGTGGATTTGCTGGGAGACCTGTCCCTGGCGGCAGGAGCAAATCTGCAGCCGGCCAAAATCGGGGTGACCGATGGGCAGGTCGCGGCGAAGGTATCCCAAGCCATGACAATAGGGACAATTAATGTCACCGGCCAGGTCAGTTGGAGCGTAGTATTCAGCCTCACTCACCTCGGGGGATGGCTCATTTTTCCCACTCTCGGTATTTTCGGCGAGCTTCTTCAGCGTTGAATCGATCCTGCTGATCTTTTCGGTCATCACGTCCTCCTTCCTGCCAGCGGTGCAGGATGGCTTCGATATAGTGCCAATTGCGCTTATTACGTTCGACTGCGATGAGGAACGCATCCTCAATCCAATCAGCCTGATAGGTTTTCTCGGCATCCCGAAGTGCATCGGCGATCAATGGCGTCAGTGGACCGATATTCGCTTCATACAGCTGAAATATATTCGGCTGCTCAGGATAGAACTCAATTGGCTGTTTTAAACTGTCCGTCATGCGCCACTCGCCGCGCTGGATGGCAGCAACAGCTGCCTGCCCTTTGGGAGAATTCAGGCAGATGATCGTATCCTGACCATTATCCGTGGAAGTATCAGCCTGGAGAAGCGTGCCATGCTTGACGGCACGACTGAGGGCAGTTTTGATCGAGGTGCGCGCTTTGGCTGGATCTTTTACCATGGATCCGACCAGCTGTTTGTCCTTGATTAAGTCTGAAAAACGGACGTAGTGAAACGGACCTTCCATGCGCTCGAGGCGCCAGAAGATATATAAGCTCAGTTTTAACTCAGGCAGGTTTTCGATATGCAGCAGAACATGACGAAAGAATTGTTCTGGGATGCGGATTTGGTTGGTGATATCTTCAGGAAAGCCAGGAAAGGTCATGGCTAGATCTTCCGCAGGTCGATGATTTGAGTAGCAGCATTTTCAAACTTGGTAAGGTTTTCGCGGAAGACCAGCTCGATATTCCCTACCGGTCCATTGCGGTGTTTGGCGATTTTGATCTGCACCAAGTGGCGCTTGAGCGTGTCTTTTTCGTACAATTCCGGCCGGTTGATGAACATGACGACATCTGAATCCTGCTCAAGGCTGCCCGACTCACGCAAGTCAGACAGCTGGGGCTCCTTATCGGCACGCTGCTCGATGGCACGCGATAGCTGGGCAGCGGCGAGAACGGGGACGTTAAGCTCGCGGGCCAGGATCTTCATATTACGTGAGATAAACGAGACTTCCTGAGTCCGGTTTTCAGAACGGACGCCGCCGCTCATCAATTGCAGATAATCGACCAGGATCAGGTCGAGGTTGAATTCCATGTGCAAACGGCGGCATTTTGTGCGCAGCTGGATGGGCGTCAGACCGGGGGTGTCATCCAGGAAAATCATCGTGTCGTTCAGTACTTCGATGGCCTGGGCGAACAGTGACCATTCATCATCGCTGAGCTTACCAGTGCGCAGGTGGTGTGAATCGATCCCGGTTTCCTGGGCGATCAGACGTTGTGCCAACTGTTCATTGGACATTTCCAGGTTGAAAATTGCGATGTGTTTTTTATGAATCAAAGCGGCATTCTTAGCCACGGAGAGCATGAATGAAGTTTTACCGGTGCCCGGTCTCCCGGCGATGATCAGGAAGTCAGATGACTGCAAACCACCCAGCAAGCGATCCAGGTCAATAAAACCGGTGGGAACACCGAGAGTCTCTTCATCTCGCTTAGAGAGCTGGTCGATCCGGCTGTAGTAATCACTCAGGACGGTCTTGATGGGCTGGATGTCACGCGTCATGCGCCGTTCACTAACGCCAAAGATAGCTTTTTCAGCTTCATCCATGACGGCTTCCAGGCGGTTTTCCTCCTGGTAAGCCAGCTTGGCAATCTGGTTGGCAGCTTCCAACATGCGGCGCCGGATAGCGGTTTGTTCGATGATGCGCCCGTAAGCTTCAGCGTGCAATGACGAAGGAACGTTGTTGATCAGAGTGGTGATATAGACAGGTCCACCCACCTCATTTAGTTGCCCAACCTGGTCAAGCTCTTCGACTACAGTTAGAAAATCGATCGGTGCTCGACGTTCCTGCAGGCGCATGAACGATTCCCACAGCCAGCGATGACGCAGGATATAGAAGTCTTCCGGGCGCAGGAACTGGGAGACTTCATAGTACGCTTCAGGATTAATCAAGACCGCGCCTAAGACAGCCTCTTCAGCTTCTCGGCTGTGGGGCACTACCTGTGGGGCCGGTGCAGGAGCATCATCAAAAGATAGTACGTCGCTCATGCTCTATTTTCACGGATTTGTACAAATGGGTTATAACAACCGGATATCACGTTTTTGTGCTCTTGCTCTCAGATGATCAATTGTTACTTGGATGGTTTTTTCTTATCTTCGTCATCTTCCTGATCACCTTTATCTTCATCATCAATATCAAGGTTTTCAAGGAAGTCTTCAAATACCGATAAATTCTCCTCATTGATTTCTGAAGCAGGAGTTTCACTCTTCTGCCCCGGTTCTTCGGTGCTTTCCTGGATATCCTCTTCAGGGATCACACCGACCGAGTCGAGGATCGGACGAGAAACCAGGATGGGCACATGGGCTCGCACCGCTAAGGCAATCGCATCGGATGGACGTGAGTCAATGTCAATATTCCGACCATCAACTTCAGCAACGATGTTACCGTAATATGTATCATCATGCAACGAAGTTACTTCCACGCGTAGGATACGGGCGTCCATAATGGTGAATATATTTTTGAGCAAATCCCAGGTAAGGGGACGGGCGACCTCGACATCTTGTAGTGCCAGGGCGATAGCTTCAGCTTCGTAGATGCCAATCCAAATGGGTAGGTAGCGATCTGCATCCACCTCACGCAGGATGACGATCCGCTGTTGTGAGATCAAGCTGACCCGGATACTATCGATAACGACTTCAACCATATCAGACATAAGATGCCTCCGGCACCATTCATCCTCGGTGGGCTGATTCTAACATGGAATAAGAATGCATAGAAACGCTTGTATCGATCGTTGTGAAGCTCTTAATGTAGATTAACAATGTTAAAATGTTAAAAGAATCCTTTAACATCTTGCCTGAAATGAAGATTACGGTATAATAGCCCCACTCATTTGATGAGTGGGGAATACCATCACTGGGTAAATTTAGAAATTGGAATTTTGGTGGATGAAAGCAAGTATATTATGGGTGGAGGGAACTCGATCGGATAGCTCTTCTTTCGTGCCCTCCTTGAGGAAAAAAGAGTACGTGGTGGAAATTGTGCCAACAGGTAGCGCAGCATTGGCGCGCCTGGTGGAGATTGATCCTGACCTGGCGGTGGTCAATGCGGCTTCGCTGAGGAGCAGCGGAAAACGGATTTGCAATGAAATCCGAGAGCAGTCTGCCAAGCTGCCCATCGTGCTGATCGTGTCGCCAGATCACAAAGTGACGGGTGTCACAGCCGCGAACGTGGTGCTCGAGCTGCCATTCACTTCACGCAAGCTTCTAAACCGGATCACACCTCTGCTGCCAGGCGATGGTAAAAACATAATGCATGTTGGTTTCATCCGCCTGGACCTGGAGTTGCATCGGGTGAGATGCAAAGGGCGTGAAGCACGTCTGACACCTAGGATGGTCCACTTGCTGCATGTGCTGTTACTTCATGCGGGCGAGGCAGTTGGACGGCAGAAATTGTTCTCCGAAGTTTGGGAGACCCAATACACCGGAGATACCCGCACCTTGGACGTGCATATCAGCTGGCTTAGGGAAGCACTCGAAGAAGACCCACGCCAGCCCCAATTCCTCAAGACCATCCGGGGGGTGGGGTACCGGCTGGATGCGTGAGTAGCTTTCTCAAATAGATAAACGGACCCGCAATTATTAGTAGGCGGGTTTTTTGTTTTTTTAACTCTAGGATGCTTAATCCTGCAGGTAGAAAGTATTTCCGTGGATATCCACCACACGAACACATATTGGCGGATTACGCATGGAACCAGGTAGATTGAGCTGGTCAACGAAGCCGCCTTTTCCGCGCGGTCGGAGTGCCTGAACGGCACTGTGGAATATCTTGCCATCCCAGGCGGGGTCAACCTCCCAGTAGTCGATCTCTTCAGGCTGTTCGGTAATAATGGACACTCTCAGACCTTCGTGCTTGATCTGTATCGATTGAACCGGCTGAGTGACTTCTCTAGTGAATACCTTGCCGCGTAATCGCTTCATCGCAAACACTGGGGAGCCTGCCTTGACCAGCCTGAGACGAGAGGTGTGGACTGCCCGATAGCTTAAGTCGCTGGCAAGGAAACACCGCCCGAGTTTAGCCGCAACAACGGGGGCCGTCCCGGAACCACAGAAAAAGTCTGCAACCAATTCATTGGGGTTGGAGGAGGCCAGGATGATCCGCTCCAAAAGGCTTTCCGGCTTTTGGGTAGGGTACCCGCTGCGCTGCGAGTGTAAGCGCGCCACCACCGGGAAATACCACCAATCTTCGGGGACTTTACCACGGGCAAGATTGGGCACCTTACCGAAGCCCGCTTTGGGAGAAGATGCAAAGGTTTTTACTGTAGAAGGATCATAGGGTTGGCGCACGGCATCCACATTGAAGGTATATTTCTCGCTCTTGGTATAAGCCAGGATGGTGTCATGCTTGCGATTGAAAGCCGAGCGGATGGGAGAGGGACCGTGATAAACCCACACAATCTCATTTAGCAGGCGGTCAGGGCCGAAAATCTCATCCAGCAGAAGGCGGGCGTAGGCACTGGCGTGCCAATCGAGGTGCAGGTATAGCGCACCGGTGGGGGCAAGCAATTCATACATCATCATCAGGCGCGGATATAGCATATCCAGGTATGAATCGATGTCCGGCCAGAAATCGGGGTAGCCTTCGGCTAGCTGCCACTCCTGGGGGCGACGAGAATCCTCTCCCCTGCCGATACGCATGGGGTAATGGCGGTTGGTGAAGAATGGCGGGTCGGCGTAGATCAAGTTTATCTTGCTGCGGAATTCGGGCAGCAGGGCAGCCATCACCATTAGGTTGTCGCCCAGGATCAGCTGGTTTTCAGGCATTGCACCTGGATAACCAATGCCCTGGGGATAGATGACTGAATCCATCTCCAGGGCGGCTGGGGGTAGTTGGGGTGTAGATTTGGTAGCCCAATTCAAAGTGGGCATCAGGTTCCGATCAAATCAATCCTAACGGTTGTCTACTTACCGAATTTTGCTCTCAATATATCTTCCAAGTTGGGCCGACCAATTTCCTGCAGCTCGTAGCGTACACGTTGGGCGGGTTTATTGATCTTGATGATGCGGTTCAGGTCGATGGGTGTGCCGATGATGACCAAATCCACATCGGCCCTGTTGATAGTGGCTTCCAGATCGCGCGTCTGAGCTTCACCATAACCCATGGCAGGCAGGATGTGTCCCGTCTTGGGATATTTTTCGTAGGTGGCTTTGATCGACTTAACCGCGAATGGCCGCGGGTCAACGATTTCTGAAGCACCGAAACGGCGGGCTGCGACATAACCGGCTCCATAGGCCATCTCTCCATGGGTCAACGTCGGACCGTCCTCGATGACCAGAACGCGCTTGCCGCGGATTGAAGCCGGATCATCCACGAATAGAGGGGAAGCTGCTTCGATGACAATTGCATCGGGGTTGAGCATGCGCAGGTTCTGACGCACTTTGATCACGTTCTCCGGGTCGGCGGTATCGACCTTATTGATTACGAAGACATCGGCGGCACGTACGTTAGTTTCTCCGGGATGGTAACCTATCTCGTGGCCGGGACGGTGGGGGTCAGCCACCACGATTTGCAAATCGGATACATAAAATGGAAAATCGTTATTCCCGCCGTCCCACAGGACGATATCGACTTCCTGCTCTGCTTGGCGCAGGATCTTTTCATAATCAACCCCAGCGTAGACGATGACACCATTATCCAGGTGGGGCTCGTATTCTTCGCGTTCCTCGATGGTACACTCTTGTTTGTCCAGGTCGGAATAATCAGCGAAACGCTGAACAGCCTGCTTCACCAGGTCACCGTACGGCATAGGGTGACGGATGGCAGCCACTTTATAACCCATGGCGCGTAAGATCAGCGAGACTCGCCGGGTGGTCTGGCTTTTGCCCGAGCCGGTGCGCACTGCACATACCGAAACCACAGGTTTGCTAGACTTGAGCTGAGTGGTCTTCGTGCCCATAAGCCGGAAATCGGCACCGGCAGCCAGCACGGCAGAGGCTTTGTGCATCACCACTTCGTGCGGCACATCGCTGTAGGCGAAAATGACCTGGTCGACTTTTTTCTCGGCGATCAGCTTGAGCAAGTCGGATTCAGCGTAGATGGGGATGCCTTGGGGGTAGAGCTTGCCAGCCAGGGCGGCTGGGTAGGTGCGGCCTTCGATATCAGGGATCTGGGTGGCGGTGAAAGCCACCACGTCATAATCGGGGTTATCACGGAAGAAAACGTTGAAATTGTGAAAGTCGCGCCCGGCGGCGCCCATGATTAGTGTTTTGATTGCTGACATTAGCGGTTTTACTCCTCTATTTGTATTTTTTAATAAAGAAGGGATCAGGTATACCTGATCCCTTTGTGGCTACATTACCGGTGGTGCTTCAATATCTAACAGGCGCAGGGCATTAGCGAGCGTCTGCCGGGCAGCTGCTACCAGGCGCAAGCGGGCAGCGCGCACTGCTGGATTTTCCGTCTGGATGACTGCGACTACATGGTAAAAGCTATGGAATGTGCTGGCCAGCTCATAAGCATAGTTGGCGATGACCAGCGGGCGGTATTCCTGGGCGGCTTGTTGGACTGTGGTGGGGAAGCGTGACATCAGGTCGATCAGCTGGACCTCATGGCTGGTTAGAGGATAGCCGAACTCCGCCTGGGCTGGGAAACCACCTGCCTTATTAATGATGCTGTTGGCGCGCACATGAGCATTTTGAATATATGGACCTGTATGCCCGTCAAAATTGAGCGCCGTATTCATATCATAGACCATGTCTTTATTGTTATCGATGGAGAGCATGGCGAAAGCCATTGCTCCGAGACCCACCTGTTGGGCAACGTTTTGGCGTGCGTCCTCAGCCATATCCGGATTTTTTTCCGCAATCTCTGCCATCACCCTACGGACGGCCTCGTCGGCGACATCCTTGAACAACACAACGCGTCCCTTACGGGCAGACATGGCTCCTTCAGGCAGGCTTACAAATCCGTATCCTAAATGATAACATTTAAGTGCCTGGGGGAACCCCCACATCTCCAGGATCTTAAACGCCTGCTGCAAATGCATTCCCTGGCGTACATCAACAACGTAAATAGAACGGTCGGCATGGTAGGTCTCAAACTTGATTTTCGCCAAAGCCAGGTCTTTGGTCAGGTAAAGTGTGGTGCTGTCACTGCGTAAAATAATATTGCTGCGGTACTTTTCTTTCTTCAATCCCAGCTTTTCATCAATGTGGACAATAACCGCACCACCCTGAGGGCGTTCATCATCAGCGATGCCTTTAGCGATGAGCTCGTCGACGATGGCTTTGGCGGGCTCATCCACTTCGCTTTCATAGAACCAGACATCCATCTTGATTGCGAGCATGTTAAAAATATCGTTGAGCTCGTCCAGGCTCCAACCACGGAGTTTTAACCATAAGGCGCGCACCTCGGGGTCACCGGCATCCCACTTATGGTAAAGTTCACGGCGTTCGGTGTCGTAGGCTTCGCGCTGAGTTTTCTCTTCAGGAGTTTCGCCTTCCTTCTCTTGAAGCATGGCAACAGCCTCAACATAGATCTTGAGAAGCCACTGCCCACGCTCGTGGATGCCTTGCGGTTCCTGCCCTTGGTAGAATTTCTGGTAGATCCAGACGACGGTGATGACACCCAGGCCGATATCACCAGGGTAGGTGGCGCGGATTATGTCAAACCCGGCGAATTCCACCACGCGGGCGAGGGATTCCCCCAAGATGGCGTTACGAAAATGACCGATATGAAAGGAGTGCAGCATGTTGGGCTGTGCATACTCGATCATCACGCGTTCACCCTTGGGGTCACCGCGCCCGAAGTCAAAGCCTTGCTGGATGATCGTATCCACCAGGGATTTTGAGTACTCAGCGGGGGAATAGTATAGATTTAAATAGCCGCGAACGGCCTCTCTGCGGACAAATCCAGGTTCATCACTCAAGAATGCGGCGATATCAGTCGCTAGCTGCTGGGCACGCTCAGTGACGTTGAGCGACTTCCCGGTGGTTTCCTTGACCTCCCGGCTTTCAACGGCAGCAAGCTGGAAAAAGGAGGTGGTAATACCCCACTCTCCTGAGAACGGGATCGGGTTCCAGGTAATTTCACCAGGCTGAGGTAATTGGTGTTCGGAGCAGTAGGTGCGGATTTTATCCGCGATGCGCTTCTGTTGAGGCTCGAACATAGGCTTAATTGTAGCAAAAAAGCGGGAGTACCTGAAACTCCCGCCGGGATATTAGCCGTTCATCGTCGCTCGGTCTTGCATGGGTGGCAAGATCAGCTTCCGAGATATCAGGCGGCTGGTTTGTCCATTTGAGCGAGGCGGCGCATCAGGCGACCCTTGCGTCGGGCGGCATTATTTTTGTGGATGATGCCTTTTTCGGCGGCTTTATCCAGGGCGCTGATGGCAGCCAGCGTAGCTGTCCGGGCGTCTTCCGGGGTACCAGTATCGATGGTAGTGCGCGCGTTCTTTACGAATGTGCGAGCTTTTCCGGTGAACAAACGGTTGCGCAAGCGGCGCTTGTGGTTCTGTTTGATGCGTTTTATTGCAGATTTGGTATTAGCCAACTTGGTCCTCCAAAAAGTCCTTCATTATCACGGCAGGCTATTTTACTTGACACAAGCGAATTTGTCCAGTTATCCTTGACCCCAAACCTCAGGGATGGTAAAATCCGTCCGCTTGGAACCCGCCCCCATCGTCTAGGGGACCAGGACGCAGCCCTTTCAAGGCTAAAACCCCAGTTCGAATCTGGGTGGGGGCAACGAACGTAGCAGCCCACGCTCGAAATCAAGAGGCTGCCATCTCCGTTTCGAATTTTGGTCGAAACGGAGGTTTCATTCTATGCAACTTTTAAAAGCAATCGAAGGGTATGTCATCGCGGCCCAGGCTGTAGGGTATTCGAAGAGTGCCCCTTATCATAGGGACTTTCAAAATATTATTTGACAATCTTTTGAGACTCCTGCCCATGACATTGGCTTAAAAAAAGCCCGTCTCTCGGTTGAGAGACGAGCATGGATAAATGCCCTATATGGCTGAGGGTGTTAAGCTGCGCGGGTACCTATTCCCTGCTCCCCAGGTGTCCAGGCGATGCCCTACAGGGTCATCGACATCGAGCGAAGCGAAGTTCAATTGTTGATACCCCCATGTTCACTTATAGTCTTTTCATCCCCTTTATATAACCAGCCTTCAAACGAGCAGGGGAAATAGGAGTTAAAAGCCTATTCATCAGAAGTGTAATGCATACGAGAAACTCTGATCACTAACTCAGCTATTTTATGGAACCTCACAGAAATGGGTAATTGAGAGGTCGAGTGACAATTAATTATTGCGCCCATCCACAAACGATCAGGGAGTTTGCATTGTAAAATACCCATTCCTGGGCAATCTTTTGCTGACCTTCATCAGGTTCCAACAAGACCAGCATGCTGACATCGCAGGGTTGTCCGCTTGGATCAGAAACACTTACTGTATAAATCCCTCCTCTTTTGATAACCTTCGGATATTCACCAAACGTTTCTACTAATGTCAGATGAACGCCAGGATACCATGCGAAAAAGTGGGTGGCAAACGCTT
This sequence comes from Anaerolineae bacterium, assembly GCA_041479245.1. Classification (GTDB taxonomy): domain Bacteria; phylum Chloroflexota; class Anaerolineae; order Anaerolineales; family UBA4823; genus FEB-25. The sequence goes on from JBGOXS010000021.1 coordinate 40,465, forward strand.
TGATAGCAGAGTTTCCTTGTTGGTTTTCACTAAACAAAGTATCCTGACGTATTGCCTCAGGGGTGTACAAACTGGCGACTGCTTCTGAGTCGCCCGAAGACCAGACTGCCGCGTAATCTTGTTGCATTTTTGAGTCGAATGGCTTTCCCTGCACCGAGAAAACTTCCTCACCATAAAATAACCACCAATAGGAGATTTTCCCATCCCGAAGGGTCATCCAACTATAGTTTATTAGCGGATAGTCACTACTCCAGACGTCGGATTTGTAATCGTAAGGCGCCCAACCCCAAGTATTCTCAACTAAAAATCCGTCATCATGCCCAATAAATGTATTCGCCAGGCGGGTTTCAAAATCGGGAAAATAAGAAATCAAATCTTTTTGTAGTAAGATTACATTTTCTATTCCTTTGGCATATTCTACATTTTGATCATGATGAACAATATCCTCAGTATATAATTGACGCATTTGGTCAAAATCCCCATTCATAGTAGCTAGAAGGTGCGCGTTTGTAATCCTCTCAAACTCAGTAGCATTCGTTTTCACTTCATCTGCTGATAAAGGTGGGCGGGGGATTGTAGTTGGTGTAGGTGGAATGGTTGTCGGTGGTAGTGGGGTGTTGATTGGGAGAGGGGATGGAGTTATGGCTATCGTTTGTGTAGTACAGCCTGTCGTGAAGAACAAGAGAACGATGAGACATGCGAATAAAATGCTTCTGCCATACGTGTGTTTATTTGTTGTCATTTTATACCTGCGTCTATGACGGGCGCACCCGACAGGGTCTTAGGCAATGGAATGCTGTTGTGACTGTAATTAGTTTAGATTGACCGATTTCACAACAAATATGCAGTTTTATCAATGAAGCAGCAGAGGAAACACGTACTGAACCAACCCACCTAGAAAACACAAATTACTACATTCATTGTAAAGCCATTTGGAAAAAAGTCAATCAAAGGAGTAAATGAGATAGCTCAAGAATACCAAATCATTCACCAGAAACATTGCATAGAATGGCAAAAGATATGAGTAATCCAATAAATCAAAAGAGGATAGGAGTCGAAAGCCTGGTCACATGAGTGGTCTCGCACGCGAGGAATGTAGTCCCATGTATTCATTGACGGTTTAAAGATCGTATCGGAACGAGAGGTAGGAATACTGATTGCAGAGTGTCTATGATTTTCTCATATGGGTGAGACGAGATATAGACCACATACTACTTATTTTCCTCGCGTTCACATTTAGGTAGCGCAACCCTCCACTAAAACCAGGTGATTATTAGATTGTGGTGATTCGGTGCCAATAATTCGTGGTTGTATGTAGCGCCAGATTAATTCGCGCATGAATAACGCTATCTCGAAAATTGGTTTTTATCGCGTAGGTTAATGAAATTACAAGTCTCTCCTCGTTGAATAGGTTGTCGGTGTCAGGGATCTACTTTATTTGACCCATCCCGTGGTTGCAGATATCCTTTTTGTTATCTCGACAAAGGTCTTCGTGACATCACTACTTGGTTGGTAAAGAATGATAGGTAATCCCGCTAGCTGTGAGGAGAATAAAGCATCAGCTTCTGAGGGGATTACTCCGATGATTTGATGCCCCAACGCGGTTTTGAACTGATCAAGTTTTATTGGAATAACGATAGGTGTACGATTGACAACGATTATGCCAAGACGATCCCCGTAAACTCCCCATGACTTCAGCAGATCTACAGCAACGATTCCCGACGCCAGAGATGTTGGTTCAGGTTCAACAACTAATTCGACCAAATCACAACATCGAATGGCTGCCTGATTGGCATCCGAGGGATAGCAGGGTAAATCAAGGATTGCATAGTCTACCATTGAGGCAATTATTTGGATAATCGTCTCCACTTGTTGGGGTTCGACTCCACGATATTCAGCCACACTTTGTGGACCGACCAGGAGCTTCAAACCCGATGGGAGGACAGCCAAATGCAAACTTACTAGATGCTCATTTGTTTTACCTGGATCGTGTTCAAGCAGATTGACCAAGCCTTTAGGCTGATCCAGTCTCATTTGAGCTGAGAATGTCCCGTAGCTGGACCTGATTTCTGCAGCTACCACTCTTTTCTGCTGCATTACGAGTGCACTTGCGATGTTCAGAGCAACGGTTGTTGTACCAACACCCCCTTTGGCACCTATGAAGCCCAACACCTTACCCGGTTGTTTGGGTAAGGATCGGCGCACCTGACGAAAACGCCCCAAGAGAGC
>JBGOXS010000022.1:0-37952 GCA_041479245.1 Anaerolineae bacterium
GAGGACCGAGTCTTGAGCGTCACCCACCACTACCCGACGGTGAGACTTCCCGAGCAGTTCCAGCGTCCAAAGGGAATATACGCACCGGGAAAAACGCCATCTGGATCCCTATTTCCGAAACCAACGGCTGGCAGGAGATTCTAGTGGACGTATTGCAGAAATTAATTGCAAATTAACCACCAAACGTAACTTTTTTTTCTCGATTAAGTTAAAATAGATAGGATGTCCATCAGTATAACCTTTAAATACCATTACCATTTTTCTTTTCCCGATGGTGCTTGCTGCCCGAGAGCGTGAGGAGGAATCGATGAATTATAAAGATTTCCAAAACCGTGTTGATTATGGCACTCAAATGTTCGACTCCGGAAACCTGCAAGCCGCACTGGAGATTTTTAGCGCCTTGGTCTCCAGCGACATCTCCGACCTTGACAAATCGGCAATGTGCCTGAATATTGCTGTCGTCTACGATAAATTAAGTAATGTTAATCAAGCCCTGGAATGGTATGCCAGGGCTGTCCAGCTGGAAAAGCCCCACTGCAGGTATGAAGCTCAAGAATACTGGGCAAGCTACCTGAAACAGATCAACCAGCCGCGTAAAAGTTTCCAAATCCTGGAAGCCCTGCTTGCGTCCACCCATCTGACCGAAGCGGATAAAGTGCGCGTCAAGGAAAACATTGAAGGGTTGAAAGTTGAGATCAATAAACCAACCTACCACCGCCCCGGTACCCAGGAAGAAGGCTCAGCTTAAACCAAGCGTTTGGTTATCCTTGCCAGGTTCCTGTAAGCGCGGGATTATTTAAATTAACCCTCATGCCATCTGTTTTGGAATCTCTTAACTCAGGCCTCCACCAGGCTTTTTCAGACAATCCAAATATATATCTGTTGGGCGAGGACGTGCTTGACCCATACGGCGGAGCTTTTAAAGTCACCCGTGGTCTGTCCACCAGTTATCCCGAGCGGGTGATCACCACCCCCATATCTGAAGCGGGTTTTGTGGGAGTGGCGGCCGGCATGGCATTACGCGGCCTGCGGCCTGTGGTGGAGATCATGTTCGGCGATTTCGTCAGCCTGATCGCCGACCAGCTGATCAACCACATCACCAAATTCCGCTGGATGTACAACGACCAGGTGAGCGTCCCATTGGTGATCCGCACGCCGATGGGTGGACGGCGCGGGTATGGTCCCACCCACAGCCAGACGCTCGAAAAACTATACCTGGGTGTGCCAGGACTGAACGTGGTTGCGCCAGCGGCGTTCAGCCGACCAGATGGAACAGGCAGCCCTGGGGATTTGTTATATGAATTAATCTTGGAGAGCGAACAACCCGTGCTCTTTATCGAGAATAAGCTTCAATACGTTCTGCCTGTGCTCAACCAACAAGGTCTGACTGATTTCGTTATCAACCACAGCACAGCTACGCCAGGTAATGGTTTACCTACGTTTACACTCGCCATACATGGTACACCTCCACCAACTCTCACTATCGCTACCTATGGATATATGGCAGAGCTTGCCAGGCAGGCAGTTGAGCGTCTAGCTTATGAGCATGAGGTCTTCGTTGAGCTGGTGGTGCCCTCCCAGCTCTCCCCATTCTGCGTGGATCCCATCATCCAGTCTGTCAGCTCTACGGGAGCACTGCTGGCAGTAGAAGAGGGTACCTACACCCTGGGGTGGGGAGCTGAAGTTCTAGCCAGGACGGCAGAAGCTTGCGGCACAAAATCGATCAAATATAAGCGCCTGGCAGCCCAGGAAACGCCTATCCCATGCTCTGGTTCACTCGAGATCAACGCCCTGCCCGGTGTGGACGATATCATCCAAGCTGCAATCCAGTTGAAGTAATGGTTTAAGAGTTGCTGGTGTAGAATCATATAATCAATGAACATTAGTAGGAGTAATTGAGTTAATGTTAAAATTTACCCGGATTTAGACCTCAAACAATGAGTGAGCCTACCCCCATCCTCATCCCTCTGATCAACCCCAATGAGCCAGGTGCATACCTTATTGCACTGCACGTGTCATTAGGGCAGCACGTACGTCGAGGGGATAAGTTATGCACACTAGAGACTACCAAATCCACGGTCGAGTTGACCGCTGAATCAGACGGATATGTGGTTGGATTATCATTTAAGGTTGGTCAGGGTGTCCAGGCAGGGGAAATCCTGGCGTATCTGGCAGATTCAGCGGATTGGATCCCTCCAATTCAATCGGTGACAACAGGGGAGCAAATCAACTCCCGATCCACGCACCTGCGCATCAGCCAACCTGCGCTCACCCTGGCGCAACAGCATAAAGTGGACCTGTCGCGCTTTTCCAATAATATATTTATTACTGAAAAACTGGTCCAGGAAATGATCAAGCGCACCGAAATCCGAGAGATAGAGCTGCAACCCGGACAGTTCGACCTGAACGCAATCATCATCTACGGCGGCGGTGGGCACGGTAAAGCTTTAATCGACCTGCTAAGTATGCTTTCAACTTACCCGATTGCGGGAATTGTCGATGATGGAATCCATACAGGCTCTAGCATCATGGGAACACAGGTTTTAGGTGGCTCGGCAATTCTGGAGAATTTGATCGCTGCCGGAGTACACCTGGCAGCCAATGCCGTGGGAGGGATTGGTAATATCACCAGCAGAATCAACATATTTGAGCTCCTGGCACAAGCGAAATTTAGCTGCCCGACCCTGGTCCATCCCACTGCCTTCGTTGAATCGAGCGCCACTCTTGGAGACGGCGTCCAGATAATGCCGCACGCTTATGTGGGTAGCGATGCGCACGTGGGTTTCGGTGGCATTGTGAATACAGGAGCCATCGTCTCGCATGACTGCAAAGTTGGGGATTACGCCAACCTTTCACCCGGCGCCATCCTGGCTGGTGAGGTCATCATCGGGGATGCCACTCTGGTCGGGATGGGGGTCACGGTGAACCTGCGGGTCAAAATTGGCAGCCGAGCCCGCATCGGCAACGGAGCCACAGTGAAAGAGGATGTCCCTGATGGTGGCATCGTCCGGGCTGGCACGATCTGGCCCGAATAATCGTGGTTATAGTATTTTCTAATCTGGATATTAAAAGGAATTATGAGCTCATCAGCTAAACTACAGGCGCAGTCCCCTATTACAATGTCCTCCCCTGACCTGACCGACGAAGAACGTCTGGCCGTAGCCAGGGTTCTGGCGACGCCCAACCTGTCGATGGGAGACCAGATCGTCACATTCGAAGAATCGGTGCGGTCATTCACAGGCAGCAAATACGCCGTGGGCGTCAGCTCTGGCACAGCAGGTTTGCACTTGTGCGTTCGAGCGGCAGGTATCCAAGCAGGCGACTTGGTGATTACCACCCCCTTCTCCTTCGTTGCTTCAGCCAACGTACTTTTATATGAAGGTGCAGTGCCGGTATTTGTGGATGTAGAGCCGCGCACCGGCAATATCGACCCCTACCTCGTGTTCGCTGCCACCCAGGATGTGATGCAGGGTGGGAAAAATGCCCAGGCGTGGATGCCTCCCAAGGGTACTAGTCCAGAATCCACCCTCAAAGCCATCCTACCGGTGGATGTGTTCGGTCAACCGGCAGACCTCGAGATGATCTTGAATACAGCCTGGAAATATAAGCTAAAAGTGATCGAGGATTCGTGCGAAGCTCTGGGGGCCGCGTACAAAGGTCATCCGGCAGGCAGTCTGGGCGACTATGGTGTGTTCGGCTTTTACCCAAACAAGCAGATCACCACCGGTGAAGGCGGGATGATCATCACTGATGATGAAGATGCGGCTGCACTGATGCGCGCCCTGCGCAACCAGGGACGCGCCCCCGGAGATACCTGGCTGCAGCATACCCATCTGGGATATAACTATCGCCTGGATGAGATGAGCGCAGCGCTGGGGGTCATCCAGATGCAGCGCCTGGATCAGCTTATCACCAAACGTAACCAAGTGGCAGGCTGGTATACTCAGCGACTGGCAGAAATCCCGGGGATCGAGACACCGACGATCGCCAAATACACCTCCAGGGTAAGCTGGTTCGTTTATGTCGTCCGTTTTGCAAATGGGTTGGATCGGGATGCGATCGCCAAAAAGCTGGGCGCTCTGGGGATCCCCGCCCGACCTTACTTCCTACCCATCCACCTGCAGCCGTATATGGTCGAACGTTTTGGTTACCAGGAAGGCGCCTTCCCGGTAACAGAGGACCTGGGGCGGCGCAGTTTAGCGCTCCCGTTCTCAGGAGTGATGGAAGAAGGTCAGGTGGAAAGGGTGTGCCAGGCTCTTCGGGAAGTTATTCAGTAAAGATTTTTGTGAATTTATTTATTTTGAAGGCTTAACTTTCTATAGATTTTCTCATCTTGGTATCTAAATTAAACGATAGAATTTTTACTCTCGTAAAAACAGCCGATTTTGGGTAGGTTATCCAATAAATTGGGATGCGGCTGAAATACTTAAGCAAGTTAGACCTGATGCATAACAAGTCAGGCAATATAAGTGTATACTTGATTGTCATTTAAATCCTAGGAGCAATCTATGAATATCACCATGTGGCGTAAAGCCTTACAAGTCATTCCCCATGTTTCAAAAGAAGAGTGGGGGAAGCTGGACGTGATTTCCAAGTGGCTGATCTCAACCCGGGCGGCTGTGTTGATCATGACCTTTCTGAGCGGTGCTTTTGCCGGCATCTTTGCCTTCCGGGATGGCAATTTTAATTTGCTTAAATGGGTGCTGCTGACAGCAGGGTTGATCTTTTCGCACGCTACCAATAACCTGTTGAACGATTTTACCGACTTCAACCGCGGTGTGGATAAGGATAATTACTACCGCGCCCAGTATGGACCTCAACCCCTGGTGCATGGTCTGATGACCAAGCGCCAGCACCTCACATACGCCGGTATAACCGGTGCCATCGCTCTCGTTTTCGGGTTGATCCTGGTGATCTTGTCTCACAACTGGTGGACGCTGCTGCTTCTCGGGTTGGGTGTCTTTTTCGTCCTGTTCTATACCTATCCACTCAAATATATCGCCTTGGGTGAGCTCTCGGTGTTGCTGGTTTGGGGACCTCTGATGATCGGCGGCGGTTATTTCGTCATTACTGGCAATTGGAGTTGGACGGTGGTGCTCGCCAGCCTGCCTTACGCCCTGGGAGTAACCGGTGTGATCTTCGGGAAACACATTGATAAATACGAGATGGACAAGGAACGCAAGATCCACACCCTGCCGGTAGTGATCGGTGAGCGCCCTGCCCGCTATATGCTTGTGATTATGCTCATCTTGCAATATGTGCTTACCCTGGCATTGGTTATTGCCGGCTATTTCACTCTATTGATGGCAGCCGTGGTGTTGGCAATCCCCACATTTCGCCAGATCTGGCCGATGTTCAGCGCTCCCAAGCCAGCCGAAAAACCGGCCGATTACCCAGACGTATGGCCCAATTACTTCGTAGCCGCGGCATTTATCCACAATCGTGCTTTCGGTGTGTGGTTAATGCTTGCCCTGATTGTTGATTCAATCCTGACGGTTTACTATCCGACGATACTGAGGATCCCGTTATTTAGATAAATCAATCAACTCGGCGGAAATTCCAGCTCTTCCTTGCCGGCCAGGCGGTCCTGGATGCGCTGGACGACGATATCCAGGTGCTGTGGCTTGTGGACAAAGTCCAGGTCGTCCGAGCTGATGGTGAGTACCGGGCACACGTCGTAGCTTTTCAACCAATCATCGTAAAACTTCTCGAGCAGCGATAGATACTCGCTGGTAATGCCTGTCTCGATGCTGCGTGCCCGGCTGTGTATGCGATTCATCAGCACGGAGACTGGCGCTTTCAAGTAAATCAACAGGTCTGGGGGAGGCAGCTGGGAAGTGACCAGGTCGAATACACGCTGGTATGACAAATAATCACGCTCATCCACGTTGCCCATGTGGTACAACGCCCGGGCAAAGATGAAGAAATCCTCGTAAATTGTGCGGTCGAAAATGACTGATTGAGCTTCTTTGGTTAAATCAAGGTACTGCTTGGCCCGATGACCCAGGAAGAAAACCTGTAAATGAAACGACCACTCGTGCATATCCTTATAGAAATCAGCCAGGTAGGGGTTATCCGCTACCGATTCAAAGGCACAGCGCCACCCCATGCGCTCGCTCAGCCTTTCAGCCAGCGAAGTCTTGCCTACCCCTATGTTCCCCGCCACGATGACGATTCGCTTGGTCATGCTTAATCCTCCACTAGAAATATTGTTACCAAATTTTTTAGTCGAAAAGTTGATATGGAACAACTATCGTATAATTTACGTCATAGAAACAGTGCTGATTGATCGAGTCAATCAGGCATAATTATATGATTGAACCTTCTGGAGGGAAAGAGAATGAAACGCCACCTTCGCAATTTATCCATAGTTTTATTTATCTCGATACTGGTTTCGGCCTGTAACATGCCCAGTGGTGGAGCACCATCGCCGACCCAAGAGCCTATATTGACGCAGGCAGAAGCAACTGAGCAAGTAACCGCCACCAATGTACCGCCCACTATTCAGCCCTTCGTTACTGTAACTCAAGCGCCCCCCACAGCCACAGCGACGGCCCAACCAACAACTACCTCCACGACTGCACCCACTGACACGTCAACGACGGTGGGCACTCCAGGTTCCTGCACCGACCAGGCAAAGTTCGTACAAGACGTGACCATCCCGGATAATACCGAGATGCTGCCGGCGCAGGATTTCATCAAGACCTGGCGACTCGAGAACACGGGCAGCTGCACCTGGACCACCGCTTATGCCTTGATCTTCGTCAATGGTGACCAGATGAGCGGAACCAGCCCACTGCCGCTGACGGGCTCGACTGCGCCAGGTAATTCACTGGATGTTTCGGTCTCCTTGAAAGCACCTGGTACAGTTGGTACGTACCAGGGAAACTGGGAGCTACGCAACCCAGGCGGTACAAACTTTGGCACTGGCACTAATGCTTCCCAGCCATTTTATGCTTTGATCAATGTTGTTGAGGGTGTATCCCAGCTGAATCTGGGTCCTGCCACCTGGACTGATAACATGGATACGGCCGATAACTGGTACCTGTTGGATACCGCCAACACGAAATTCACCCAAGGCGAAGGAAAACTGGTGATGACCGCTAAAAGCCCGAGCAGCGGTGATGAATGGGGGCTTTCCGATAAGCCCGCCTTGAAGGATTATTACCTGCAGGCTACGTTTATCACGGGCGATTCCTGCTCAGGCCTCGACCATTATGGCTTGCTGGCACGAGCCCCGGACCCCAATTCAGGGTATGTGCTCGAATTTTCCTGCGATGGTCACTACCGCTTATACAAATGGGATGGCAAAAATTACACCGCCTTGCAGGAGTGGCACACCACTTCCACCATCCACACGGGAGCCAACCAGACCAACATCATGGGGCTCTGGATGAAAGGCAGCACCTTGCGTGTCTATGCGAATGGTTTCAAGTTGGCAGAATTTACCGACAGCACTTATGGCCAGGGGCAGTTCGGGCTAACCATCGGATCGGTCAACACTAATAACCTCACCGTGAATGTCGACCAGGTAGCCTATTGGGATTTATCGGGTAGTTAGCCAGGCAATATCGAAAGTTCACTGAACCCTGCGCACAGTATCGTTCGCAGGGTTCTTTTTGTCTTTTTTAATCCGGTCTTTGCCGGGCAATTAAATATTGTTTACATGATTCCTTAACGATTTCTAAATACGCCATGGCTATACTGACAATAGGATCATCAGATAGTTCCTATGGCACAATCATCGAAAATATTGCTCATCTCAGCAGATGATTCCTTGTCGCACTCCGTCTGCACCTGCCTGATAGCGTCCGGCTATATGGTGATTCAAATTTCCTACGGGATGGGGGCAACTGACATCATTCGTGCTGAAAAGCCAGCTTTGATCGTGTTGGATATTGCCTTGCCAGATTTCAACAGTCTGGCGATTGTCCGGTCAATTCGATCGGATGATTTGAGCGATATGATACCGGTTATTTTAATCGGGTCGAATATAAAGGAAGCGGATGTCCTGATCGGATTGGAGGCTGGGGCTGACCTGTGCCTGCTGGAGACCTTTCATCCGCAAGTGTTCGTAGCACGTGTACGTTCACTCCTTCGCCGCTTTGAGCTGGTGAAAGACCACTGATAGTCAAATAATATCACCCAGTTTTTTCTGGTGTGTAGGGATGAAGGGATATCGTGAACTGCGTGCCCTGTCCAGTAGCGCTTTCCACGTCAATCTTTCCGCCGTGAGCCTCGACGATGGATTTAGCAATCGCCAGTCCCAGGCCTGATTCGCCGTTGTGCGGCCTGGACTTATCCCCCCGGTAGAAGCGGTCGAATATATGGGGAAGGTCCTCTTCGGCAATCCCCCTGCCGTTATCCTTGACCGTAATCTGGATGGCATCTCCGATCGCAACTGCACCGAGCAGCACACATCCCCCTTCAGGGGTGTAGCGGAAGGCGTTCAAGATCAGGTTATCCAACACTTGAGACATCCGCTCCACATCCACATTCACATGGGGAAGATCGTTGGCGGCATTAATCTGCAAATCGATTTGGCGTTGGCTTCCCGTTACGGCATGGCGAGCAACAACCCGCTCTAACAAAGCGCGTAGCTGGATTGGCTGAAGCGTAAGCGGTAGCTCACCTGTATCTGCCAACGAAAGTAGGCGCAGATCATCTACCAGCCGGTCGAGGTGCCTGGTTTCCTGCAGCAGGATGTTATACACTTCCGGTGTACCTGGCAATTTATTATCGCTTAAAGCCTCGGCATAACCGGTGATCACACTCAACGGTGAGCGAAGATCGTGGGCAATATCAGCGGTCATCTGCTGGCGCGACTTCGTTGCCTGATCCAGGTCGAAGCTCATCTGGTTGAAGGATTCTGCCAGCTTACCAATCTCATCTTTCGAACGTACTTTCACTTGTTTGCCAAACCTGCCTTTGGCAATCTCAACCGTTGCCTCTGTCAAATCTCGCAAGGACCGCGTCATAGTAAATGCCAACAATCCCCCCAAACCCAAGGCTAATAAAATTGCCACCGAGGCGCTGAGCAGAGTAGCCGTATTCACTGTGCGCAGGAAATTCCCTTCCGGGGTATTGGGAGTGAAGTTTTGTCTGATAGGGGTCAAGAGCAGCCAGCCGATGTTTTGGTTGTTGGATCTTAGAACGAGTGCCCCAGAAAGGTCACTTTTACTGATGGTTTGTCCCACATCATCCGGCTGATTGCTGGCCATTACCACCCGGTCAGGTCCGACCAGGGTAAATGGGTTTCCTCCTGGATGCCTCCCCGAACCTCCCATAGGTGCGGATAGAGACCCCTGAAGCATGTAAATGTTATTCCCCACTCCGATCCATGAGCCGGTAGTTTGGTAATATGTGACCAGGTTATCCGCCAGGGTTTGCTGTGCCTGGTTGACGATAAAATTGCTGAATGCGGCCCGTGTTTGTGACTGAATGATCACCGTCACCAGGATTGAGCCGGTCAGGCCAACCAGGAGAAACGCCAGGGTAAGTTTAACTGCCAGAGAGCGCAACACAGTATGTTCCCTTAGTCTAAATTGGCGAAGCGGTAACCCGCTCCATAAACAGTTTCGATGTAGATTGGATTGGCTGCATCGGGTTCAATCTTCGACCTCAAATTGCGGATATGGACATCGATCGTACGCTCATAGCCCTCATATGCCGTTCCTTGAAGCCGGTCGAGCAGCTCGAGGCGTGAGAAAACCCTGCCTGGTGTCGCCATAAGTGTTGCCAGCAGCGAAAACTCAGAAGGGGTGAGCATTACCATCTGCCCATTGACAGTGGTTGTGCGTCCCGTCCAATCTAGCTCGATCGGTCCGCTCCTCAAGACTTCCTGGGCAGTGGCTTGCTTCTCTGCCCTGCGAAGCACCGCCCGTACACGCGCGGTAAGCTCACGCGGGCTGAATGGCTTTGTGACGTAATCGTCCGCACCCAGCTCGAGGCCTAGCACTTTGTCGTTCTCATCGATCTTCGCGGTCAGGATGACCACAGGGGTCTCGGCTTCGCGATGAAAAGCGCGCACAAATTCATACCCGCCCATCTCAGGCATCATCAAGTCAAGGATGATCAGATTAGGCTTTTCATGCCTGGCAACGTATAAAGCTTCTTGCCCATCATTGGCAGTCACCACATCGAACCCTTCCTGGGTCAGGTAAGATTTTAATAATTGGCGCAGCTCTGATTTATCATCGACGACCATTATTTTTTTACTCATAGCAGGATTTTATCATCACTCATTAAAACATGTTATTCGATGTCAACTTCCTCGGAAATGGGGAGTATCCGGGGGGCTCAGTCCCGGATACTTTTATTCCCTTAGGAGGAGGAGTAGAAATGAAGCAAGTTCAATTCATCATGGTGTTGTTGAAGGGATGTTATTATCCGGTATAAAGCCACCACCACCGTGCCCATGCGGACCGCCACGACCACCAAGACCACCAAGACCACCAAGACCACCAAGACCACCAAATCCGTCCATACCACGCATGAACATGTTGCTATTGTTGCTCAAAATTTGGTCAGCCTGGGATTGAGTGATCACACCTGAGGAAACTGCTGCGTCGACTGCAGAGGTGAACGCCGACTTCAAGCTCGATTGGAATGTGCTGTCATTGTAGAGAGCATACTCACCTTTCATCAGGTCAGCTTGTGTCTGGGTAAGAGTTCCAGCGGTGACCATCTGATCGATATTAGTGTAGTAGGCAGATTGATAAGCCGCTTTTAGCCCATCAACACTGATTCCCAGCGCATCGGCCAGGTAGGTGTTGAAATCGATCCCGTTTTGGGTCAGCCAGTTACCCCAACGATCTCCAAACGGAAATGCAGACCCATTGCTGGTCAGCTGGTCAGCCTGAGCCTGGGTGATCAATCCCTTGGAAACCGCATCTTTCAGCGCCGCTGAATAAGCATTTTGATATGCCGTGTTCAGGGCATCGACTGTAATTCCCAAGGCATCAGCCAGCTGCTGAGTTGTGTAACCCCCGTGCATGCCTTTTCCACCTTCCCTGCCAGGACCAACCTGCGAGGTGGTGCCTGTCGTGCCGGTGGTAGTGGTGGTGGGTGTGGCTGCCAGCACTGATTGGTAGGCAATGGCTCCAAACGCTGCTGTGACTGCCAGGGCACCCACGACGAACAAGATTATGGTTTTTTTAGTTTTCATACAAGTAATAAAAAGCTCCTTTCGTGTCTAGTTTTCAACCATATGATCCATTTTGGATCTGTCTGAAGGATAACAACCAGATATTCAGGAAATATTAAGATTTTGTTTTGATAGGATTAGGGTTCCCACTGATGTAATTCGCATCTGGATCCAGGTTGAAATACTAGCTCACGAATGACCCTTCTGTGAAATCCATAACAATTTCTAAATAATCTCTGAACCTTGCCTTTACACAAATTTCCTACAATATACTAGGAAAAACCAACTGTATAAAGGAGGCATATGTTCCGTAAACCTGTATTTTGGATTTTGATCGTGGTTATTTTGGCTGCAGCTGGTGGAGGTTACTATTATTATCACCAAACCGCCACCACGGCTGAAGCTGCCAGTGCCACCCCCCTTCAAACTGCAACAGTGAAAAGAGGCAACCTGGTGATCTCAGCCAGTGGGACCGGATCAGTTATTAGCGAGAATGAATCCCAGCTCGGTTTTGATAATGCGGGTATGCTTGCCCAATTAAATGTTGCCGTAGGAGATGAGGTCATGCAAGGTGATGAGCTGGCGGTATCAGAACCCAGCGATTCAGATGCGACTATCCAGTCAAAACTGACCTCAGCTCAATTAGCTGTTTTACAAGCCCAGCAAAACCTGGATAATCTCAACTCTACTGCTGCAAGTGACGTGACTCTAGCTCAACTACTATCGGATATTGCTGTGAAGCAGCTTAGTGTGGTCGACAACCAAAGCACAATGACCACACTGATTAACGAACGATCGACCATGAATGGTAAACGTTGTGATTCAGATACGATCGCCAGTAAACTTGACGCTTATGAGTTGGCTTTGGATCGCTGGAATCGCTCTGCACATCTAACCAATAGTCAAGAATATCAAACGATGGTAGCTGCTGAAATTAATTACAACTGGTGTAATTCCAATTATTCACAGGCTGAGCTGGATGCGAAAGATGCAGAGATTGCGTCCACCAGGGCTACCATTCAATTATTGCAATCGCAGATCGCCGAGGACCAATCCGAGATCTCCAGCCAGCAGTCATCAACGGGATCAGATTCATTGGATGTTCAAATCGCCCAGGCACAACTTGATAATGCCAAAGCCCAATTAGAAGTTGTCCAGCAGGAATCGATCAGCAATACCATCACCACTCCGTTTGATGGCACGGTCTTATCCATCTCAAATAAGGTCGGTGATAATGTAGGCACCACCAAGTTCATCACCATTGCTGATCTAAGCCAGTCCTACTTGGAAGTATTGCTCGATGAGACCGATTTAAATAACGTTGGGATCGGTTATCAGGTATCGGTGACTTTTGATGCTTTGCCTAATCAGATCTTTATCGGAAAAGTAGTCGCCATTAATCCCAGTCTTTCCAACGCTTTCAGCGTCACCGCAATACAAACTACTGTTCAATTAGACACCTCCTCGTTCACCAAGCCTCAGAATCTACCGATTGGATTAAGCGCTACAGTTGAGGTCATCAGTGCTCAAGCACAGAACGTCCTGCTTGTCCCGGTTGAAGCCCTGCATCAGATCACTGACAGCACTTATGGAGTATTCGTAATAGAGAATGGCACTCCAACCTTCAAGACTGTCGAAGTTGGGTTGATGGATTACACCTCAGCCGAGATCAAGTCCGGTTTGAATGAAGGCGATGTGGTGACCACCGGCATTGTGGAGACTACCCAATGAGCGATTCAACCATCATTGATCTCAATCAGATCACCAAGATCTATCAGATGGGCGATATCAAAGTAACTGCATTGGATGGAGTTAACCTTACCGTCTATGAGGGAGAATTTCTCGCCATCATGGGACCCTCCGGCTCAGGCAAGTCTACCCTGATGAACATCCTTGGCTGTCTGGATCGACCCACGAACGGTACCTATCTGCTGGCTGGTGAAGACGTCAGTCGGATGAACCGTGAGCAGCTGGCGCGCATCCGTAACCAGAAGATTGGTTTCATCTTCCAATCCTACAACCTGCTTACCCAGGCAACCGCAATTCAGAATGTACTAATGCCGGTCGTTTATCGTCGTAATGGCCGCATTTCCAACCAGGAACGGCTGAAGATGGCACACAATGCCCTAATTTCTGTTGGATTAATGGATCGTGATCGCCATAAGCCAACAGAAATGTCGGGTGGTCAGCAGCAACGCGTTGCCATCGCCAGAGCGCTGATCAACTCTCCGGCATTGATCCTGGCAGATGAACCCACCGGCAACCTGGATTCCCATTCAGGAGCAGAGATCATGGAAATTTTACAGAATCTGCATACCCAGGGGAGAACCATTGTGATGATCACCCATGATGCCAAGAATTCCGCGTATGCCGAGCGGACGTTGCACCTGAATGATGGAAAAATCGATGAAGGAATGGCTGCGAAAGATTTGCCTGAGATGGCCATGGCAGGAGGAGCAGCATGAAACTCACTGAAGTATTACGCGTAGCTGGAGAAGGCATCGCCAGGAACAAGCTGCGCGCCTTGCTTACCATGCTCGGTGTAATTATCGGTGTGGCTGCGGTGATTATCATGATTGCCATCAGCGCCGGCACGGAAGCAACCATCACGGAGAATATCCAAAACCTTGGAACCAACTTGCTCTTTGTATCCCAAAGTATGGGTCCGCAGCAAGCGCCTTCACGAACGTCTGGCATGAATGAAACTATTCTAACCTATGATGATGCCCAGGCTATCCAAAGCTCGATCAGTGGAATTTCAGGTGTGGTGGTTGAGCGCGATATTACCGAGCTAGTTAAATATGGTAGCACCTCTGTGGATAGCGTCTCGATCATCGGAACTACGCCTTCCTATCCTGAAGTCAGGGATGTCTCACTGGCTTCAGGCCGCTTTCTCACCCAGAATGATATCGATAAATCTGCCAAGGTGGCTGTGCTCGGGTACACCACCGCCCAGACCCTGTTCGGAAATGCAGACCCGCTCGGGGAAAAAATAGTTGTAGGCGAAGTGAGAGTAACCGTTGTGGGTGTCATGGGGAAAAAAGGCGTCGTCGGCAACACGGATTATGATTCACGCATCTATATCCCGCTCACCCTCGTATTTGAAAAGTTCACTTTTTCGCCCTTTGCGCGGGTCCAGGGTGATCAGGTGGGAACCGTCCTGGTACAGGTTACGGATCTTAAAAATATGAATAATGTGATAACCCAGATCCAGATCCTTCTCGCGAAGCGCCATGAAACTACCGTAGCCAATTTACCATTTACTGTCCGAACCCAGGAAGACATCATTACCACCCAGGAATCAACGACTGCGGCTTTCCGTGAGCTGTTGGCATGGGTGGCGGCGGTATCGCTGGTCGTCGGAGGGATTGGAATTATGAACATCATGCTGGTCAGCGTCACCGAGCGCACACGCGAAATTGGCATCCGCCAGGCAACGGGTGCTACGCCAGGTGATGTACGTGGCCAGTTTCTCACCGAAGCCCTGCTGTTGAGTCTGACGGGAGGGCTCATTGGTGTCATCGCGGGAGTGGGCGGTGCATGGCTTTTCGAAAGAATAGGTGATATGCGCACCGTAGTGGTGCCAAGCTCAATCCTGCTTGCGTTTGCGTCCGCAGCTATCGTGGGCATCTTCTTCGGTTTTTATCCCGCAAACAAAGCCGCTCAACTTGACCCGATCGAAGCTTTACGACATGAATAATTTCCAGGAGAAAAAATGAAGCGAAAGCATATACTACTAATAGGATTAATTACCTCATTGAGCTTGATTATGGCAGCCTGCAGCGGAAGCTCCAATCAGGCTGCCTCATCCACCAGCTCAAGTGTTTCTACCAGCTCTCAGGGAAATTCAGGCCTTTCTCAGGCAAATATGTTACTGGTTGGCACGCTTAAACTCGATGGTACCTACCAGGCAATCAGTGCGGATGAGGCAGTTAAACTCCTGCCCCTTTGGGAGGCCTACCGTTCACTGAGCAGCAGCCAGACCACGGCTGAAGCGGAGGTCGATGCACTGCTCAATCAGATCCAGACAACGATGACCACCGAGCAGGTCCAGAAGATTAAGGATTTGAATCTCACCAACACAGATATGATGGACCTGATGCAGTCCATGGGTGTGGGGATGGGTCCACAGGGAACTCCCAACCCCAAAAGTACGCCGGGTGCCAATTTTCCCAGCGGAAGATTCCCATCTGGCAACCCTCCGAGTGGATCAGCTGGTGGTCCTCCGAGTGCGTCAAGCGGTGGTCCCCCATCTGGTGGTAGCGTAATGATAGGCCCAGGTGGTGATGCAGGCAGCGCCGCTGGCTTGGGAGGCGGGCCGATTGTGCAGGTTACCCAGGACCCCTCTCTACAGACAACTGCTCAAGCCCGGTTTAGCAATCAGGCCAATAAGGTGAATACCATCTTATTGGATGTGCTGATCAACCAATTGCAAACGATAACCACTCAATAACAAAAACAGGGCACCTAATTGGTGCCCTGCCCATTTTCTAAACCTAGATCAGCATTCAGAGTAACCGCAGGCGTAACACTTACGGCAACCTTCTTCATAAACAACAGCTGCCTGACCACATCCCGGGCAAAGGTCGCCAATCTGGAATGCCGGTTGCACGGAAGTGGACGGTTTATCAGCGATGTCTGATGGGCGGATGGGCCGTTTATCGTACCCACCATTTCCGCTATATGCGGCCGCTTCCTGATATTCCTCCGAATCATCCAGGTATTCTGCCAGAGTTTGAGCCACCCCATCGGGGAGTGACCGAACTCGATTCGGTCCAAACCCCAGGGAGCGTCCACCTCCGATACCTAAGAGCTGTTTGACGATCTCTTTGAGCCGCTCACGCGGTAATACCGGCGAGGCCAGGCGCAGTAGGTAGGAAATCAGGCGTCCAATCGCCTCTGAGACTGCCGCTGTTTCTGAACCTGCCTTGGCAGTGCTAACGAATACCTCGAAGGGGTGGTCGCCTCCGTTTTCATTTATGGTCACAAAAGCCTTACCCACTGGTGTGCTAATGCTATAAGTATAGCCTCGCAAGCGGCGTGGTCGCGGTTTCTTGGTCGCTGACCATTGATGCTCCTCATCAACCTCACCAATCGTTTGAACTGCTGCCGGGGTATGTTCTTCCCTCAGCGAAAGCTCCTTCTCACGTGAAGTCGCCTTGGTCTCCAAGACCACTTTTTGGCGCGAGCCGGTGACGTACACAGTGATACCTTTGCATCCCAGCTTCCACGCCAGCAGGTAGGCAGTTGCCACTTCATCTTCACTGGCACCTGCAGGGAAATTGACCGTTTTGCTCAGGCTGTTATCCACAAAAGCCTGCATGGCAGCCTGGGTACGCACATGTTCCTCTGCACTGATATCCTGCGACACAACGAAGACATGCTGGATCGGCTCAGGGACAGCTTCATTTTCCTGGCACGTACCGCTTTCCATCACCTGCTCGACAATGACCTGGCGTTCGTGATCAGTGATGCCCGCTTCAACCAGGGCATTTTCAAACTGTGGGCTGGTATATGCTAACGGCAGGTCATGCCCATTGTCGTTCACGTGGCGGATGTACGCCAGGGCGAACACCGGCTCACAGCCATATCCTTCACACCCAGCCACAGTAGCAATCGTGCCTGTGGGGGCAATCGTGGTTTGGGCGGCATTCCTGATCCCATGGCCCTTTATTCCCCGGACGACAGTATCCCAATCCACCGCCGGTCGCATGAAATTACGCACATAAGGTGTAAAGGGATGTGGAGGCGTCCAGGTAACATGTTCGGGGTCGTAAATCGAGCTTTTGATAGCGGGGAAAGCTCCGCGTTCCTCGGCCAATTTGATGCTGGTCAGCATGGCGTGGTAGCGAATAAATTCAGTCAGCTGAGCAGCGAACTCCTGCCCTTCCTCAGAGCCGTAGCGGATGCCGGTATGATACATCAGGTCGCCAAGCCCCATCATCCCCAGGCCGATCCTGCGCGCCTGCTCGGCAGCTTTCTTCAATCTGGGCACGGCTGGCACGTATTCATTAGCCTGGATAACATCGTCAAGGAATATGGTGGAGAGTTCGACAGCCTGTCGAAGTTTTTCCCAATCCACCTGGTGGTTTGGTCCGAACATCTCAGCCAGGTTGACCGATCCCAAGCAGCAGTTCTCATACGGACCGAGCCACTGCTCACCACACGGGTTGGTCGCTTCCAAATGGTATAAATGCGGGACGGGATTCGACCGATTAGCAGTATCCAAAAATAACATGCCGGGTTCCCCATTGTGATGAGCTTGCCGGACGATTTTGTTAAACAGGTCGCGCGCACGAATTTGCCGATAGGTAATGATCGGCACACCTGCCTTCTCGGCCATCTCGAGCGTCCCGTGAAACTCGTGGTATTCAGGGCTGGCGACATCCGGGAAGCGCAGGTCCCACATGCTGTCGTCCTCGACAGCACGCATAAATGCATCGGTGATGCCGACGGATATATTGAAATTTGTAATGGCGTTCTCGTCGGTTTTGCATGTGATGAAATCTTCAATATCCGGGTGGTCAACTCTCAGGACGGCCATGTTCGCTCCACGCCGTGTGCCGCCCTGGGCAATTTCACCAAACGCCTGGTCATACACCCTCAAGAAGCCGACCGGTCCCGTTGCCTGACCGGCGGACGATTTAACCAGGGTATTTTTCGGTCTGAGGCGTGAGAATGAAAAGCCGTTACCTCCCCCGGTTTGCTGGATCAATGCAGCGTCACGCAGGGTCTGGAAAATCCCGGCTTCATGCCGACCCATATCATCAGAGATGGGCAACACGAAGCAGGCTGCCAGCTGGCCGAGAGGCGTCCCCGCGCCAGTAAAAGTGGGTGAGTTGGGGAAGAACTGTTTGCTGGTGAGTATCTTGTAAAAATCCTCAGCACGGTTTATCCCGTCACTGTTCCAATTACTCTCTACCCGAGCAACATGATAAGCCACCCTCCAGAACATCCCCTCAATACTTTCAGCGGACTTACCTTCTCGGTCTCGTCTGACGTAACGCCGGATCAATACCTGGCGTGCATTTTCGCTGAGCTGTATCTCAGGCAAACCGGATGGCATCTCTGGTGTAGGGAGCAATCCATGCCGGTCAATTCGTATTTGTGAAGTCTGTGCCATATTTATTCTCCAAACCACCCCAACTGCTCAGCCTTCCAAGAGTCGGTCGATCTCACGGCGGATCGACTGCAGGTCATCCAAGCCGAGATAAACGATGGCGTAGCGTATATAGGCGATCTGATCCATTTCCTTCAAACCAGCGATCACCATATCGCCAACCACGCGTGAGGAGACTTCTGCCCGACCCATTGCCTGGAGTGTGGCTTCGATCTCCCCTACCAGCCGGTCAACGTCTGCGGCTGGTACGGGACGCTTGGCACATGCGATGCGTATACCTCGGCTTAATTTTTCATGGTCGAACTCTTCGCGTGTCCCATCTTGCTTGACAATCAGTGGCGTTGCTAATATCGGTCGTTCGTATGTGCTAAAGCGCTGGCCGCAGCTCTCGCACTCCCTCCGCCGCCTGATCCCCCCGCGCGTATCATGAGACGTATCAATCACCCTGGATTCTTCATTTCGACAATAAGGACAGCGCATATTATCTACCTGGTTTCTAGAACATTTGTTATCGCTATAGGCGGGGGTGCCACTCCCAATTGCCCGCATAGGTGGGAGTGGAAGTGCAGGAATTTTAGCACATGCTTTCTCCGCACGCAAGAGGAATATGAGCGATTATTCTTAAAATATTGAGGATTATTTAATTCTTTAAGATTGTGTGGTTTTTGGTGGTCCTTAAATGAACGAAGCATCCAGCCTGATGGAAAAACTTCCCCACTTTTCGGGCTTCTCGCGGTAAACCAGTATCCCCCCATGACGGCTCGAGCCGTCCGTACACGCCGCCCATCCCGCCCAGTTATGTAATACACCGGAGTGATGGGCCGGCGGGGATTGCCGGGAGGAGGAGGCCGGCAATCCCCTACCAAGCTTACTACCTCACCCAAAACACAACGTTCAACCCCAAAACCCGAAAATTGCAGGGTGAAGCTACACCATTGTTGAGATCGGCAACCATACTGATAGAGAACCATCCCCATCACTGGGCTATACGGGCACCTCACCTGGCAGCTGTCGGAATATTTGACAGTTGCTTGAAGTTGATCCGGATGGTCCCGGCGCAGCGCCCCCCTGGCATTCTTGCCGGGAGCTGCGCGTGGCATGCTGATCCCTATCCCAAACCAGTCTGCGGTAAAATACGCTAACTGCGGGTGCGGTTACGCAGGAAGGTCGGGATATCCAAGTCCTCAGTATTGAATGTGCGTGGTGCGAAGTCGGTCTTGGCAACTTCAACGGGCTGCATCTCACGCGCGGCCTCTTCAGGGTGCATTACTGGCTTCTCCGTCCGTAAAGGGTTTTTCTGAGTTTCAACAGCCCTCCGGACTGTGATACCAGTGCGCTCAAAGCCTGTCGCGATCACTGTTACCCGCACTTCATCGTCCATATTCTGGTCAATCACAGCCCCGAATATCAGATTTACATCAGGGTGTGCAGTTTCTTTAATGATTGCCGCCGCCTGGTTCACCTCGAAAAGAGTCAGGTCTGGCCCGCCGGTGACGTTGAACAGAATGCCACGTGCACCGTCGATGGTGATGTCCAGCAGCTGGCTGGAGATGGCTTGTTCAGCCGCCATTTTTGCCCGCTCTTCTCCCCGCCCGGTACCCACGGCCATTAATGCAGCTCCACCTTCCGCCATGATCGTACGGACGTCGGCAAAGTCCAGATTGATTAGTCCGGGCACGGTGATCAATTCAGATATGCCTTGCACACCTTGGCGCAGCACATCATCAGCGATGCGGAATGCATCCTGCAAGTTGGCATGCTTGTCCACGATTTGCAGCAACCGGTCATTGGGGATAACGATCAGTGTGTCGGCCTGCTCTTTCAATTTTTCAATGCCTGCTTCCGCCACCTGGATGCGCCGTGAACCTTCAAATGCGAACGGCCGGGTGACCACACCAATGGTAAGAGCACCTAACTCTCGACCGATCTGGGCAATGATCGAGGCTGCCCCAGTGCCGGTCCCGCCACCCATTCCGCCGGTGACGAATACCATATCGGCGCCGCGCAGTACATTGTAAAGCGCTTCCTGTGACTCTTCAGCCGCTTTACGCCCCTGCTCAGGGTTCCCGCCGGAACCCAGACCACGGGTCAGCTTCTCGCCGATCCGAACCCGAGTAGGCGCACTGGAAAGCATCAGCGCCTGGGCATCGGTGTTGATGGCAATAAATTCAACCCCTGTTAGCCCTTCCTTGATCATCCGCTCGACGGCGTTGCATCCGCCGCCACCTACGCCCACCACCTTGATATGAGCAAAGGATTCTAACTGACTGGAAAAACCTGGATTTTGATTCATAACTACGTTCCTCCTCCTACATGTATATGAAATGAATTTTGCTTGCTGGATCGCTTAATTGTCGATCCCAAATTATTGCTTAGGTGAGACTTCCGACGATTATTGTCTTATGGTAGCAACCTCCTAAGAAAATTCTTGACCGAATCCCACTCGATCCCACTTGTCACCGGGCCAATATGAATACCCTGGTGGGCTGGCTGGACGTATATATCCGTCATTAACATCGCCCACTTAAGTAGCCCAACGCTGGTGGAATAAGCCGGTGATTGGAGTTTGTCAGACATCCCGATCAGGTTTTCCGGCATGGCAATGCGTACCGGCAAATTGAGCGTTTGGCTGGCTAACGCCCTGATCCCAGGTAGTGCGCTTGACCCACCGGTGAGCACCATCCCGGCTGGCAGCAAACCATCGTAACCGGAACGCTTGATCTCTTGCAGAACCAGGCTGAACATCTCATCAACTCGAGCCTCGATGATGTGCGCCAGTTCCTGGCGATTGATCTCCACTGGCTCTTCTTCACCGAATGGCCTAATGCTGAACGATTCGCCTGCTGGCACTTCATCCCTGAGGGCGTGCCCATGTTTTATCTTGATCTCCTCGGCTTGAGTAATTGGCAGACGCAGCCCGTGGGCAATATCAGAGGTGATATGATCTCCGCCCACTGCCAGAACGTTGGTATGCCATACATCTCCGCCGATATAGATCGCCATATCGGTGGTTCCCCCGCCCATGTCACAGATCACCACGCCCATTTCACGCTCGGTCTCTGTCAAAACAACCTCTGCAGAGGCCAATGGATTGAGCACAAACTGAGTCACGTCCACTCCGGCTGCACCAACACATTGACGCAAGTTTTCAACCGATGCAGCGGAAGCCGTGATGATATGTGTCTCCACTTCAAGGCGGTAGCCATGCATCCCTAGCGGTTTGCGAATCCCTTCTTGACCATCGATGCTGAACCCACGCTGGATAATATGGATGATTTCACGGTTGTGCGGGATGTTGACCGCTTTAGCTGCATCGATGGCCCGGGCAATATCTCCTTCATCGATCATCCGACCGGCGACACCCACAACTCCCCGGCTGTTGACGGAGGAAACATGTGATCCTGCCAGGCTGACCAGAGCAGAATCAATTTCCAACCCGCAAGTGCGCTCTGCTTTTTCGACGGATCGCACCACAGCCTGGGAAGCCGCCACCATATCGACCACCACTCCTTTGCGTACTCCTTGGGAGGGCTCGACGCCCACTCCAAGGATGCGCAGCGTGCCAGGTGTTTCTTCCCGGCCGACCAAGGTGCATATCTTGGTTGTCCCGATATCAATTGCGACAATAATTGGTTCGTCCATAATCACTTCTTTGCGGCAATTTCACCGCTCCATCCGATAATATGGTGCGTGGACATATTCCACGCTGATCAATGCTGGCTGAATTCCTTCACTTTCCAGATGGTCCACCAGCGCCTGGTACACCGTTAATTTCATTTGCATATCCTGGTCTTCTGCTCCAAAGAAAACGTCCCAGCCTTTAGGATCATTCCATCCAAGTCCGTGTTCGCTGTCATATACCAGAACTGTGTCTGCTGGCATCTTCGCACTCAACGCTAGGATTGAAGAGACCATATCGGGTGACAGCTTCAACGTAGGTGTGATGGTCGTTGTAGCAAGAGTCTCGCCATCGGGCAAAATTTGTAGATCTTGCGCTGCGGCTGCCTGGTCTGAGCTGGGCGGCGTGCCATGCCCCTCCACCTTCACTAAGGGTTGTACCGGCTCACCCCGGGGAGGGAAGGACACACCCTGTGCATCCACCCAGGTTTCGCTGCCATCCTGGACCCAGGAAATGATTGGCTCACGCTCTGTCACCACAACTTTCACGCTGGCTGGCAAATTGACTTTGACCGATATCTTCGCCAGCTCCGGGAATGCCTCCTTTAGAGATGCATTTAATGAATTGGGATTGATCGTAAATACTGACTTTCCAAAGGTCTTCATCACTGCGTTTAAATCGCTCACCGTCAGGCGTTTCAGGCCAATCACTTCCATCCCACTCACTTGAAAAACCGGCGCTTTCCAGATCAGGAACAGGCAAGCTCCCATCATGAGCACCATTAAGAGCGAGATTGCTCTCCAACCGAGGCGTGGGAATGGCACCGCTGGTAAACGCATTTCAGCTCCGGGCACATTCAGAGGCACATCGATCCGGCGCCGGGGTGGCTTTTGCTTGCTCAGGCGTGAAGACGCCACCCTGCCGAACGCCATCCCACCCATACCGCCGCGTACCATCACTGGCGGCGAAGCCTCAGAGCGGGCATCAAATACCCTGGTCTTTTTCCGAGGCAGGAATCCCTTATCTGGGTTTGGGATGCGCTGTGTCTCGGTGTGCGGGCTGGACTCGAACATGATCTCTCTCCGCTGAGGACCAGCCTTCCGGCGCGAAGGGCGGACTGGGGTACCTTCCCCTGAAGAAGACGCGTTTTGGGTTGACCGGCTTTTATGGGATTTTCTTGAACCTGGTATCAGTTTCAAATTTAGCTTGTCTTCGAGATTAGGCAGCGGGTTTGGTGGCAGCTTAACATTAGCAGATACCAGGCGTTCCCTAATGGTTGGTCCATCATGGGTTGAAGCGTCACGTTCAGACCTGCGGTGGCTTTTACTCGTCATGCTAGGGTTGGAAACATCTGAACCGCCGCGCTTTAGTTTCCTCTTTCGGGCTCTGCCAGGATCTATAGTAGATCCAGATTGTTCCAGTTCTTGCTCAAGGTCAGTCATAGCTTATCCACCGTACCGGTATTTGGTCTTCTGGGTATCAATTTTGCGTTCCACTGCTAACTCGATCAATCGGTCCACCAGCTTAGGATAGGGCAGTCCGCTGGCTTCCCATAGCTTGGGATACATACTGATACTGGTAAACCCTGGGATCGTATTCAGCTCATTCAGATACAGCTCTCCGTTCTCACGATCCAGCAGAAAATCGACCCGCGCCATCCCCTGGCAATCGATAGCTTTAAACGCCTGCACTGCCAGCTGCTTCACATTCTCGCTGGTCATTTCAGAGATGGGAGCGGGGATGAGCAGCTCTGAGGCATTATCAATATATTTGGCTTCATAAGAGTAAAACTCACGGCTGGGTATGACCTCCCCAGGTACTGATGCCACTGGTTCATCATTACCCAGTACGCTCACCTCGATCTCTCGTGCATTCACGCCGCGCTGCACCAATATACGCCGATCATATCGAGAGGCTTCCATCAGCCCTTCCAATAGATCTGCACGGCTGGTGCATTTGCTGACACCCACTGAAGAGCCCAGGTTTGCCGGCTTCACAAATAGTGGGTACGGAGCCATCTTCTCAGCCTGGGCGATAATTTCATCCATTTGCTTCTCGAAACTGCTGCGCAGCACCACCATCGCCTCAGGGACGGGGATGTGGTTCGCCAGCATCACGTCTTTGAACAAACCTTTATCCATCCCCACTGATGACCCTAACACTCCTGCACCAACATAAGCGATCCCAGTCATCTCCAGCAATCCCTGCAAAGTGCCATCTTCACCGAAAGTGCCGTGCAGGATGGGAAAAACAACGTCCAGATTTGTGAGTAGCTTAATCATCAAACCATGCTGGGTCTTCTCGATGGTAAGGATGCCCGTCCAACCAGGGTCGGGCAGTAGAGCAGCAGTTTTGAGAGATGCGATCTGATCTGACTGCAAGGCTTCCAACATATTCTCTCCAGTCAGCCACGCACCTTCCGGGGTGATACCGATCTGGGTGACCTCATACTTGTGCGGGTCGAGCACATTCAACACGGAGCGCGCCGACATCAGCGATACCTCATGCTCGCCTGAGCGCCCACCAAATATGACTCCTACCCGCAGCTTTCGATCTGTATCCATTCCTATACCCTTACTGCTCCATCCAATCACCCAATAATTCAATTTCTAGTTCCAGGCTGATGCCAAATTTCTGCTGCACCTTCTCCTGTGCCAGCCTGATCAATGCGGCATAATCGTCAGCCGTCGCACTATCCTGGTTGATGAAAAAATTCGCATGTTTTGGGCTTATCTCGACCTTGCCCATGTTCATACCTTTCAAACCTACTGCCTCGATCAATCTGCCAGCATAATCTCCCGGCGGGTTTTTAAAAATCGAGCCAAGAGATGCCCCGGAAGGCTGCGAGCCGCGTCGCATGGCGGCAAAATTATCCATCGTTGCCTGCACAGCCGCATGAGTGCTCTGGGTCAGCTTCAATGTTGCGGACAATACCACCGCCTTACCCGGCTGGCGCTTGAGACTGCTGCTCCGATATTCATAATCAAACTTATCTACCGACCACTCCTCTTGCAATATTTTATATGGATGTGCACCATCCAAAGGTTTGAGATGCAAGATATTTGCCATCAGCAGGCTGCCATTCATGTCACTGCCGTGCGCGCCGGCATTGCCAAACACCGCTCCGCCGACCGTCCCGGGGATGCCTGCCGCCCATTCCAATCCGGAAAACCCCTGCGCTGCAGCTTGCCTGGCGAGAGCGCTAAAATTTGCACCCGATTCACACCAAACATTGGCAGAATCTGCACCCGGGTTGAACACAGTTCTCTTAGCCTGGTTGAGCACCACCAGCTGCCTCACGCCGCGGTCAGAAACCAGCACGTTCGAGCCGCTTCCGAGGATAACGATCGGGATGGACTGCTCCCAGCAAAGCAATACGACCTGTGCTAGCTCTTCTTCCGTCTGGGCGCGGATCAAGAAATCTGCATCGCCCCCGATACGAGGGGCAGTGTAACGCTTCAG
The DNA here is from genome assembly GCA_041479245.1 of Anaerolineae bacterium. GTDB lineage: Bacteria > Chloroflexota > Anaerolineae > Anaerolineales > UBA4823 > FEB-25. The sequence continues at coordinate 25,348 of JBGOXS010000022.1, forward strand.
CGAAACACGTTCCTGCAACTGGCTGCCAAACGTGCTGCGCAAAGCTTTCAGCTGGGTTTTGCTAATCGTCACAAGCTGCCTTTCTTCCAGGTCATAGATCTTTCATGATCTCGATTAGGTATACAATCAACCTGGGTGAGTGAAGAGGATCCTTGCACATCACCTCAAGCTCTCTTCTCGTAAAAAGGCTTTTGTTGGTGGCAAAAGGCTTCAAGAATAGAGATGCGTAGGGTTCCAAATCCCCATCGTATGGTTCAGCTTTTTTGACAGTTGGATAAAAACCAGTCCTTTGTGCAGTAGCCGTGTTACTCACGTCGTGCTCTCCTTTCTTTCAATAAAGCTTCAACCTTGGCGCTGATCTGGTCCGCATCGCCTGCGGATAAGACTAGCAGCACGTCTCCCCGTCGCATATTCTCCACCAGGTAAGAAGTGATCTGCGAGAAGTCAGCTATGTATCTGGATTCTCGTTGGTTCATTGTGGCTACAATCTGTTTAGAAGAAAATCCATCTTCGGGTTGCTGTTCACGCGCCGCAAATATTTCCGTCACCACCACATGGTCTGCTTGGTCAAAAGCTGCTGCAAACTCATTAAGAAAGAGGCGGGTGCGTGAATAGGTGTGGGGTTGCCATACTACCCATAATTGGCTAGCATGGTAGCGCATTCGAGCCGCAGCGATCGTAGCTCTGATTTCTGTTGGGTGATGGGCATAATCATCGATGATGGTTATACCGCTGACCTCAGCACGCACATCGAATCTGCGACCAGTCCCCCGGAAGGCGGAAAGTGCCTTACCGGCTCGTTCGACGGGTAGTTTCATCTGGTGAGCCACTACCAGCGCGGCCAGAGCATTTTGGACGTTGTGCCGGCCTGCCAGTTGCAGGTTTACTGGATGATTTAGCTCGAAACCGCTGTTCATCAAGGTGCATGTGACAGTAAAACTCATCCCACCGGATGGGTTGAATGTAATCGATTCCGCAATATAGTCTGCCAGTCCATTTGCAGAGCCATTTTTTGAGTCGCGGATACTGTAGGTAAATACTTTCTGCCCGCGTTGCTTAGCAATCTGCCCCAACCTGGCTGCGCCATGATCGTTGGCGCATACCACCAGCGTCCCATCTCTGCCTACCTGGCTGGCAAATTCATCAAAGGCAGTGAAGAAGTCCGCCTCGGTCGGGTAACAATCGGGATGGTCATGCTCAATATTGGTGATCACCGCTAGCTTCGGCTTCAGGCCAAGGAACATGCGGTCATACTCATCGGCTTCGATCACAAATGCCTGTCCTTTACCGGCGTGAGCGTTGGTTCTTGTATTCTTTAATATGCCGCCAGCGATGTAACTGGGGTCCTCATTCAGGAAAATGAGCATCCAGGCGATCATTGCCGTCGTGGTCGTCTTGCCATGTGTCCCGGCAATAGCGATCTCGAAATGCCCTTCCATTAAGCTGGACAAGAATTCGCTTCGTTTGAGCACCGGGATGCCCCGTTCTTTAGCCGCCAGCACCTCCACATTGTCATCGGGGACGGCGGAAGAGCGTACCACCAGGTCCGCGCCAGCGATATTTTCCGGACGGTGACCAACGTCCACTCGCACTCCTTCTGCCTGCAGGCTTTTCGCCAATGGAGACATGGCGTGATCAGATCCCGTCACCAGGTATCCGCTCTCCAGCAGTACCTGAGCAATGGCTGAAAGACCGGTGCCTCCAATTCCAATGAAATGCACGTGCTTCTTATCTGTCATATAAAGACCACGATCACAAAGATAAAAGCCAAAGCAATTGCAAAATAGATGAATGGTACTCCCAGCCACGCTGGTGCCATATAAGCCAGCAGTTTAATTGCTTCCTGGCCTTGGGGTGAAGTGGGGTCAGGAGGAATAATGTAAGAAATTGCCTGGTAATTGGCTTGAGCCAAGAAATACCAGATTGAGCCGACGATCAGGTAACCGTTCAATGCTCCCAGGAAGATGCCTAGTAGCGAATCCTGCAGGCGTTCACGGGCGAAGCGATCCCCGCCCACTTTCGGCAGGTTGGGGGTTTGGTAGCCGAAAAATGCCAAGAGGGCGATTATGGCTACACGCATCCAAAATTGGGCGGTTGAGCCTGGCTCAGCGAATGATTGCGTCAGCCCTTTCACATATGTTTCCAGGACGGTGATGAGGAATAGAGCCAGCACTACACTTGCAGTCACCATCATCTCCTTAGCCCAACCGCGCATGGCGCCAATGACTGAGAACAAGATCACGAAGCAAATGAAAATAAAAGTTAGATAGACCATCCACTGCTCCTAATCAGACGATTTGGGAACATTTCGAACGCCATTTTGTTGTGATGCTTTCGCCAACTCGGTCAGGAGACTGGCTATCTGCACAGATGCTTCTGGCCTGGATAGTGAGCGCATCGCTGCTGACATTTGGGCGCGTTTAGCTTGATCCGCCATTAATCCACGAACCACCGGCACAATTTTCTCTGCCAGCTGAGTATCTTCAATTACTTCAGCCGCCCCCCGCTTGACCAGGTAGCTGGCATTAACCTGCTGATATCTCCACGCGTACGGGTACGGCACCAGGATGGCAGGCAATCCGAACAATGGCAGCTCACCCAGAGTGGATCCCCCGGCACGTGCAAGCGCCAGGTCTGCCAGGCGCATAGCAGCCCCAATTTCATCATACAAGAAGGGGTAGGGCCGGTAGCGGTTTAACTTTTCGCTGGGCAGACCTGTCCGGGCTTGTTCCATCATCTGCCAATCTAATTTACCGGTGATGTGGATCACTTGCATTTCCTGTAATAATTCTGGCAGCGCAACTACCAGAGCCCGGTTGATCGAGCGGGCTCCCCTACTTCCTCCGAACACCAATAGAACCGGCAATTGCTCTTCGAGTGCGAAAAAGCTGCGGGCTTGCTCATCTGTCCATTCGTCTAACCCTGGCCGCACTGGGTAGCCGGTCACCACCTTCGCAGGGTGTTTGGGGAAGAATGCCCCTGATTCTTCTACCGTCAGCGTGATGCAGTCGCTGAACCTGGCGATGGTATTCAATGCCATTCCAGGCTCAATATCTGGGACATAAAGAAGACTCTTCGCCCGACGAGAAAGTCTGGCAGCCAGCGCCATGGGGACAGCAATGAACCCGCCGGTAAAGAACAATACCTCCGGGCGAAACTTGCGCAGGATGCGCTGGGAGGCGAAAAACCCTCGCGACAGCTGCCACAGGTTCCCTGGTATAGCGCTCACCCCGACTCCATGCAGGCCAGCAGCAGGGATCGCTTCATAGCGAATCCCTTCCCGCTTCACCAGGTCAGCTTCCATACCCCCAATGCCCCCCACCCATAATACCTGGAGCTCTTCGGGTGAAGCCGGACCAGCATTCGCCTGACCTGATTGAGTGGGTTCAGGCTTCTGGCTCATCAGCTGCTTGAGGACCGACAGGGCTGGGTACACGCCGCCGCCTGTCCCCCCTGCGCAAATTAACAACCGCATTGAGTCCCTTCTCTCCGTGTAGTTTGGATTTTTCCGACATTCTCGAGATATTCAAGATGATTCCCACCGATGCCATCACTACCATCAGGTTGGAGCCACCTGAGCTGATAAACGGTAGAGCGTTACCAGCAAATGGCAGCAGGCCCACCATCACCAGCATATTGATCAATGCTTCCAGGGCTAACCAAAAGGTCAGCCCACCGCATAAAAGCATCCCCAGACCATCCGGCGCCTTGTGGCTGATTGTCCAACCACGCCACATGAACACCAGGTATAAGATCACCAGGCACCCCGCTCCCACCACACCAGTCTCTTCACCGACAACTGCAAACACACTATCGGTATGCGGGAACGGCAACCCATTCAGCTTGGTCTGTGATTTACCGATACCCACCCCCACCCAACCGCCGCGCATGAATGCCTCCAATGAACGGCGCACATGTTCGGAGTATTGCAGCGGGTCTTTAAGCCCTGCCAGGAAGCTATTCATCCGGTCAGGGCCTGTAGGAAATAATCCAGATTTTAGAACGAACACCCCTACCAGGATGCCGACCGCCATCATAAAGAGAAAGTGTTTCAACGAACCTCCCGCCAGGAAAAACATCAGCGTACCGAGCAACCCGATCGTGATTACCGCACTCAGGTCCGGCTGTAGGGCGATCAACCCGCCCACAACCCCCATGATCACGCTCAACGGGATCATCGCCAGATATATATTCTTTAGGAATTCACGCCGGTTATGCAGCCATACAGAGAGGTAGATCACAGTCCCGAATTTCGCCAGCTCTGAAGGCTGGATCGACCCACGGAACAGGCTCCGCACCGAACCCAAGCGGGTATCTTGGACAATGAGCACCGCAATTAGGGCAAATATCGCTACTGCCATCAAAGGTAAAGCAAGTTTCTTCCAATAGTGATAATCCATCCAGGCGAGGAAGATCAGCACAAGGCTGCCCAGCCCCAGCCAGCGAAGCTGGCGCATGAAGATATATGCTGGATTGCCATACACCTGGAATGAATAATCCGCACTGGCTGAATACACCATCAGCATCCCAAATAAAATCAGGGCGATAACCACCAATAAGAATGGCACGTCGAACCCCAATCGAGCAGAACGATGCACTTTATCTTTGACTCTGATCATCACCGGTCCGTTATTACCCTTCATTTGCACGAAAGATTGAGCACCCATCGCTTGAATGCCTCCCCGCGGTCTTCAAAGTCGCGGAACTCATCAAAGCTTGTACCGCCGGGTGAGAGCAGGACGATATCTCCTGCTTCCACAACCCTGCTTGCTACGTTTACCGATTGTTCGAGACCGTTGCATACTTCAACAGGAAGCTGTGAGCCGGTTCGGTGCTTTGCGACAGCATCAGCAATCTTCCCGGCGGCATCTCCAAATAAGATCAGGTATTTCACTCTAGCGTGGATCAAGGCCGCCAGGTCATCCCAAGGCAGATTTTTATCCCTCCCACCCGCTAATAAAACGATTGGGCGGTGAATATCCGCCGGGGTATCGAAGGCATGGATGGCAGCGATCACTCGCTCAGGGGCTGTGGCGATCGAATCGTTGTACCAGTCGGCTCGCTTCCATGAGCTTACCCATTCGAGCCGGTGAGGCACGCCGGTAAAAGCGATGATTGCTTCACGCATCGCCTTCACGGGCAGTCCGGCAGCCCAACAAATTGTGAGAGCCGCCAACACGTTTTCCACGTTGTGCCAACCGCGCAGTGGGATTTCCGCCTGCCTTAGAACAGGTGTAACTTCTCGACCATCCCATAAGCACATCCATTTACCTTCGATAAATCCGCCCGGCAAGTCGTCCGTAGATCTTTCCCGTCCAAATGCATAAAGATTTCCCTGCACTCTTTCGGTAAGTGCCCAGGAACCTAGGTCGTCACGCCCCAAAATAGCTTTATCAAGATTCGACTGGTATTCCAATATACGGCTTTTGGCTGCAATATATGCTGCCATTGTCGAATGACGGTCGAGATGGTTGGGGGTGATATTCAACACACTGGCAATATTGACAGATTTTGTCATGAGCTCCAGCTGAAAGCTGGACAGCTCGATTACTGCAAGGTCATTTGAATCCATCTCATCCACCGCTGCCAGGAGCGGTGAGCCAATATTGCCACCTATCCACACCTTACGGTAGTTGGCCTTCTCACCTGGATTATTGATATAACTCTCCGCAATTTTTCCCACCAAGCTGGTAGTCGTAGTCTTCCCGGCTGAGCCAGTGATCCCGATCGTCAGGCATGGGCATTCTTCGAGGAATATCTGCGAATCGTTGGTAAGCGGAATCCCGGCGGCTCTCGCCTCCTGGATCAGCTCGAGGTCCAGGGGCACACCACCCGATACGCACACAACGTCAGCCCCCTCGAGCAATGAGAGTGGATGACTTCCCAGGAACCATTCAATATTCGAGGCATAATTACCAACCTGATCGTCCAATGATTGTTTGACCGCTTCGAGCTGCTCTAGTGTCTTTCTGTCGTTCATTACCACGCGTGCCCCGCGCGACGCCAGGAAGCGCCCCAAAGCAACCCCCTGCCTGGCTGCACCGATGACGATCACGCGTTTATCCTTCCAATCAGTCATTAGAGCGTCTCACAGTCCTCAACCTGTCATCCAATAGCAATTGCCGCGCCGAGGATGGCAGCCAATAAGCCGATCAGCCAAAATCGTTGCACCACTTGCGTCTCACTCCATCCTAAGAGCTCAAAATGGTGGTGGAGCGGCGACATCTTGAACAGGCGTTTTCCCTTGGTCAGCTTGAAATATCCCACCTGCAGAACCACGCTCACCATCTCGCTAAGTGGTATGATGGCGATAATGGGCAGCAATATCCATTGACCGGTCATCAGGGCAACAACCGCCAGTGAAGCTCCCAGGGGCAGTGAGCCGACATCTCCCATCATTAATAATGCCGGGTGAACATTGAACCATAAAAAACCGAACAGCGCACCGACTAGCGTGAAGCAGAAACGCGCCAGGAAGAGCTGCCCCTGTAGTAGAGCGATCATGCCGAAAGCCGCGAAGCAGGTCGCTGAGATCAATCCTGCCAATCCATCCAGGCCGTCCGTGAAATTGACCGCATTTGAGAAACCTACTATGAGCAGGGTTGCTATAGGGATGTAGAAAATTCCCAGCGAAAATTCCCGGTTCATCCAGGGTAGAAAAATCTCCGGCGCCTGCAGGACGTACTGCAAACCAATCGAGATCACAATGCCCAGGAAGATCTGGATCAGGAATTTACTTCTCGCCTTGAGACCGCGTTCATCATTCCGCCTTCCTCGCAGCTTTTTCCAATCGTCGATGGAACCGAGCAACCCGAAGACGATAATCGTCCCCATGGGCAGGAAGATGGAGCGACCAAGCATGGTGAACCCTAACAGCGAGGCGGCATTGAACAACAAGGTTATCAGCAACACCGGTAAGATGAATAACACCCCACCTAATGTGGGTGTGCCTGTCTTCATGATGTGCGTTTGCGGACCATCCACACGGATTTGTTCGCCAATTTTCAGGTGGCGCAGGATACGTAACAACGGTTCTCCCCAGATAATTGTCAACATAAATGAGAATCCCGCCAGAGCGAGGGCATACGCGCTTTCCCTCATAAGTGATACTCCAGTGCAGAGACGATGCGGTCCATTCTCATCATGTTAGAGCCTTTGACCAAGACAACGTCCTTCGAATTAAGCTTGGGTTGCAGGTAGTGGATCACTTGCTCCACCTGGTCCAACGCGGTAATTTTGGCAAGTGGCAGTCCTGCTTCAAGGGCAGCTTCCGCGATAATCTTGCCTCGGTCACCCAACGTCACCAGCTCGTCCACTACTTCAGCAGCTCTGATACCCACCATCTCGTGACCACGCTGCTCATATTGACCAAGCTCGAGCATATCTCCCAGGACCGCTACTTTTCGACCCACCAGGTCATTCAACAGGTTGAGCGCCGCCAGCATCGACTCAGGTGATGCGTTATACGTATCATCCAATATCAGGGCGCCACTCTGGGTTCGCACGGCGATCAGGCGCAGCTCGTTGCTCGCTGAGCGCAGACCGCTGACGATCTCCTGCCAGGTCAAACCTTCCACCAGACCGACGGCAGCCGCCCGCAAGGCTGTTTGCACCGAGTGCCTGCCAATTAAGGGCACACGCAGCTGCAGGACCTCCGCCGGGCGGTTCTTCTCATGCCGGTAGTGCAGGAAGAAGCGGATACCCTCCAGTCCAAGGCTTTCCACGTTATCCGCCCACAGATCCACCACGTTATCCATACCGTAAAAAAAGACCCTCGCCTGCGTCTTCTCTGCCATGGCTCGTACCAGCGGATCATCGTAATTCAGGATTGCAAACCCATTTTCCGGAAGCGCCTCCACCAGCTCGGCCTTGCCGCGTGCTATTTCCTCTTGGGAGCCAGCGCGCGATGCATGCACGGTGCCAATATTGGTCACCACGCCGATATGGGGAGACGCCAGGTGGCACAGGAACTCAATCTCCCCCGGTACGTAGAATCCCATCTCCAGCACAGCCCGCTCATGCTGCTCGGTCAGACTGAACATGGTCAGGGGCAGTCCAATCTCGTTGTTCAAATTACCCTTGTTTTTCAAGGTGCAGTAGCGTTGGCCCAATACTTCCGCCACCACCTCTTTGGTGGTGGATTTTCCAACGCTTCCGGTAATGCCGATCACTTCTACCTTCAGCTTGCTGCGCCAAAACCTAGCTGCATCCTGCAGTGCTTTCAACGGGTTATCCACCAGGATGCAGAACGCTCCTTCGAGCTGTTTTAATCTGGAATCTAATCCCTCAGGCTGCAAGGACGAGCGCAGGTCTAATATCTCGAACTGGCTGCTCAGATCTTTCTTGACCAGGGCAAATTTTGCCCCGTTATTGAAGGCTTCACCAATAAAATCGTGCCCATCGTGATGTTCTCCAGGCAAGGCAACGAACATGCTGCCCGGGTTCACTTGGCGCGAGTCTATTTCCGCTCCGGTGATCTCCACCGTAGCACCAGAGGGACGTATCCCGGTCAACGCTTCAAGAACATCAGCCAGTAAAATCACTCGCAATTCCTTATGGGTTTGCTGAACCCTGTAAAACGCCATCCGGCGGGATATCCATTAAGACCACCAAGCGTTCAACCAGATCGTGAAAAACTGGTGCGGCTACCACCGAACCCCATTCAGATGTGGACGGTTTTTCGAGCCAGATGTAGACTAAAAAGCGGGGACGACCCACAGGCCCCCAGCCCACAAATGAGGCATTCGTTTGGGTTGTGGAGTAGCCGGTTGGAGTTGCAATTGAAGCCGTACCGGTTTTACCAGCCACCCGATAACCCTCCACCAATGCATCAGATGACTCACCTTCCAACGACTTGGCGAGTAACTCGGTTAAATGCCGTGCCGTCTCTGCTGAAATGGGTCTACCCACAATTTGCGTGGTTGGTGTGTACTGGAAACCATCCCGCACCATCGATTCCATCACGTGCGGAACCATCATTTCGCCTTTTGCATTGGCAACTGATGAGATCGCCGCGATCATCTGGATGGGCGTTACCGCAACACCCTGCCCGAATGAGTTTGTCCCAAGCTCTGCTTCATACCAATCGGTATCACCTGGAAGTTTTAGCCTGCCCGGTGCCTCGCCTGCCAGATCGATCCCAGTAATCCGTCCAAAACCGAAATTCTGCATATACTGGTAAAACGTGCCCGCACCAGTTTGCTCCGCCACCCAGGTCAGGCACACGTTGAGAGAGTGTGCCATACATCCCTGCATGTCCTGCGGTCCCCACGCGCCCCAGTCCCAGTTGTGGATTGTTACCCCGCCAATCTGTATAGAGCCTGTATCTATGAATTGAGTTTCCGGTGTCACTGCCCCACTATCCAGAGCCGCCGCCATAGTCAAAACCTTGAACACCGACCCGGGCTCATAGTCTTGGCTGACAGCCCGGTTATAGGGGGTATTGTCGGTAAAAACATCAGCGTAGTTCCAATATTCGTTGGGGTTCAAACGCGGCGTTGAGGCGATGGCAAGCATCTCACCAGTATTCGGATCCATCACCAAGATGACCCCGCCATCAGCCCCACTATCGGTCAGACCTTTATCTAGCACTTCCTCTGCCGCCGCCTGGATCTCTCGGTCGATAGTCAGAACGATATCTGCCCCCGCTTTGAGTTGGGGAATCTCGGTCACCTGGTATGGGTCCAGCGTCATCCATACGGATTGGGGTGCACCTGCCAGCAGGTCGTTGAACTCTGCCTCCACGCCAAACATCCCGGTGCCTTCACGGTTGACGAACCCCAGCACATTCGCGCCGAGCGCATTCTCTGGGTAATAGCGCTGCAAGCGTGGCCTGTAGACCAGGCCGTTCAGGCTGGGTTTACCCGCCTCACCGTAATCCACATCTGGCAGGTTGGCATAATTGCGTGCCCAAGATTGAAGCTGGGTAAGCTCATCAGGTGTGACGAAATCAGCCAGCTGGACGTAGGAAGTCCCAGAGAGTTGCGCCTGGTGGATGACGGAATAGACGTCATCTGAGTATCCGGCATAGTTATACTCCGCGTGACCAGCCAGCACCTTACTTAGTGCAAATGCGATCGAGTCGGGGTTATCAACATTATCCACCTGTGCGCCTATTTCGTAGACCAGAGTGCTGCCCGCTAGCAATCGGCCGTAGCGGTCATAGATATCTCCGCGAGGCGGGTAAAAAATGTGCAATGTCCGGTTATATTGGTCACCTTGTGAGACGAATTCGGTCCGCTCTGGGCTGAATTGCAGTCTCACCAGCTGGATTATGATCATTACCCCCGCCAACCCAAACAGGATAGCTAATAAATTAAAGCGCCAACCGGTCAGAGTCTGACCGGCCTTTTCACTTACTGGAATTTTTATATCAGGCGTCTCACCGAGGGCTGGCTTTTTCCGGATGCGACCCATCGGGACAGCTTGTCCTGCCGTATATCTGCTCATGGGATCGCCTCACCTAATAAGCTGGCTGTTTTTCGAGCCTGTTCTGTAACCCAATCAAACAGCGATTCTTTAAACTGTGGATCTATGACCGACGCACTGACCACCACCGGCACCGGCGGTGGTGCCAGCGAAGTGGATTGCCTGTCGACGTAACCCGGCACCTCCAGGTACGCAATCCTATCAGCAGCGATGGGTGTCAGGTTCATGTCCTTCACCCTTTCCTGCATTATGGTGTAAGACGTTAGGTATGCGAGCTGGCTGTTTAAATTCGCGATTTTTTGTTCCAGTTCCTCGATCGGGACATACGTTTCTCCCGACTCTCCGGTTAGATAATGGTATCCATAAACGCGCACTTGCATTTCCTGGATCTGCCTGCCAACCGCGGCTGCCCGGGCAGTCACATTCAGGTAGATCCCAGCAACAATGGCCGCACATACCAGTAACAATAGAATCACCCCGATCATATACATCTGTCTCCGCCAGGGTGCCTGTGAGTAAGCGTGGGTCAATTGGTGTAAGTTGTCCATTTTTTCAACCTATCTAAAAACCCGTTCGCCTTTGATAATTTTGATCTGTTACGATGTTAATTTCAAGAATTAATTTCGGACCTCAACCGCTATTATCAATAGGAAACGGGTTTCTAGTGCAGGCTTGCAAGTCTTATGCCATCTTGTCTAAAGCTCTTCAGCGATCCTTTCCGCAACCCTTAAGCGGGCACTGCGGGAACGAGGGTTACCTCGTACTTCATCCTCTTGCGGGCGGATGGGTTTGGTCGTCACTACCCGCAAAGTTGCTTTATGACCGCACGTACACACCGGTTGGCGGGGTGGGCAGATACAATCCCTGCTTTCCGTCCGTACAAACTGCTTGACGATGCGGTCCTCCAACGAGTGGAAGGCGATGATCGCCAGCCGACCTCCAGGTTTCAGCGCTTCGATGGTTTTCGGTAACACCTCTTCGAGCGCTTCCAGCTCGCCGTTTACGGCGATACGCAGAGCCTGGAATGTGCGTGTAGCGGGGTGGATACCGTTTTTTCCACCTCCGGTCGCCTTAGCCACCAGGTTTGCCAGCTGGGTGGTGGTGGTGATCGGTCTGGCGTTAACAATTGAACGTGCCACCTGTCTTGATCTCCGTTCCTCTCCAAACCGATATATCAGGTCTGCCAGCTCTACCTCATCCAGGTGGTTCACCAGATCAGCCGCACTAATTTTGTCACCCGGGTCAAATCGCATATCCAGAGGCGCCTCTGTCTGGAAGGAAAAACCCCTGGTCTGCGTGTCCAGCTGCATCGATGATAGTCCCAGGTCAAGCAGGATACCGTCGATATATTGCCAATTCAGCTCAGCCAGCTGCTCCAGCAGGGTCACGTACGAAGCATGCACGAGGTGAACGCGGTCTCCAAACTCTGCCAGCTTTTCACCGGCGAGCAGGAGCGCATGTGGATCCACGTCCAGGCCAAGCAGCTGGCTGTCGGGGCTTCCCACCTGGAGAATCCCCCAGGCATGCCCACCTGCCCCAACAGTGCCATCCACGTACAGCCCTCCCCTATGAGGTTGCATCGCGTGTATAATTTCATTGTAAAGTACTGGAAGGTGTGTCATCACCTGGAAAAACGGATCCGCTTTAAAAATGAGCTTATTAGATAGTTCAGCGGTTATCCGTAACTGGTAGAGAGATCTAAAACCTTGAAACGCTCGGTATTAGCCTCGGCTTCATCTAACGTGTTTTGTTGGAGTGCCCATTCATCGGATGACCAGATCTCAAAGTAATTTCCCTGCCCCACCAACACTGCCTCATGATCACAGGTTATGCCTGCTTTTTGGCACAGGAAATCCGGTATCAAAATCCTTCCAGCTTTGTCGATCTCAACTCGCGAGGCAGAGCCGATGATCAATCTGCGCAGGGAACGCGCCAGCGGGTCGGTCAAGCTCATCTGGTCTATCCGGTGCGAGATGGCTTCAAATGCTTTGGTGGTCAGAACCATCAGGTTCCGGTCGAAACCACGCAGGATAAATGCACCATCATCCATTAATTCGCGGTACCGCACCGGTACAGTTAAGCGGTCTTTGTTGTCAATGCTGTGTCGGTACTCGCCTAAAAACATATGTTCTAGTTATTCCTTATTTACAATGAAGCGCTGGATATCCCAGCGCTCC
>JBGOXS010000023.1:0-33083 GCA_041479245.1 Anaerolineae bacterium
CGTTTACCTTTCAGGCGTTGCATGACTTCTAATCTGGTTATTTCTGCATTGCTCATTGTCAGTAGTTCGTCCATGTTGTGTCCCTTTAAAGGGGACATTTTAACTTTGCACAAAGGGGACTCTACTACTTTGCACTAACACTCCTACACGCTCAGCATTGACTCAATCTATATTCTACGTTAGAATCATACCGACCGGTCGGTATTAATTCTACACAGAAGGATTAATCATGCAGCATCGCAGCGAAGAAACGCGCAATCACATCCTTGAAACTGCCGCTCAGCTTTTTTCTAAGACTGGCTATGACGCCACGGGAGTAGCCGAGATATGCCACGCAGCCGGGGTGAGTAAAGGCGCTTTTTACCACCACTTCCCCTCCAAGCAAGCTGTCTTCATGGAGCTCCTCGACTCCTATTTGAATGGGATCGATTCTGGTTTCAAGCTCATGCGCCAGGAAGACAAAAATGTCCCACAATCCATCCTTCAAATGGCCGGGTTGGTCGGCTCGCTTTTTCAGACAGCCGACATTCACCTGCCCATCTTCCTCGAGTTTTGGACCCAGGCTAATCACGACCCGCATATCTGGGAAACCGCCATCGCTCCCTACCGCCGCTATCAATCCTATTTTGCTTCCTTAATCCAGGAAGGCATCAACGAAGGTTCCATTCAACCTGTTGATACTCAGCTTGCTGCCCGTGTATTGGTCTCCCTCGCATTAGGCATGCTCATGCAGTCCCTGTTCGACCCTCAAATCCCTGACTGGCAGGACGAAGCCAGGCAGAGCATCCAATTACTGATGAATGGTCTCGCTAGGAGTATAGAATGAATTTAGTCACCGGTGCCACCGGTCACATAGGGAATGTTCTAGTTCGTTTACTCAATCAGCGCGGTGAGAGAGTCCGCGCCATGATCATGCCGGGTGAAGATCCCGCTCCTCTGACTGGTCTGGATGTTGAAATCATCGAGGCCGATGTGCTTGATTATTCATCGCTGCTTAAAGCCTTCGATGGGATCGATGTCGTTTATCATCTCGCCGGCATCATCTCAATCCTGCCCGGTAAGGATCACATGGTCCACGCGGTCAATGTTAGCGGAACTCGTAATGTTATCCAGGCTGCCCGTAGTAGCGCTGTCCGCCGGCTGGTCTATACCAGCTCCATCCACGCCCTTCAACGGGTACCTGAAGGCATATTGATCGACGAATCCGTCCCATTTGATGTCGAACACGCCATCAGCAGCTATGACTCATCCAAGGCCAGTGCTTCATTGTCTGTCTTGAATGCAGTCCAGGATGGTATGGATGCAGTCATCGTTTGCCCTACAGGCGTGATTGGTCCTTATGATTTCCGTCTCTCCGAGATGGGTCAGCTGATCCTGGACTGTGTCGAGCAAAAACCCATGCTCTATGTGGACGGCGCCTATGATTTCGTTGACGTGCGCGATGTCGCCCAGGGACTCATCCTCGCCGGTGAAAAGGGCAGGTGCGGTCAAAGTTATATTCTCTCTGGAGAGCGGATCAAGGTGCCAGATATTATTAAAATTGTCCAAGAAGTACTCGGCACCCGGCTGTTCAGCCTGAAGATCCCCTTTTCTCTTGCTCGCTTCACAGCCAATTTCACGCCACTGTATTACCGCCTGAGGCATACCAAACCTCGCTTCACTTCCTATTCTTTGGATACTATCTCCGCAAATTCCACTATCAGCCACTCCAAGGCGCATACGGAGCTTGGGTTTAGCCCCCGTCCGCTGCGCGAGTCTTTGGCTGACACAGTCAAGTGGTTCTTGAAGAACAAGCTATCCTATAAGAACGGATAGGTGCACATCGTGGCAAAAAATCATCCATCAAGCTGGACCGGGAGGATAGCCGTCATCACAGGGGCTTCCAGTGGCATTGGTGCCGCTGCTGCTCGCAAGCTCGCCCGGCAGGGTCTCAAGGTCATTCTTGTAGCCCGTCGCCACGATCGTCTCGAACAACTTGCCAATGAAATCCGCCTCTCCGGCGGTCAGGCTGAGTTTATCGTCGCAGATCTTTCCGTTGAAGCAGAACGCGACCGCGTCTACGCTCAGGTCGAAGCTGAATACGGTCAGGTTGATGTCCTCATTAACAACGCAGGTTTGGGCTGGTATGGTTACAGCACTGATATGCCATGGACGACTGCTTCCGAAATATTGCAAGTGAATATCAATGCTGCCGTTCATTTCACCTTGCTTTTCTTGAAGAAAATGCGTACCCTTGGCTCAGGTCATATTATTAATATAGGATCGATATCCGGAGGCTTGCCAAGCCAGGGGATAGCAATCTATGGCGCCACCAAGTCTTTTCTGGATAACTTCACCACCGCCCTATACCGCGAGCTATCCGGCACCCACCTCCACGTAAGTGTGGTGCGCGCTGGTCCCGTCTTGACTGAATTCAGTGATACTGCCGCTGCTCTGGAGGGTGGTCTTCACCTCCCAACAGAACGCCTCGGAGTGACTGCCGATACCATCGCCAACCACATCTGGAAGCTGCTCGAGCATCCACGCCGCGTAATCTATATCCCCTTTTGGCTGCGTATCACTCCGTTTATTGAAGGCTCCTTCGGCTGGCTTATTGACCGACTGGGCCCTCTCCTCCTCCGCTTTCAAACCAGGCGGAAGTGATTATTATGATTAGGGAAGCCCCCCAGTCAGGTCTCACCCGTTCTTAATTCAATTTAACCGATTAATTCGGTCCAGAATATTATAATAAAGGGAATGTGATCGCCTTGCTGCATCTTGATGGATTGGATCAAGCAGCGCGAGATTGAAGTTTACATGGCGCTGGTTTTTACTAGGGTTTATTGACAGTAGAAATAACCTATTTTTATATAAAAAGTGCTCACACATGGGTGGTAGTCAATGATGGGTATCATATGGCAGATCAAATTGTGATTACTGTAAACGGGAAACCGCATACTGTACAGGCGCCTCCCGATACCCCATTGTTATATGTGCTGCGTAATGAGCTGGGGTTGCACGGTCCGCAGTTCGGCTGCGGTTTGGAGCAGTGTGGATCCTGCATGGTGATTTATGGCCGCGAGGCCAAGCAGTCTTGTAAGATGACTGTCGCCGATGTTGGGCAGACACCCATCATCACCTTGGAAGGTTTGATGGAGGACGGTCAGCTTCACCCGGTTCAAGAGGCCTTCATTCAGGAACAAGCTGCCCAATGTGGCTACTGCACCAACGGTATGATCATCGCCACCGCTGCCCTGCTGGCTAAAGTCCATCATCCCAACGAGCGTCTCATCCGAGAAGCCTTGGATGGCAATCTGTGCCGCTGTGGGTCACACATCCGCATCCTGCGTGCCGTCTATCGAGCTTCAGAATTGATGTGGGGACCGGAGCCATAATGTCAGACCAATCCGGGCAGTCCGCACAGAATAATACACCTCAGTCCGCTTCTTCCGGGCGTAGAGAATCATTTTGGGGCGAATTAACCGACGAGCTGGATGATTGGCTGCGCATCGAACCAGATGGCACAATCACTGCCTTCAGCGGCAAGGTGGAATTGGGCACAGGCACCCGCACTGCCCTCTCTCAGATCGTTGCTGAAGAATTGGACATACCCTTTGAGTGTGTGCATCTTACGATGGGTGATACCAGCCTCACTCCCGATGAGGGTTACACCGCCGGCAGCATGACCATTAATTCCAGCGGCGATGCCTTGCGCCAGGCAGCCGCTGAGGCTAGGCGTATTCTACTCAAGCTTGCCTCTGATCGGTTGGATGCAGATCTATCCGACTTGGTGATTCGTGATGGGCTGATCTCCGTCCTCCGCGATCCTGAACGCCTCGTCTCATATGCCGATTTGATGGGCGGAAAGCGTTTTAAGCGTAAAGTCTCATATACAGCCCCCTTGAAATCCCCGGACACTTATACTGTGGTTGGCACTTCCGTACCGCGTGTCGATATCCCTGCCAAGTTCACCGGTCAGCAAAGTTTCATCCAGGATTTGACGGTTCCCGGTATGCTGCACGCCCGCCTGGTGCGACCACCGAGCAGCACCGCCAGGTTGGTTTCGCTGGATGGCAATTCAATAAAAAATGTACCTGGGGTGGTCAAACTGGTACAACGTGGCAATTATATCGGCATCATCACCGAGCGCGAAGAGCAAGCTATCCTTGCAGCGGAGAAACTTCAAGTAGAATGGTCCGAGACTCCTTCCCTGCCCCCCATAGCGGAATTATTTACCTTCCTGCGCTCACAACCCACGGATGATCACGTCTTGATCGATGATGGCGATGTTGAGAAGGTGATTGCCAGTTCATTTCGCCAGATATCCGCCGAGTATCACCAGCCTTATCACGCTCACGCCTCCATCGGTCCATCCTGCGCCGTGGCAGATGTGACAAAGGATCACGCCATGGTATGGGCAAGCACTCCCGGTCCACACCCGTTACGCGGCACCTTAGCTCAGCTCCTCGGCATGCCAATCGAAAAAGTTCATCTCATCCATGTTGAAGGTGCCGGTTCCTACGGACAGAACGGTTCTGATGATGCTGCCGCCGATGCCTGCCTGCTCTCCCGTGAAGTAGACCGTCCAGTGCGTGTGCAGTGGACACGCCAGGACGAATTCGTCTGGGAGCCGAAAGCCCCCACCATGGTCATGGAAGTCCGTGCCGGGTTGGATTCAGACGGAAGTATCACCGCCTGGGATTATCATGTTTGGTCACCTTCCCATGTTGCCCGGGCGCGTTTCGCTGGTCAATTGGTCGCCGCCCAGCTCGTTGCCGGTCAACCCGCCCCCGCTGGTCGTTTCTCCTTCGGAGCTGAACGCAACGCCCCCACCAATTACACCCTTCCCCGCCAGCGCGTCACCGTGCATTACCTGGCGCAAACCCCGTTGCACGCCTCTTCCATGCGTAGCCTGGGCGGAGCCGAAAATACCTTTGCCAATGAATCCTTTATGGATGAATTAGCTTCTGCCGCCGGTGTCGATCCTCTCGAATATCGCTTGCGTTACCTTGATGACACGCGCGCAATCGATGTTCTGCACGCTGCAGCCCAGAAAGCCGGTTGGGTTACGCATCCTGCTCCGATGATCAAGTCCGCTGATCTTCTTGAAGGCCAGGGGCTGGCTTTCGCTCGTTATGAAAATGAAGAAGCCTTGGTTGCCTGTATCGCAAATGTCCAGGTCGAACGCAATACCGGTGTAGTAAGCGTGAAGCGCATTGTTGTCGCTCACGACTGTGGGCTGATCATCAACCCCGATGGTCTCGAGAACCAGATTGAGGGAAACGTCATCCAATCTCTCAGCCGTGCCCTCAAGGAAGAAGTGCAGTTTGATGAATACCGAATCACGAGTGTCGATTGGGAGACCTACCCCATACTGAAGTTCTCCGAGGTGCCCGAGGTGGAGGTTGTGCTCATCAATCGCCCCTCGGAACCAGCTCTCGGTGCCGGCGAGCCTTCCACCTGCACTACCGCCGCTGCTGTCGCCAACGCCATCTTTGACGCCGCTGGCATTCGCCTTCGCCAGGTGCCCTTCACTCCGGAGAAAGTCCTAGCCGCCTTGCACGACACTTCCTCAGGAACCTGACCACAACTTACTCGTCTATGTCCTTTTTGGTATTCGTTGAAAGTGTTTCCTGTTTAATTTAGTTTAGGACAAAAATCTGAGAATACGATTATTTATTGTCATTACGAGTCACAAGTGCTCTTCTTGTGCGCCTGTCCGGATTTAGATGAGGGGTGGCAATCTCCAACCTGACAACTTTTCAATGATTGGTGCTTATTAAATTTCTGTTTTTATATCCGAATATTCGTCCGAAGGTGATGAATGCCTCTTGATATGTAATTACTCACCTCTTTAGGTATTTCTTTTTTAGTTGGAAGAAGGATTCTGTCATTGCGAGACCAGCGTTCTTTGCTGGTCGTGGCAATCTACCTGTGCCAAGTTTGATCAACAGATTTTCTATTCACAATTTACCTGTTAAGTCTGTAGAAGATTGTTTCGTCGCACAATTCGCTCCTCTCAATGACGACAAATCAGAAAGGTCAATTGGGAACCCCCTCCTTTCCTGCATTTCGGCTAGGAAGACTGCAACGATATGTGAAGTTAATTTTTTCTCTCTGCTGAGCATAGCTTTAGAATTGACAAAAACAAGAATGAATGGTGAGTAATTACATGACGGGGAAACCTGGTGATAATTTCGTATCGCCAGGGTGTATTGTTTAAATATGAATTGTTTTTTTATAAAACAATTCACCAAGGTGCTTGGTCGCATTTTAATAAATGATTATTTATCACAATAGGGTATACTGCTCAAATGATCTACCTCAAATTCCATCAACGCCACGTTATTTAAAGACTAATTGCTAATAGCAAACTGCTGACCGCTGCTCTTTACCTCCATGCCTGCCACCCTCCTCCTCGCCATCACCCGACCCGCTGCTCCCGTCGTGCTACTGATCTTCGGTTTTCTCGCCCTGCTCGTTGTCGACCTACTCCTCGGCCTCGTTGAAGGCGTTGCCCTAACCCTGCTAAGCTGGAATCCCACCCGCACCTGCATGAAAGTCTCATTCATCATGAACCTGGTTTCCGGCCTCATCAATGGCATCCTGCTAATCCTGCTCCAGACCAATCCGCTGCTCTGGCTGCCCGTATCTTTTGCGATCTCCCTTCTGGTTGAAGGGTTCATTCTCACTTACTTCAAGCGCAATTCTCTGCGCCAAAACAGCCTATTCGTTGTCATTGCCAATCTTTCCAGCTACCTCCTCCTGATCCTCCCGGCCTACTATTTCGGTAGCCACCCCTAGCACTTACCAGCTCTCATTTTCTGTTACATTGAAAAAGTTCGGAGTACAATAGCTTTACTGGTGTTGATCATCTCGTAAAATAAACGATCTCAAATAAACATATAGGAGATGCAGCCATGGACTTCGACCTTTCCGATGAACAGCGTATGTGGCGCGATACCGTGCATGATTTCGTCGCTCGAGAAGTCAAACCGAAGGCCCACGAAGTGGACGAGACCGCTGAATTCAATTGGCCAGCCGTCCGCAAGATGGGACCGCTTGGCCTGCTGGGTCTGAACATACCCGAGGAGTACGGCGGCGCCGGGGTGGATGCCGTCAGTGCCGCCATCGCAATCGAAGAGCTAGGCTGGGGCTGCGGCAGCACAGCCCTTGCCATCGCCGCTCATAATGGTCTGGGCACCTCCCCCATCGTGCTTTTTGGCACTGAGGAACAGAAAAGAGAGTACCTACCCCGGGCTGCTTCTGGTAAGAACAAGCTGGGTTCGCTCGCCCTCACCGAGCCAGGCGCCGGGTCAGATATCCAGGGTGGGGTCCGCACCCACGCCGAGCACACCGGTGATGAGTGGGTTATCAATGGCTCCAAGGCCTGGTGCACCAATGCCAGCATCGCTGATTACATTATCACCCTCGTTCGCACCGACCCTTCCGGCGGTCCCTACTCCCTGAGCATGATCATCGTCCCCACCGACACCCCCGGTTTGCACGTTGCTCCAGCTGAGAAAAAAATGGGTCTTAAAGGCTCACCCACAAATGCCGTCAGTTACGAAGATGTGCGCCTCCCATTCAGCCATCTTCTTGGCACCCTCGGCCGCGGTCTCCAGCAGACCTTCACCACCTTGGATGGCGGGCGCATCGGTATCGGTGCTCTGTCCATTGGCCTGGCCAAATCCGCACTGGAGGATGCCATCCGTTATGCGAAAGAGCGGCAGACATTCGGTAAACCGATTGCCGAGCATCAAGCCATTCAGTGGATGCTGGCCGACGCCGCCACCGAGATCCAGGCTGCCCGCTGGATGATCTACCACGCTGCCTGGCTGAAAGAACAAAAACGCTCCTTCACCAAGGAAGCATCCATGGGGAAGTTATTCGCCACCGAGATGGCTGAGCGTGTGTGCCGTAACGCCATCCAGGTCCACGGTGGCTACGGTTACAGCCGCGAATATCCCGTCGAGCTGACCTATCGCGATGCCCGCCTCATGACCATCGGTGAGGGCACTAGTGAGGTCCAGCGCATGGTCATTGCCCGTAGATTGCTTTCCTAGCTGTGTTGTACGGCTCGGGTATAATATCCATCCCATGAAATCTATCCTGCATAAGGTTCGCTACCCTGCGCTGATATTGGCATTGGTCGTTGTGCTGGGAGTAGCCCTATTCTTTGGTCTCCGTAAAACCGTCACTTTAAGCCTCGATGGAGTCTCCCGGCAAATCACCACCTATGCGTTCAAGGTGAGTGACCTGCTCCGATCTCAGTCAGTCTCCCTCTCATCTCAAGACCAGTTGACTCCATCCCAGGATGCTTGGCTGAAAAACAGGCAGGCGGTCACCCTGGTCCATGCCATCCCTGTACAGGTCCTCGCGGATGGCGAGATAACTTCAATTTATAGCCCCGCGCGCACCCCTTCCGATCTGCTCGCTCAGGCTGGGGTAACGCTTCATCCGAATGACAGAATCCTCTCCAACGGTCAGCCGGTAGAGCCAGCTCAAACTTTCCCCCTCGATGTTCGGTCGATTCCCCTCCAGGTGGTCAGGTCGGTTAGTTATACCTTGACGTCTGATGGTCAATCCCGAAACCTCACCTCAGCTGCTCCGACTCTCGGCTCGGCTTTATGGGCTGATGGGATCACCATCTACGCCGCCGATCGGCTCAGCCCTGCTGCGTCCACTCCGCTCACCACTGGTCTATCGTCAAGCCTCACCCGCGCCCGCCGTGTCACCATTCAGACCCAATTTGGGGATGTGACCCTTCACACCGCATCCGTCACCGTTGGTGAAGCGCTGCAAGCCGCCCACCTAGCGCCCCAGGGCCTGGACTACAGTACACCGTCCTCTGTAGAGCTCATCCCATCCAATGGAAAAATCCGCCTCGTACGTGTCACTGAGCAGGTCCTGCTCGAACAGTCACCCATCCCATTTGAGAAGGAATATCAGCCGGTCTCCGACCTGGACCTCGACAGCACCTCCATCATCCAGGTTGGTGAATACGGCCTCTCCGCCGTCAGGGTCAGGGTGCGTTTTGAAGACGGCCAAGAAGTCTCACGTCAGACAGATAGCCAATGGGTCGCTCGCCAACCGCAGCCACGTATCATCGGCTATGGCACTAACATTGTTATGCACACTACTACGGTCGACGACGTCACCATCCAGTATTGGCGCGAAATTAAGATGTATGCCACTTCCTACCATCCTTCCGAAGTAGGTGATACCACAGCTTCGGGCTTGCCCCTCCAAAAGGGTGTTGCCGCCGTTGATACCAGCGTGATCCCCATGTTCACCCAGATGTACGTCCCAGGATATGGTCAGGTAGTCGCCGCTGACATCGGCGGAGGTGTAGTTGGGCGATGGATCGACCTTGGATATAGTGATAGTGATTACGTCGGCTGGCATTCGTGGGTGACGGTGTACCTGCTCTGGCCTCCGCCTGACAATATTGTCTGGGTTCTCCCTTGAGCCTGTCCAAACTGGATGTCCCCCGTCTGCTCCGCCAGTATGGGCTCCATCCCAAGAAATCCCTGGGGCAGAATTTCCTCTTAGACGAGACTGCACTTGAACAGGTTATTGCGGCCGCCAGTATCACCTCGCAGGATGTGATTCTAGAGATCGGAGCAGGCCTGGGTAGCCTAACCCGTTACCTTGCAATCACTGCCCGCGAAGTGGTGGCTGTCGAAATCGATGCCAGTCTGATCCCCGCCCTCACCCAGGTTGTCGCTCAATACTCCAATGTGCGCGTGGTTCAAGGGGATATCCTCGCCCTCGATCCCACCCAGCTAGTCTCGCAACCAAGTTACCTGGTAGTCGCCAACATCCCTTATTACATCACGTCTGCTCTTATCCGTCATCTTTTAGAGTCCGATCCCCCACCCACTCGCCTGGTGCTTACCGTTCAGGAACAGGTCGCCGAACGCATCTGCGCAGCACCTGGTGACATGAGCCTGTTAGCCCTTAGCGTCCAGGTCTATGGCCAGCCATCGATTGTCACTCGTATACCTGCTGGTGCATTCTATCCTCCCCCGAATGTGAATTCAGCTGTGCTCCTGGTCAACCTCTTCCCTACACCGCTCATCCCCCCCGATCAGCTCGACTTGTTTTTTCATCTCATCCGAGCCGGTTTTAGTCAAAAACGGAAGACTTTGCGCAACGCCATTTCCGCTGGTCTGCATCTTCCGCCATCATCCGTCGAAGTCTTGCTGAAAGGCGCCAATATAGATCCCAAGCGTCGCGCTGAGACCCTCAGCCTTCCCGAATGGCGTCAGCTCACTGCTCATTATCGCAGTCAACTCTCATCTGGATAAAACTGTGCTCATCCCCATAACCAGAATAGTCCCGCCGCCAACAACCTCAACCCAGCCGAGATGAACAGCGAAGGCTGTAGTCCAAAAAAACCGGCAGACAATGGCCCCAGTAATGAACCCGCCAGGACGCCCAGGCTAAGCGCCAGGTTGTGCAGCGTCATGTGAGCCGGGCGATCTCCCGGCGGCACCCGCTCCATCAGGCGATTAAGGATCGCCCCACTAAGCATCGCATTCACTGCCCCACCAAACAGGCACGCCAGGTAATACAATATCGGTCCGCTGGCAATCCCCATCAGGAAAGGAAATATCGGGAATAAAGATGCACTGACGATTAAGACCCTTCGGTGTCCGAACCGGGTGCTTACATAGCCTAATCTGAACGAAGCTGCCATCATCGCCCCGTAGAAGATTGCCGTCCCCAACCCAATCATTCCATCCGTCATATGCAGCTTGTCGACGTATGCGATCGGGAACAGGGGTACCGGGAAATACTGGAATGCATAGAACACCAGGTACGACAGCATAAAGATCCCGAACGGACCGACAAGTAAGTCCAACCTCAACATCGACTTACGTTTTATCGCCAGAGTCCCATCCTCGCCTTTTACCTCGGGTGGATCATCCTTCTCAGCCACCTGTTCAGGCTTTCGGATCCTACCAAGATGGTAGCTGCTCAATAATGCCCCAACTGCCCCCACCAGGAACACAATCTGGTAATTGTGGGGAAATGCCACTAAATCGAGTATCTGGCCACTCAGGATGGTTGTTAGCGTGATGCTGACTGCCAGGATGATATTTCTTCGCCCAACGATATGCGCCCGCCATTCCGGCGGCAGCACTTCAGCAAACATGGCATTGAACGAGATTGCCAATACAGTGCCTGCCACCGACACAACCAGGGTCGTCCATATCAACCCCCACACCTGCCCCTCAGGCGATGGGAATATCCATGGCAGCGCCACCAGCACCAGGTACCCCAGCCTCTGCAATATCGATGATTGGAACGACACCTTTATCAGGGATTTACCTTCTATCCACCTCCCCGAGGGGAGCGTGAACATCAAGCCAATCACCGCCGGTCCCGCGCTGATCAACCCGATCTGCAGCCCGGTTGCCCCCAAACGCACTGCATACACAGATTGGAACGCCAGTGTGCTCCCCGCTAGGATACCAAACCACAATACGTCCCAATACAGCTGGCGTATGTTCCACTTCAATGTGGGTGTCGGTACGTGGAGGAGCTCAGTAGTCATTTACAGTAAAAAGCGGAGGCCACCCCAATCTGGCACTCCGCATAGGGTTAGATTTGTTGGGCCTAATTATACTATCAACATTCAAACACCAGTTCAATCAACTTATCCATGAATCGCAGCCCAGCAAATCGAATCTCTGGCATGATTGATAAAGACAATAACAATACTAGGTGGTAATGGGAGCCTTTTCAACACTATATTCGCAATATTCATCCCCTATCGCTTTACATTTGATTTCTACTATTCGGAACTCACTCCCTCCAGAAATATAGTTTAGCCCTTCCTCCAGCAACCCTGCTTCGTACACACAAATTGCCTTTCCCTTCCCCAGTTGTCCCCAGCATTCGGGGCACTGCTGAACAGTATATATGAAGTATTCCCCATTGTCCTGTACAGTCGCGATATGGTCGCTGATTTGTGATAACACTCTTGCCATAGCCTGCAGACCAATCCGCAGCTTGGTTTGCAATGGCAGGTTGTGGAAAGCATCGCTGCCAACCCCGGCTAATGCGCCTTGGTTGCACAAGCAAGCCCTAAAAGTTGATCTGCCCGCCCTTCTTAGAAATGTCTGTCCACCTTTTTCACCGTACATGTCCGTCAAGGCGTGTTGCATCGCCGAAAAATCGATAAAGTCAAATTCCTTCTCCAGGTTGTTAGGCGGGTATTGATTGATATACTCCCGCAAGTGTCCGTAGTTGAGGATCGCATTCAGACCATTTTTCCCCATCACATCAATCAGCGCATTGAATGTCGCCAGCGCAATTCTATTCGGGTAATACAGGCCACTTTTGGTCGTGGTATCCATTTTCGGTGTATCAAAGGAGGTTATACAACGCCTGGACGGTTCGATGCATATCGAGCAGGATCAAACCCAGTTTGGCATTTTCCCGCGCCAAGGCTGTTAACACAGCCTCATAACCCACAGACATAATGATCACATATCCATCAGCCCCCTTGATATACACCTGCTGCAGCGCCCCTCTGCTCAGTTCAGATGCAATCCTTTCGCCCAGCGATAACATCGCTGCAGACATTGCCGCCACCCGATCCTCTTCAACATTCTTGGGTAAGGCTGAAGCAATAGTCAGCCCATCCGCGCTGACCACTGCTGAGGCTTCGATATCTGGGGACGAAGTCTGCAAATCCCGTAAAAGATCCACAATGAGTTGCGAGCGTGTCTTGATCAAGCTGAACTCCTTCTCAACCAGGTAGATCAGAGATGCTGTTCAAGAGTTGAATGGCGAATTCCTGATCCTTCTATTAGTTATCTTCGCATTCTAATCAAGGACCGGCGGTGCAATTTTGGTACCCCGCCTTTCGATTAGGAGTGTTGGTATAAGGTATCATCAGATACCTTATCCGTTGGTCTCCCCGCAATCATTTTGGCTTATCTTCCTTGTGAATGCTGTCCGGGTCATAATCTCCCCATTTTCCACTAAATGAGGACGCAAAAACGATCGCATTCGTGTCCTGCACCTCCCGTATGGCCTTCTGCATCAACGCTTCACGTTTTTCCGCTGCATCCTCAGGAGGTTTATTCACGGGTCTGGTTACTGTCAATATTTCAAGGCTCAAGATGTCATCCCTCAGGTACGGGATGATTGTGCCTGCCTTCTCTCCTATCAATGCTTTAGCTAGAGGTGTGTTCTCACTTAGGTATCCTAGCGAAAAATCGGCTGCTTTATCTTCAACGATAACAACCTTCAACCGTTCTTTTTTGCCCGCCCGATCGACCAGCTCGACTTTTACCTCGCATCCAACTGTGATCTTATCCATTTGATCCTTCATGATATTTAGTATACGTCGATTATCATTACCGGGAAAGGCTAATCGGATACTAAACATAAAATATTCCGTCAAGCTTCCTTAGACTGGTATAATCTTTTACTATATTAATATGATGCGCTTATTTCTATCCCTCGTTATATTGGTGCAGGGTTTCTCTGCATTGGTTGGTTCTTCCACACAACCTGCTCAGGCAGCTATATCACAAGCTTCCAGCGACTTGGTGTGTATGCCTGGGATTTATATGAACGATCCCCAAGATTGTTTACCTCTCGGTCCATCCGCCTATATGACAAAAATGGCAACTGAAGGGTTCAGTCTTCCCCTGATCAGCCTGTCATACCATCCTATCGATAGTAAATTAGGCGAATTACCATTTCAATACGCCGTTCTCGGCGACGGTCCAACCCCGGTTTATGCTACGCTCGAGGATGCCATGACCGGAAAAAATGAGATCAAAAAATTCGATCCTGGAAAGTTGCGCTATGTGTCCTATGTAGATTTTAAAGAAACGGATCACGGGCGTTTTTTTGAGCTGCCAGATACTACCTGGGTTAGTGTCGGGAGCAGGGTTTCAGTGCCCCACAGCTTTCCAGGGGGGATTGAGTTCTCTCGCACACCCAGCCAACCTTTCGGGTGGGTACTTCTATTTGGTCCCACTATACCCACTAAAGTTACTCCTGGATATGCTCAGGACGATTATGCTGGGCACTCCTTGGACCAATACCAGGTTGTTCAGGTCTATTCAAACACCTTGGTGAATAATGAGGAATGGGTGTTAGTTGCCCCTGATGAGTGGGTTGAAGGTCGCTTTATCGGTAAGGTGACTCCAACCTCCACACCGCCTCCTGGCGTTGAAAACAGGCGCTGGATCGAAGTGAACCTCTTCGAGCAGACTCTTGCTGTGTATGATAATGGCAAATTAATCTATGCCACCCTCGTCGCTACAGGATCGGACCCATTTTTCACCAAACCAGGCTTATTTCAGATCCAAACCAAATTGGATTCAACTACCATGTCTGGAGCGTTTGAAGCGGATCGCTCGGATTACTATTATTTGCAGGACGTTCCATGGACGATGTACTATGACCACGCTCGCGCCCTCCACGGTGCTTATTGGCGGACTGCCTTCGGTTATCCTCAATCACACGGCTGCATCAATCTCTCCCCAGCCGATTCGCATTGGTTATTTAACTGGGCTAACGTAGGCGATTGGGTTTATGTATGGGATCCTTCTGGCAGCACCCCTACAGATCCAGCTTACTATAATGACGGTGGAGCCTGAAGCGCTGCCTAACCTAAGGCGGTGTGACACTTAATATCTAAGACGGGACACAAGATAAACCAGCTTAAACCGAATTTGATATTTTTATGAACTTAAAAATTCGTTCACTCGCCCTGCTGCCAATCATCTCAATCTTGCTTGCCTGTCGTACGCTTTTTCCCTCACCACCGCCGCAGCCTACACAAACTGTCGAAGCTAATCATATTCTTGATAAACCTTCATCCTTCAGCTTTCCAAAAATTACTCCAAACCCCACATTTACCCCAATAATCCCCACAATATCACCCAGTATTACGCCATCTCCGTTTATTACCTCCTCACCTACAACAACGCCGATTCCGATAAATACGCAGCTTAGGATTTTTGAGCATTTATGGTCCATCGTCAACGATACTTATGTTTATCCTGACTTTAATGGTTTAGATTGGGAAGCCATCAATGAGCAGTACCGGCAGATCATTCTTGGCGGTCTATCGAATCAACAGTTTTATGACCAGATAAATGAGCTGATTTCCCGCCTTGGGGATGACCATTCTTATCTCCTCGACCCACAGCAGGTTGCTGAACAAGAGGCAGAATATCAAGGGGACCATAATTATGTGGGAATCGGGGTCCAGGTGAGTGCCGTCCCTGACCGTCAGCGCGCGGTTATTTTAACAGTCTTTCCAGGCAGTCCTGCCGAAACTGCGGGGTTGCAGACTCGCGATAGCATCCTATCTGCCGGGGGTATTCCAATTTTGGATGACCAGGGATACTTACGCGACATCGTGCGTGGGCCTGAAGGCACACCAGTCGACCTGCTCGTACAGTCACCTGGTGAGGCGCCTCGCCAATTATCCATAATACGCCAGCGGATCACAGGGACTTACTCTGTCGTCCATCAGGTGATCGACACGCCTGATGGCAAGCGTATCGGCTACATTTTTTTGCTCACCTTCAT
Source organism: Anaerolineae bacterium (assembly GCA_041479245.1). Lineage (GTDB taxonomy): Bacteria > Chloroflexota > Anaerolineae > Anaerolineales > UBA4823 > FEB-25. Next base: position 15,556 of record JBGOXS010000023.1, read on the forward strand.
GGACGGAACTGTCGATGAGCAGGTCGCGCAAGCACTGAAGGAAATGACTGCTGCTACTCCACTCGACGGGTTGATTTTGGATGACAGAATGAACGAAGGAGGATCGAGTTTGGTTCTCGAGCCAATGCTCGGATATTTTTCAAGCGGGAATTTAGGCGAATTTGTGAGGCGTTCCGACCGGTCTCCCTTAAAGATAAATCTCGATGATATCAACGGTTCATCAACCGTGCCATTGGTTGTCTTAGTGGGGTCAGGCACCGCCAGCTTTGGTGAGATTTTTGCAGGCATCCTTAAAGATGTCGGGCGGGCAGAAATTATCGGTACTACCACCGGTGGCAACGTCGAGATTTTATGGGGATATGATTTTGAAGATGGCTCGGCGTTGTGGCTAGCGAATGAAACCTTCCAACCGCTCAATCACCCTGAACAGGACTGGGAACAAACTGGTATTATCCCTGATATTTCCGTAGCTGGCGAATTTGATGAGTATTCAATGGCTAATGATCCGGTGGTTTTAGCTGCCATCCAATTCTTATCTGAACAATAGGGGTTAGGTCGAGGAGACAGATTAACATGCTGACAACACCTGAAAGAGTGATCTTCGCATTTACTGTCCTGGTCTCCCTTTATCTAACCTCTCGTGCTGTCTGGCGAATTATTCGCATCATCCGGCGCGGTCATGGCACACCAGATTGGGGCGTCCTTAAGGCCCGCCTGATTTCGATCCCTCCCCGTATCCTATCATTTCAGCCCGTATTCCGTTTTCGCCCGTTACCCAGCATCTTCCACGCCCTGATTGGATGGGGTTTTTTATACTTTGTTATCGTTAACCTCGGTGATTTACTCCAGGCATATATCCCCGGTTATCAATTTTTGGGTCAGGGGATGCTCAATAATCTGTATCGGCTAGGTGGGGATATCTTTAGCATTGCGGTGATAGTAGGTATCTCTACCATGATCATCCGCCGGTTTGTGCTCAAGTCAAAAGAGATTACCACCCGCTCAGACATATTGCTCCATCCAAAAGCTCGTTTTGGAATTCTCCGCGATTCTGCTATCGTCGGTACATTTGTTACCCTTCACGTCAGCTCACGATTCATTGGGGAATCCTTTAAACTCGCAGCTCTCGGTCCAGATCCGTGGCAGCCATTTGCATCTATCGTTTCCCGCCTCTGGCTCAGCTGGAGCACCGTTGCGTTGAATATTGGTGTCCATGCCAGTTTTTGGATCTCGCTGGGTCTGATCCTTGCCTTCTTGCCATACTTTTTGTATTCCAAGCACATCCATCTCTTCTTTGCACCGATTAACTTCCTGCTCAAACCTGAACGTAGATCGATCGGCGAGTTGAGCCGTCTGGACTTTGCAGATGAAAGCGTCGAATCGTTCGGAGTTTCCCATTTGGAGGATCTCGGATGGGAACAGCTTATGGATGCGTATTCCTGCATCATGTGTTACCGCTGCCAGCAGGTCTGCCCGGCGTACAACACTGGTAAAGTTTTATCCCCTGCTGCGCTAGAGATCAACAAACGCTACTTCCTGAACTATTATGGAGCCAAGATTGCCAATGGCGAATCCAGCCCTCAAACCTTGGTCGATTTCGCCATCCCGGAAGATGCCATCTGGGCCTGCACTGCTTGCGGTGCCTGCATCGACATCTGCCCGGTCAACAACGAACCCATGCGCGATATCCTCGATATCCGCCGCTCATTGGTGTTGACAGAGAATGCCTTCCCGCAGCAGCTTCAGACTGCGTTTCGGGGCATGGAGCGCAATGTCAATCCATGGAATATTCCCCCCACCGACCGCTTGAAATGGTCTGAAGGCATCTCCGTGCCCACTATCGATGAAAACCCGGCTCCGGATATCCTGTGGTGGGTAGGTTGTGCCCCAGCGACGGACGTTCGCGCCCAGAAGGTTGCCCGTGCTTTTGCTACCATTCTCAACAAAGCTGGCGTGAATTATGCTGTTCTGGGAAAACATGAGCAGTGCAACGGCGATTCCGCCCGCCGCGCCGGCAATGAATATCTTTTCAACGAGCTGGCTTCATCTAATGTGGAATTACTCAATGCTGTGCCACCCAAACGGATCGTAACCACCTGCCCACACTGCCTGCATACCTTGAAAAATGAATACCCCGCATTTGGGGGCCATTACATCGTCATCCACCATTCGCAGTTCATACATGAGCTGCTTGAGGGTGGCAAACTCCAGCTTGCACCCCCTGAGTCAAGCGCTGAGCTAACCGCTGATATCACATTTCACGACCCATGCTATCTGGGTCGTCATAATCACATCATTTCCGAGCCGCGCCTTGATATTACACAGATTGGACTTTCATTAACCGAGCTGCCCCGCCATGGTCGCAAATCTTTCTGCTGCGGCGCCGGTGGCGCACAGATGTGGAAGGAGGAGCAGCATGGTTGGGAGCGTGTTAACGCCAACCGCTTCAAGGAAGCCGAATCAACCGGGGCTGACGTCTTGGCTGTGGCTTGTCCCTTCTGCATGATCATGCTCACTGATGCCAAGAAAGCTGCCAATAGCGAGATGCAGGTGCTTGATATTGCTGAGCTGCTTGCAGCCCGTATGGAGTAAATCTATGGAGGAAACTAAAAATCTACCCTCAGCTGAGGATATTATCAACGACTATCGTCTTGCCTACCGCAGTCGCCAGGCAAGTATCATTGGGAGACGCGAAGTCTTGAGTGGTAAAGCCAAATTTGGAATTTTCGGTGATGGCAAGGAGCTTCCTCAGCTTGCCATGGCGCGTGTGTTCAAGCCAGGTGATTTTCGCGCTGGCTATTATCGTGATCAAACCATTACCTTCGCCACCGGCGTAGCCACCATTCCTCAGTTCTTCTCCCAGCTGTATGCCAATCCTGATCTTGAGGCTGAGCCATCCAGTGGTGGGCGTATGATGGACGCACATTTTGCCTCTCGCATGCTCAACCCTGATGGATCCTGGAAGGATCTTACCGCCATGCCTATTTCATCCGGTGATATTTCGCCTACTGGTGCGCATATGCCCAGGGTAGTGGGTCTGGCATATGCTTCCAAGCTGTACCGCCAAATTCCATCTTTAGCACAGTTTACCCAGTTCTCAAAGAATGGCGACGAGGTGACCTTTGCGACTATTGGAAATGCCTCCTGCGCTGAAGGCATGTTCTGGGAAACGGTTAACGCCGTTGGCGTGCTGCGTTGCCCGGCAATCATCACTATCTATGACGACGGCTACGGTATATCTGTATCCAATGAATCTCAGGTTGCCAAGGAGAATATATCAGAACTGCTCATGGGTTTTCGGCGTCCCCCTGGTGAATGCTGTGATGGCTTTGACATCTATACTGTTAAAGGTTGGGATTATCCTGCCCTTATCGAGGCTTACCAGCAAGCCACTAAGGTTGCCAGGGAGGAGCATATGCCCTCGATTGTGCATGTCACCGACCTCACCCAACCTCAAGGTCACTCTACCTCTGGCAGTCATGAGCGCTATAAATCCAAGGAACGCTTGGAATGGGAACATGAATTCGATTGCGTCAAGAAGTTCCGCCAATGGATTGTAGCCCAGGGATACAGCACTACCGAAGAGCTGGATAAGTTTGAAAAAGAGGATCAACATTCAGTCGAGGAAGACCGCAAGCGCGCTTGGGAAGCATATATGAATCCAATTCTCAGCGAGCGCTCACAGGTCGCTGGCATGATCGAGCAGATCGCTGCCAGCTCATCACACAAAGCCGCATTGGATCAGATCATAGATAAGCTGGTCAACTTCCAAGTGCCTTTCCGTCGCGACATTATTACTGCCGCCATGGAAGTATTGATTGAATCCCGCGATGATCAGCAGTCTGTCAGGCAATCGTTAATCGATTGGGTAAAAGCTCAGGAGACGGTAAATAAAGACCGCTATGGCTCACATCTCTACAGTCAATCGAGCGAATCAGCTCTGATTGTTCCCGAAGTGAAGCCCATTTATTCGGATAAATCGCCCACCATTAACGGCTTCGAGGTTATCAACGCCTACTTCGATGCCGCTTTAGCCCGCGAGCCTCGCTTGATCGCATTCGGGGAAGATGTGGGTCTGATTGGCGATGTCAACCAGGGGATGCGTGGTTTACAGGAAAAGTATGGCGTGTTACGTGTCGCCGATACGGGCATCCGTGAGGCTACTATCATCGGTCAGGCGATCGGCATGGCAATGCGTGGCTTGCGCCCCATCGCTGAAATCCAATATCTGGATTACGTGCTTGTTGCCCTGGAGATCATCTCAGACGATTTAGCAACCCTTCAGTGGCGCACGCGTGGCGGTCAAAAAGCGCCGGTCATTATCCGCACGCGCGGTCACCGTCTTGAAGGAGTGTGGCATTCCGGTTCGCTGTTGGCGGGATTGATTAACTTCTTACGCGGCATGTATGTATTGGTGCCGCGCAATTTCGTCCAAGCTGCCGGTTTTTACAACACCATGTTGCACTCAGACGACCCAGCGCTTTTGATTGAGGTGCTGAATGGTTACCGTTATAAGGAGCGCTTGCCTGATAATATTGGCGATATAACCATTCCACTGGGTATCCCTGAAGTTCTCCGATCCGGGACGGATGTCACACTGGTTACCTATGGTGCTTGCTGCCGCATCGCTCTCGAATCAGCGGATAAACTGAGCAAAGTGGGCATCGAAACTGTAGTGGTCGACATTCAAACCTTGTTACCCTTTGATCTCCACGAGGTGATCCTGGAATCCCTCAAAAAGACTGGCCATATCATCTTTGTAGATGAAGATGTTCCGGGCGGCACCACAGCATATATGCTGCAGAAGGTTATAGAAGAGCAAGGTGGCTACTACTGGCTTGATTCTCCCCCGCGCACGCTGCCTGGGGCTCCCCATCGTCCAGCGTACGGCTCGGACGGCGACTATTGGTCTAAGCCAAACGTTGAGACTATTTTCAAAGCAGTGTATGAGCTGATGCACGAAGTTTCACCATCAGAATATCCGCTGTTTTATTAATCGGAATTTGACTGCATAGTAGGTAAAAAGGAGGAGCCATGCCTGTAAAATTGTTGATGCCTTTATTGGGAGAAGCAGTGACAGACGCCACAGTTACGAAGTGGCTCAAGTCCCCTGGTGATAAAGTCGAAGAATATGACCCCATCCTGGAGGTCAATACCGATAAGGTCGATACTGAAATCCCCAGCCCAACATCGGGTGTGATCCTGGCGGAATATGCCAAGGAAGGTGAGGTGGTCAAGGTGGGCACCTTATTGGCCTGGATCGGTCAGCCTGGTGAGGCCATCCCACAGGAGGGTGCCCCCGGACCTGCAGCTGCGGTTTCAGCTCCAGCTAAGCCAGCCGCGGGTGCATCTTCACCCCAGGCGCCAGCGCCCCAAGCAGAGGTTCCTTCTCCCCGGCACGCTCCACCTCGAGATCTCGGTTTTATCTCTCCGGTGGTTGCCAAAATCGCTGCTGAACAAAAAGTCGACCTCTCCAAAGTACCAGGCACCGGGTTGAGTGGGCGCATCACCAAGAAAGATATGGAGAAATACCTAGAAGCTCGAAGCCAGGCTCCTACTCCGATAACTTCAGCAACCCCAACGGCTCCTATCCCAGTCTCTCAGCCTGTGGACGCCCTCTCGGCTGCTGCGCCGGCGATTTCAATATTAACCGGCACATATTCCGTCCGCCCTCAGACGCCTATACGGAAAGCTATTGCTGAGCATATGGTGCTGAGTGAGCATGTCGCTCCCCACGTCTCTACGATCATGGAAGTCGATATGTCCTGTGTCTCAGACCACCGCACTGCCAACAAGGAAGCCTTTGCCGGCCAGGGTGTCAATCTGACCTACACCGCCTACTTTGTTTTGGCCTCCGTTGCGGCGTTGAAAGCTTACCCTTTGGTAAATTCATCCTGGTCCGACGAAGGGGTGATGTTATTCGACGCCATTAATATCGGCATGGCTGTGTCTATGGGTGAAGATGGCTTGATTGTACCCGTCATTCGTGGGGCGGACAATCTGTCCCTGATTGGCACCGCTCGGGTTGTCAATGACCTGTCCAATAGGGCGCGTGCTCGTAAGCTCCAGCCAGATGAAGTGCGGGGTGGCACCTTCACCATCACTAACCATGGTGTCACCGGCTCGTTGTTCGCCACACCGATCATTAATCAACCCCAATGTGCTATCCTCGGGGTGGGTGCAATCCAAAAACGCCCGGTTGTGATTACCGATCCCAATATTGGTGATGTGATCTCCATCCGTCAGATGATGTATCTTTCGCTTACCTTCGATCATCGCATCATAGACGGTGCTATCGCGGATTATTTCCTCGCCAAACTCGTGGAGACACTGAGAGACTGGTCTTGAGTTACCCAGGTAATTACACGAAGGACGTTTTGGACGGATATAAATATCTTTCATCGCTACTGAACAAGGAGAGGTTATGGATAATTATGATGTAATCGTTATTGGTGCCGGACCAGCCGGCTATGTGTGTGCCATCCGCTCAGCCCAGTTGGGCTTGAAAACTGCCATCATCGACAAGCAATGGCTAGGTGGGGTGTGTTTGAATGTCGGCTGCATCCCATCCAAGGCTTTGCTCAGGAATGCTGAGGTTGCGCACATCTTGCGTGAGCGCAGCAAGGAGTTTGGTTTTTCCTTTGATAACCTCAATTTAGACTATGGTGTTGCTGTCCAGCGCAGCCGACAGGTATCTGATCGGCTCACCAAAGGCGTCGGCTTCTTGATGAAGAAGAACAATATCACTGTCCATATGGGAAGCGCGAAATTAACTGCCCGTGACACAATCGTAGTCATAGATAGCGAGGGTAAGTCCACCGACCTCCAGGCTAAAAATATAGTCATTGCCACCGGCGCCACTACCATGGTTCCTCCCGCCTGGAAAGTCGATGGAAAGCAGATCATCACCTATCTCGAGGCCATCCTCCAGTCCACTTTGCCAAAGTCTGCCATCATCATTGGGGCGGGTGCAATTGGGGTTGAGTTTGCCACCATCTGGTCTTCCTACGGGGTTCCGGTCACTATTGTAGAAATGCTGCCTCGTCTTGTTCCGCTGGAGGACGAGGAAGTAAGCACCGAGCTCGCTAAAGCTTTCACCCGCCGCAAGATCAACTTCCTGGTCGGGCACAAAGTAGAGTCATTGGAGGCAACAGATACTGGCGTTAATTTGCTAGCCACCGGTGAAAAGGAGCCGGTCACCCTCCAAGCTGAGCAAGCTCTCGTCGCGATCGGTTTTCGCCCTAATTCGCGTGACCTCGGTCTCGAAGGCGTGGGAGTCAAGATCACTGATCGAGGTGCGGTTGAGATCGACGAGCGCATGGCCACCAATGTGTCCGGAATTTGGGCCATCGGGGATGTCACTGCCAAGCTGATGCTCGCTCATGTGGGCTCTGCCCAGGGAATCATCTGCGCAGAGAACATCGCCGGTGCCGAAACCATACAGCTGAACTATGAAATGATGCCGCGCGCCACCTACTGCCAGCCGCAGGTGGCTTCATTCGGTATGACCGAGGCTCAGGCAAGGGAACGCGGCATTGAAATCAAGATCGGCAAGTTCCCCTTTCAAGCGAACGGCAAAGCCCTGGGTTTGGGCGATTACACCGGCTGGGTCAAATTGATCACCGATGCCAAATATGGCGAGATCCTGGGTGGGCATATGATCGGTCCTGAAGTGACTGAGCTCTTACCTGAGTTAACTATCGCCCAGATGATGGAACTGACTACAGCCGAGATTGCCCGCAATGTTCACGCTCATCCTACCTTGAGCGAAACCTTGATGGAAGCCGCTCATGCCGCAGAAGGTCACACCATCCACATTTAGATAACTCAAGAATTAATCAGGGATACGGTTTCCAGCATCCTGATTTGTTATTATTTACGAAGTATACTTGCGGGTAATGATTGTGTATGCATCAGTAATCCATATCGAATTGGCTGTGGCTCCACCCATGTTCAGTACCTGGTTTCTATGACCGATATCTGCATCAATCTACTACTGATCCGAAGCATTAAAGGATTTTGTCCTCGTCCGCCAGCCAATATCACGCCTATCTTGTGTCACTCAATCGTCAAGCCTGTACTCAAGTGCCATGGATAAGATTCAAATTTTCCTCGCCGACGATCACACCATCCTGAGAGCAGGGATTAGGGCTCTGCTTGAAGTTGAACCCGATATGGTTGTGGTCGGCGAAGCTGAGGATGGTCGTTCGGCGGTAAAACTCACTTGCCAGCTGTTACCCGACGTCGTTTTGATGGATATCGCCATGCCCCTGCTCAGCGGTCTTGAAGCCACACGCCAGATCAGGCACGATTGCCCGGACGTGAAGGTCTTGATGCTCACAATGCATGATAATGAGGAATACATCCGCCAAGCACTGAAAAATGGTGCCATGGGCTACATTCTCAAAGATGCTGCCGCCTACGAGCTCCTAGATGCTATCCGCGCCGTACATCGCGGTGAAGCGGTTCTCTCGCCTGCCATCACTCGCCTAGTTATCGAGGATTACCTGCGTTGGGGAGGTATTCAAAATGATCATCCCTCCGATGGTTTGAGCCCCCGTGAACGTGAAGTCCTCCAGCTGATTGCCGAGGGTTATACCAATCGACAAATTTCTGAGATCATGTCCATCTCGATCAAGACCGTCCAGACTCACCGCATGAACCTCATGTCGAAACTGGACCTGCATGACCGCGCTGACCTGATCAAATACGCCATCCAGCGGAAAATCATCGATATTTAGCATAATCTAAGGTGTTCAACCGGGGGCAAATCAGGTCTTAGTATGATTGCCTAGTAGGCATAATCATGTATACTATCAATGTGACTTTTGTCACAATGAGCAGGGAATTCCTCTTCGCTGCCCTTCACATACCAGCTGAAAACGAGGTGGCTCCATGCGGTACATTTCATTGAAGCGTTTTTGCTTGATTCTTACGCTGGTTATTGCGCTTGGGCTGTTCTTATATGTCAACACGCATGCCCAGGCAAATACTCCATCTAGTAGTAATGAATCCCTAGCAGTCGCATCTCCCGACTGGGGTTTGGCGGAATCAGTCTCGGCTCCACCGCAGCTTGTCGTCACACCCCCGCATCCCGGCCAAGACTCTTGTCTAAGTTGTCATATCCTGGGTCAAAGCAAAGGCATCTGGACCCCACTCGCTCGTTGGCTGCTATTCGGAGGCATGGGCATGGTTTTCGCCTTTGGTGTTTATCGCAGTGCCAACACCTGGGTCACACGTTCTCCTTGGAAGCCTCTCACCACTCGAGCTGCGGGTTGGGTTGATGAGCGCTACCAGGTTTCCGAGCCTCTCGCCAAGGTGCTCAATAAACCCGTCCCAAAATATGCCCTGCGCTGGTTTTATTGTCTAGGGGGCGTCACCGCCTTTCTCTTCGTCGTCCAAGGGATCACTGGCATCTTGTTGGCTTTTTACTATCAACCGACCGCTGCTGCAGCTTATGCCAGCATCCAATATATCGAAACCCAGGTCTTTTTCGGCTCAGCTATCCGGGCCATCCATCACTGGTGTGCCAATGGGATGATCGTCCTGTGCATTGCGCATATGGCGCGCGTCTTTATTATGGGCGCCTACAAGCGGCCTCGAGAGCTGAACTGGGTATCCGGTGTGCTGCTATTAGTCCTCACCCTCGTCTTTGGTTTCACCGGTTACCTGCTCCCCTGGGACCAGCGAGCTTTCTGGGCCACCACAGTCGGTTCTGAGATTGCTGGCGCCATCCCATCTATCGGCAACCTTGCACTCGTCTTATTACGTGTCGGCTGGAACGTCACCGGAGAAACCCTCAGCCGGTTCTATGGTCTGCATGTGATTGTAGTGCCGCTTGCCACTGTCACATTCATGTTCGCTCACTTCCTCATGATCCGCCGCCAGGGGATTGCCAAACCCTTATGAACCGGCGAGGAGAAATGCTATGACTGACAACGAACATAAATCCGAAGACTCCATCCCTTTCTTCCCCGATCATATACGTACAGAATTCTATGTTGTTCTTGGGGTTCTCGCAATCGTGATGATCATCGGCAGCATCGCTTTGTTCAAACCTGTCGGACTGGGGGATCCCGCCGATCCGTTGAACACCCCCCTGCACGTCAAGCCCGAATGGTATTTCCTGGCACTTTACCAGATTCTCAAGAAGATACCCCCATTAGTCCTTGGTATCCAGGGAAAGATCATTGGTGTTGCTCTCCCCATCCTGTTGGTAGGCCTCATCCTCATCTGGCCTTTTATCGATCACAAGCCTGATCGATCCCGGAGCATCTACCGATACCGTATGCTCTTGGTCATCCTGGTAACGCTGGTCATCATCGCTCTGACCATCTGGGGGGAGGTGAGCTAGCCATGAGCCCAATTACGCGTCGTGAATTCGTAAAATTGGTCAATCGTGGTCTGGTGGTGACTGGTGCAGCCGTCCTTGTGGGACCGGTAGTCGCCTATTTTTATCCCAGGAATCTGCAGGAAACTCCTTCAGAACCTGTCTTGGTTTGCCCTGTGGATGACTTGCCAGTAGGTGAAAGTAAAACCATCGGATACGGCCGATACCCCGCCCTGGTGATCAACACCCCTGATGGCTTGCGTGCTTTTTCTGCAGTTTGCACTCACTTCGCCTGCATTGTCAAATGGAATGCCGACCAGGGGAAAATCTACTGCCCTTGTCATGATGGTTACTTCGATTCAAATGATGGTCATGTCATCTCAGGTCCTCCTCCTATCGGTCTCACGCCCATCCCGGTGAACGTGGTCAACAATGAGATTTACATCGGAGGTGCCGCATGACCGCTCAAGCAGCCCCGCAACCTTCTTCCAATAAATCATCCCTTGTAACCGCAGTCGGTAAAGTGTTTGAAAAAGCCCTCCCACGCGTTCGTGATTTCTTCGTCCATGCCCTGATCCAGGTTCGCGTCCTCAAGAAAGCCTATCCGGCTGTCATGCACAAGCTCATCTATATAGGGGTGACTATCCAGGTGCTTGGCACGATCATCCTTCTGTTAAATATGTTGTTATTCTTCCCGTGGACTATCAGCTTCCCCCGAGGAACAGCGGATCTCATCTATGAGCTGGTCATGGATATCGCGGGAGTGATGATCCTCGCTGGAGTTTTCATGGCATTCTTCAGGCGACTGGTCTTGCGTCCAAAGACCCTGGAATCTCGCTGGGATGATTATTTTGCTCTCATATTGTTGACTTTGATTCCTTTGCTTGGTTTCACCCTGGAAGCCACCCGCCTCTTAGCAACGAATTCACCATGGGCTGCCTGGTCTCCTGTGGGTAATCTGGTGGCGCACCTGTTGGCATCACAGGGTGTGACCGCCCAAGGAGCCACTCAGCTGCACGATGTCCTATGGTGGGTCCATGCCAGTGTAGCTCTAGTTTTGGTTGCTAGTATCCCATTTACAAAGCTGCGCCATCTGGTATATATCCCCTTAAATGTTATCCTCCACCCGCTGCGTCCCACCGGCGCACTCGAGAAAATCGAGAATATCGACCAGGCAGAAGTGTTGGGAGTGGGGAAAGTGTCTGAGTTCACCTCCCAGCAGCTGCTATCCTTCGATGCCTGTGTCAATTGCGGGCGCTGTGAAGAAGCCTGCCCGTCCAACATCAGCGGTATGGACTATTCTCCTCGTACCTTGATCCAGACGCTGCGTCAGACCATGGTTAATGCATTGCAAAACTCGAACGGTAAATCCAACCAGGAGCTGTTTGCGGGTGTGTTTGCTGAGTCTTATCCCTGGCAGTGCACCACCTGTGGTGCTTGCATCCTGCGCTGCCCTGCATTTGTCAATCCCGTGGACGAGATTGTCGATCTGCGTCGATACCAGGCCCTCACCACCGGCAAGATTCCAAAATCTGTTGCTGATGCTTCACGCAACATTGAACGCCAGGGGAATCCTTGGGGGATTCCTGCCCAAGACCGCTTGAATTGGTCTGAGGGCTTGAATCTACGTGAGCTTGCCCCAGGTGACGAAGTAGATGTGCTCTATTTTGTGGGCTGTGCTTCCGCCTTTGACGACCGCAATAAGAAAGTTGCCCGTTCATTCGTCCACCTCTTGCAGAAAGCGAATGTGGATTTCGCGGTCCTGGGTTTCGACGAAACTTGTTGTGGCGAAACTGCTCGTCGCATGGGTAACGAGTATCTCTTCCAGGTCTACGCTGAGCAGAACCTGGAAGCCATGGGCAAGGTTAAATTCAACCGTATTGTCACTCAATGCCCTCACTGCTTTAACACCCTCAAGAATGAGTATCCACAGTTCGGCAGCACTTACAAAGTCCAGCACTACACCGAATTCCTGTCTGAGTTATCTCTGACCAAAGACATCTCGCCCAACGGGAATGGTTTGAAGGGCAGACTGGCGTACCACGATTCCTGCTATCTGGGACGATATAACCATATCTATCAGGCTCCACGGGAGCTGCTCAAAGATGCACAGTTGGACCCCATAGAGCTGCCTCGCATGGGTGAGAACAGTTTTTGCTGCGGGGGTGGTGGTGGTCAAATGTGGCTTGAGACCGACCCCAACACCCGCATCAACCATCGTCGGCTTGGCGATGCATTGCAAGTCAAGGCAGATGTCGTCGCCACTGCCTGCCCATATTGCCTGCTTATGTTCGATGATGCCATTCGTTCTAAAGGTCTTGGTGAGCAAATACAAGTGATGGATATTGCTGAGCTAATTGAGAGACAGTTAACAAGTTGAACTATTGGATTTATCGGTGAGTCGGGAGGTGCACTTATGGAATATTTGGCTCTGAACACACAAGGTGACCCGCTTGGAACGCTTCGAAATTTCGTCAAGGGTATCTGGTCGGAATCTGATCTAGATGGTATGTTGGTAACAACAAATAAGGGTGGTAAAGCAAGAACGCTTCCTCATTATGTCGTTGATGCCGAACAGATCAATGAGGTCAATCCATTTCAGCCTCTTATGGAGATGAACATCGCCAGATTGATTCCGGGTATCCTCGCCCAATACCCTGGTGCTAAAATCGCTGCCATGCTGCGGCCGTGTGAAATGCGCGCGCTCATCGAAATGACCAAGCATTCCTCGCTTAAACTGGATAGCCTGCTTACGATCTGTGTCGATTGCCTCGGCACCCTGCCTGCAGATGAATATCAATGGCGCCTCGAGCGGCTCGAAAGATCCCATCTTACCAAAGGGGATAACCAGTCTACTTCATATGATGATCTTGCTGAAGAAGCCCTCGCTTTCGCCCGTCAGGGTGGGATCGTCCCATACCGCTATCGTTCAGCTTGCCAGGTATGTAATTCTCCCGCAGCCGAGCATGCCCAAATCAATATACATATCCTCGGCTTGCCTGCACGCCAACAAATGCTGTTGTCGATCGATGACCCTGGTCTGGTTGATACCCTCCACTTCGAAAAACTCACATCAGGATCAGCAGATAAAACCCTCGTTGCCCAATACGAGTGTACCGTATCGAAGATGAGCGAGCGTCACGCCCGCACGATGGAACGCGTGAATCAGGGTCTGGGCAACGTCCTGCCTGCCGATGTAGATGCGGTGATCCAGCAGCTTGAAAGCTGTGGCGAATGTCAGGCTTGCCTGGACGTCTGCCCGATCTGCTCTGTGGATCGACCCTCCCGGAAAGCAGATGGTCATTACAACCGTGCCGGTGTGATACGCTGGCTAGTCTCGTGTGCGGGATGTGGGATGTGCGAGCAGTCGTGCCCCTCTCATCTACCAACCTCGGCGATTTTTGCCCAGATCCGCCAGCAACTGGCTCAGGAATGGGAATATGTACCCGGTCGCTCGGTCGATGAGCCTTTACCTTCAATGTGATCAATGTAAATTGACCCTATTATGATTGCATGGCATCCGGCAGCAGCTGCTGGTCATGCATACTTCAATTTTGAAGGGTATCACCTCCTGGCGCATCTAATCTCACAAGATGCCCAATGATGATGTAATTCCAGTGACAAGCCTGAATCGCACCTCAAAGGCTGAAGTAGCCGAGAAGGAGCTGAAGGTTGACCGGCTGCTTAGGGAGTTTTATCCCTACATCCATCGCCTAGCTCTCTCAATATTGGATGACATCCATGAAGCCGATGATGTGGCTCAGGAAACCTTCATCGCTGCTCACCACTCCCTGGCCAACTTCCGTGGCGAATCCAACACCAAGACCTGGCTCACTAGCATCGCCGTTAATGCCAGCCTCGGTAGACTGCGAAAACGCGAGGTCCGGCAGGTGTTGACTACCAGCTTGCATGCTTTGCATCTGCTCAAGAATCCACCGGCTTCCCCCGAACAAGCTGTCATCCAAAATGAAGCAGACCAAAGTATCTGGGAGGCTGTGGATGCGCTGGATGATAAACACCGCCTACCCGTCCTCCTGCGGTATGTGCATGAGCTGACCGTACCCCAGATTGCATACATCCTCCACCTCAGCCAGGGGACAATACACTCCCGTCTCCATTATGCTCGTAAAGAATTGCATGTTCACCTGGGCCATCTTAATCCGCATGAGAAGGTGCAAGATGAAACCTCATAAGATAACCAGCCATCTTCAAGCACAAGAGTTGATCGATTTGGAAAGGGATGGTTCTGTAAATGATGAGCAGCGATCACAACTTGCTCAGCATCTGGAAGGCTGCGCCGAATGCCGTGATTATGCTTCCAGCATGGCACAAATGGATAGTCAGCTACATCGCTCCCTGCAGACACGTTGGCCCGAATCTCAACTAAAAGAGGTGGATCTGTCATCAGCACGCGCGGATATCCTTCGCCAGGTGAGAGTAAATCAGATGAGCATCAGCCGTTCGAATTTACTGCGTAGTTTAGGCTGGGGGGCGTTAGCCATCTTGCTCATTGTTGGTTTGGCGTGGACGCTCAAAACTCTCGCCCCACTTCCCATTCAGGTTCCAGCAGTGCAAAGCTCTCCCGTGGAGACTCAGCCAGTAATCAAAATCGTAGAAGTACCCTTGAGTACGGTCCAAGTGATACCGCAAGTCTCCGATGCCACGCCTCTCCCTCCTCCCGGAGGAGTCGTCAGCCTGTTCCCTGCTGTAGAGTTCAATTTCACCTCCGAGCTGCCGTTATCTCCCGAAAGCCTGACAGTCTACAGGCAGCAGCTTTCTGAAGCGGTTACGGTTGAAAGCGCTCGTCGGATCGCTGATCAATGGGGCGTCGCTGGTGGGGTGTATTCGTCTCCCAGTGAAGGCATGGATAACATCATTTATGATGTCATGGATGGCGCCCGCTCGATTCGCTTCCTGAACTTTACGGATCAGTTCATCTATTCCGTCGGGTATGCCAGCCCCGATTATGGGAGCGCTCTAATGGATAACGGGCCTCTTCCCTATTTTGATGAACAAGTGGCGATAGCCACCAAATTCCTTGAGCCATTGGGAATTCTAGACCTGCCCTATCGTGCCATGCCAATGGAGACGGAGAGGGGCATGGTAGCCTTCATTCCGTTGTTGGATGGATTTCCTGTCATACAGGAGATTGGTGTAGACCGCAGTAATATAGGCTGGATTGATGCCAAAATAAGCGCTCCTGGTCAAGTGAGCATGGTGGAATACAGCCAAAAGGATTTCCAGCCCATTGGAGCTTACCCTGTCATCACCGCCAGCCAAGCATGGGAGCGCTTTACCCAGGACACCAACCTGCAGCACTCACGTTACGCGGTTTTATCGCCTGAGGGTGAGAATACCTACCAGGCCTGGGTGCATAAGTACCAGCCGGGCCAGGCAGTAGATATTTATGGATGGATCAACGCATACCAGCCAGCGGATTCAAACACGCTGCCATTAGTGATGATCAACAACCTCCCAATCATCGGAGACACATCAGGAATGGTTCCGGACAATCAATATGATGTCCGTTTTGTCCATGCCTGGGGGCAGGTCCAGGGCATTCCTACCGATGGGATTGCATTACAAGTGGACGGATGGGAGGTCTCCGACCTCAGCGACCAATTAATCACCGGCACACTCAGCACGCAGTCCGGGCAAACCCAATTGGTTGCGCTTGACCGCACGTATAACTTGATCGATCCACCCACCGATATCCCTGAAGGCGCCCAGGTCGGTATCCAGGCAGTTGTCTTAGAAGGCACCCCCCCCTCGCTCGATTGGAAGTTCATCGAGACGGGTCAAATCCCATTTTCTTATGGAGCTTCGAGCACGTGTGGTGGCGGTGGTGGAGGAGGAAGTGCAACATCCAACGCTAACTTCGGAGCAGGTACGTTTACGCTCCTCAACCTGGATAGCCAGGCTGAACCGGCTTCCACACAGATTGGCCAGCCGTACCAGCTTGGGGATGAAATCAGCGCAGTTTCTGGCCGGGTTTACATTACTCAGCACATTTATACCGGTGGTGTTTCTTCAACTGAAGTGATTTTCTCCCCAGATCCATCGTCAGGGTTGAATATGGACTGGGCACATTCCCTGATCGGGGATAACCTATCCGGCATCGATCAATATAACAACCTCCCCATCCTCGTTTCGGGTCAAGTCGAGCGCTTCGGCAACCATATTGTCTACATTAACGTTACCAGTTATGAGCCCGTTTATCCCGGTGAGCAAATCCAGGAATGGACAGGCACCGAGCAGATCCTGACCCTGGATGGTCAATCAGTCGTCCTGTTCACCACCTCCGCCGGTGACAGCTACGTGCTCAAATCTTCAGTGGATTATCCTCCCGCCGATGCGAACATCATCGGTCGCCTGGGTGATCTGATCGAGATCGAAGGTTATCTCCTCCCCGACCAACAGCTTGGCGGCTATACACTCCTGCAGGATACTGCAGGCAGCACCCAGCCCGATGGAGTGGTCACCAGTTCTCTCGTGTCGATCTGGGATCACACCCAAGACCCGTCCGCAAATCCAGGTGCGGTGCTCCAGGGCACGGTCACCATCGATAATATCGAATTAGCCTATGATGCTATCAACCTTGATCGTTGTCCGCCATCCGCAGCTACCGACCCGAACATGGCGTCCTGGTTGTATGTCCAACCGATGTGGGTTTTCACCGGTCACTTCGACGACGGCCGCCGTTTCATCGCCCAGGTCCAGGCTCTCCCTGACGAATACTTGAAGTAATACATTGCTGATGATTCATTTACTCATCCCCTAATTACAAAAAACGGTAATCAGGGGAGGAGCAGTGAGATCCGATATCTTGCCTCAGGTGTTTTTGCCGGAATATGTTATCTTCTCCGGAGACAGTTTTTTGCGTTTTTTCATACCTTTCGCGTTACTGACTTCGTTTCATCTTCTTAGTTTGTATTCTCTTATATTAGAAATCTTAAATCTTCTTAACCCCCTTGTAGGACAGAACATTTGTGCTATAATTAGAATGTGATTCCTCACCTCTTTGGGTGTTTCTCATTTGGTTGGAAGAAGGATTCTGTCATTGCGAGACCAGCGTTCCAGCGAACTTTGCTGGCTGGTCGTGGCAATCTACCTGTGCCAAGTTTGATCAACAGATTTTCTATTCACAATTTACCTGTTAAGTCTGTAGAAGATTGTTTCGTCGCACAATTCGCTCCTC
>JBGOXS010000024.1:0-32164 GCA_041479245.1 Anaerolineae bacterium
CTACATATCTCCAGGGTGGGACGCCTCCCCAGACCACTACCTACAACAATGGTAAGATGGACGTCCCTGCCAAGCCGTCTGCAGTCGTTGCAGTCGACAAGAGCAATGTCCAGTCCGCGATCATCGACTCTGGCTATTATCCAGCCAGCGATTTCACCGGATTACCGTAATAAGCTAAGCGTTAGTAACGCAGGAATAGTGATGACTTTACTCATCACTATTCCTGCAATTTCCCATTTTTACACTTTAACTTTATAATATGATAGTTGAATTGATAACACACGTCTCATTTGATATGTGAATCAAGTAATAGTGTACTAATTAAACGTTCCATTCTAAAATCGAATGCGAGGAGAAAATAATGGAACCTACTGCAGATACCACACCAGTGGTGGAAATGCGGAACATCAAGAAAAGCTTTGCTGCCGTCCAGGCATTGAAGGGCGTTGACCTGATTTTGCACCAAGGTGAAGTTTTGGGTTTGGTAGGCGACAACGCAGCTGGCAAGTCCACTCTCATGAAAGTTCTCAGTGGTGCCTACATCCCTGAAGAAGGCGAGATCCTCATCGAGGGTAAAAATACCCATCTGACTGATCCATTCCATGCACGTCGACTGGGGATTGAAATGGTATATCAGGACCTGGCTCTTGCCAACAATCTTGATGTGACCTCCAATGTTTTCTTAGGACGCGAAGCGGTGAGCATGCACGCGGGCTCTTTCAGTGTAATGGATAGCCGCCATATGGAACGGGAAGCGCAACGCCTGCTCGATCGTCTCAAGATTGATATTCCCTCTGTACGCTTATTAGTAGAAAGATTGTCTGGCGGTCAGCGTCAGGCCGTGGCGATTGCCCGTGCCATGGCATTTAACTCCAAGGTCATTATCATGGACGAACCCACGGCTGCCTTGAGTGTTGCCGCCATTAGCAAGGTGCTAGATCTTGTAAAAGAGCTTAAAGCGCAGGGTGCTTCAGTCATTATCATCAGTCATCGCCTCGAAGATATCTATCATGTCAGTGACCGCTTAATGGTGATGCGCACCGGGCGTAAGGTGCGCGACACTGTTATCACAGGTAACATAGATGACTTCCGCGAGGGGGTTGTCGCTTATATGATTGGTGCCCGTGATGATTTTGCACAAGAAGCCCAAGGAGCAATCGCATGATCGCAGAACAGAAGCTTACTACATCTTTCAAAGAAGCGCTAAAGGCTCAAACGCACAATATACGTGATTATGGCATGTACATTGCCTTTGTCATCATAGTTCTCTTCTTCACCATAAGAACGCACGGCATTTTTATTTCCCCTAGAAACATCGGCAATTTGGTGAACGCGACTAGCTATATCGCCGTTTTGGCGGTTGGTATGACCCTGGTGATCGTAATTCGCCATATCGATCTATCTGTTGGCTACCTTGCTGGCACCCTCGGCGCCATCGCTGCTATCGCATTAAAATATTGGCACCTGCCTGTAGTTCCAACGATACTATTGGTAGTGGCACTTGGGATTTTAGCGGGGTTGGTCACCGCCTTCCTGGTGGCACAAATGAAAATCCCCGCATTTGTTGCCACGCTTGCCGGTTGGCTGTTTTATAGGGGAACCTTACAGCTCGTAACGAGAAGTACGGGAACAATAATTATTGAGAATGAGATTTTCAATGCCCTGGGTAATGGTAATATTCCCAACCTACCTATTAAAATCCTGCCTGGAATAAACTTAACCACGCTTCTCCTAGGTATAATCGCGATCTTTTTCTATGTCGCTAGCGAGATCAGCAACCGCAGGAAAACACAAGCCTATAACTTTGAAGTTCTACCCATGAATATGTTTATTCTTAAATTGGTGGGCATATCCATCATCATCGGAGGCATTACCTGGGTGCTAGCAGGTTACCAGGGTCTCTCATGGGCTGCAGTTATCCTTGTGATCGTGGTAATAATTTATTCTTACATCGCCTCCCGGACGGTGGTCGGAAGGCATGTCTATGCAGTTGGCGGAAACCCAGAAGCAGCCGAATTGAATGGCATCAGTGTAAAGAAGATTACCTATTTGGTTTTTGGCTCGATGGGCCTGCTCACTGCCTTGGCGGGTATCTTGTACGCCTCCTGGTTGCGCTCAGCTACCACCATAGCCGGCCAAGGCATGGAATTCGATGCCATTGCGGCAGCTTTTGTCGGTGGTGTTGCAGTAGCTGGAGGTGTTGGTAAGGTGAGCGGGTCGATCCTCGGTGCGTTGGTGATGGCATCACTGACCAATGGTATGAACCTCCTGGGTGCGGACATTTCGACTCAGTATATCGTCAAAGCCCTTGTACTTGTCGGTGCGGTCGTATTTGATGTTCAGACTAGAAGGAGTGGAAAATAACACCCCTCATTTATATTAAAGTGTAGGCAATGTCTTGATTGTATAAACCTCTACTTATTGAATAATAGGATATCCAAACGAGAGCCATTTGTAATGCTCTCGTTTTTTGTCTCATTGACGGCTGAGTTGGATAAAAACCTAGAATCTGCCTGGCATAATCTCCATATGTGTGTTAATCAGCTTCCTTGAATCTTTTCCTGCACGCTTCGAATTTTATCCTCCAAGGTCTGCTCTCGATCGATGCGCGTCCCAATACGCATCGTCGATGAGATGCGTGGTGCACCCATCTCGTGCACCCGTTCGTGGCATTTCTTGATCGCTGCAAATACCTCATCCCACTCCCCCTCAATGTTTGTCCCATAGGCATGCAGGTAGGTTTTTAGCCCCGCCTCAGTAAATATCTTTTCACACTCCACAATGTATTTCGATACCGATACTCCTACCCCGATAGGTACCAGGCAGAAATCAGCGATTACCTTCATCGTAACACTCCTTGGATCGTGAATTCATCTGTTCACCAGGTCGATTGCCGCATCGACGATCCGTTCGACGTTAGGCAGCGTCTTGTATTCCAGCTCGCGCGAGAATGGGATCGTATCTTCAGTGCACACTCTCGAATACTTCATGCCCACGCCCGCTTCGAGCGCCGTCGCTGCCAGCTCTCCCGACAATCCATATCCCTGGTAATCCTCATCCACCACCAGCATTCTTCCCGTCTTTGAAACACTCCCTATGACCAGTTTTTTATCCAGCGGTGCAACAGTGCGTAAATCGATCACCTCGGCTGAGATGCTCTTTTTCTCCATAACTATGGAAGCTTCCAGCGCTCGGTGCACCGATACGCCCACCGCGATGATCGTCAGATGCTCTCCGACACGCCGGATCACTCCCTGCCCAATTTGAATAGGTTCCCAAACTTTCGGCACTTCACCACGTGCCCCATCTACCGGTACATTAAAACTGGCATGCATACGGCTTCCCCCACCTAATGAATCCAGCAAGGCCTCAGACAAAAGTTTGTGCTCAAGGTAAATGACTGGACCATTGTGCGCTAATGCTGCCGTCATCAACCCACCGGCATCGAACGGTGTAGATGGAACTAGCACCACCAACCCCGGGATGTGTGCTAGCCAGCCCCACAGGCTCTGCTCGTGCTGTCCCCCATCACCGTAGCCTCCACCGCAGGCTGCTCTTATCACCAAGGGCACTTTCCATTTCCCGTTTGAAAATCGCTCAATTTTCGCCGCCTGGTTGAGGATTGCATCCATTGGCACTCCGATAAAGTCCACCAGCATAACCTCAACCACCGGGTGCAGACCACCCATCGCCGCAGTTACCGCTGCCCCCACAAATGCCGCTTCGCTGATTGGCGTCGGCAGCACCCGATCACGACCGAACCGCACCCGCAGATTCAACCGTAGGCCATGCACGTCTTCGCCTATGATGATGATCTTCTCATCATTCGCCATGGCTTGCATTAGCGCATCTTCAATCGCTTCCCCGAAATTGAGCTTTCTCATTGTTGACCACCTTCCAACTGCTCTACCGGTGCAGTCGCCCGTTGAATGATCACCTCAATTTCATCTTGCGCTCGCTGCTCTGCCTGTCGCAGTTTATCTGCATCCATATCTGCTAACTTCTTGCGCAGTATGGGGATCGGGTCTCCCTCTTTCGAACGGTGAATCCTTGCGCTTTCACGTAATATCCCCAGCGTCTCTCTCAAGCTTGCTGTCCGCTCCCGCAACGGCGCTCCCCTCGATTGAGTGTGGGCTTTCACCAGGGAGGCGGCCATTTTTATCGTCTCACTCACCGATAGATGAGCCTGGCGTAGTAGCTGATCCCCCAGAAAATGCCCTTCCAGGTGCACACAGGTACCGTACACAAATACCGGTCCTTCCCCATTTCTCAACCGTCTGAGCTCCCCATTAGCTACCTTCCATACTTCCTCGACCTCACTTCCATCTACCTCAACCGCTCGTAGTCCGAAACCCGTCGCCCTCTCAAGTAAATTGCCACCTGTCACTTTTTTGCTTTGCGTCACGACTGCCTGCCCGTTGTCTTTACACACAAACATCACCGGCAGTTTCCATGCCGCGGCCAGATTGAATGACTCCAGCATCATCCCCTCATTGACTGCTCCCTCGCCGAAAAATGCCACCGAAATCTTCCCCGGTCTAAGCCTCTGGTTGGCAATTGCGAAGCCTACCCCTGCCGGCCCCGACGAGCCTACGATCCCTGAGGATGCCGATAAGTATTCACGCGAGAACAAGTGCATATGCCCGCCCATACCTCCTCCCAGGCCATCCGGCCTGCCCATAAATTCCTTCAGCAATAACACCGGATCTACACCTCTAACCAGCAGTGCCGTCGTCGCCCGATGGTCAAGTGCCATCGCATCCCCATCTATCAGCTGGTCGACGATACCCACCACGATTCCTTCCTCCCCCATGCTTAAATGCATCTCGCCAGGGATTGCTCCATCCTGCCACAGGCGCTTTACCTCAACCTCATAAAGCCGGCTGCGCAGCATCTCCAAATAAAGGTGCCAGCTGTCTGGTCCAGGGGTTTTAATGCTGCTTTCCACAACTGTGTCCACTTGAATTTCTACAGGATTTTCCATTTGCATCCCTTTCTTCGTCACAAACCTGGTAGCTGGCTTTATTTTAAACCAAAAAGACACAAAATACCCTCCAAATTGGGCGATTTAGTGTCTTTGGTATCGGAAAAATGTTGTTTTCTAATTAATCCAGCTTCCCGATCACTTTTTCCACTGCTTCAAGGATTTCACCTGACTTCACCAATGCCTTCATTTTATTATGATCGGCATGAAGAGGACGGTCCTCATCCAGGTGGGTCACATAATTTATGATCATTGCGCGCGCCGCCTGCACACCCTTACCCGGGGTAAATTCTCTAAAATCGAGCGCCTGTGCCGCCGCCATGAATTCGATCCCCAAAATGCCGTATGCATTTTCCAGGATTTGCCCGTTCTTCAAGGCCGTATTCATCCCCATGGACACGAAATCCTCCTGGTCGGCAGCTGCCGGGATGGATTGGATACTCGCCGGCATAGACAGGATGCGCTGCTCGACGATCAATGTGTCTGCGGTGTACTGGCTGAGCATCATGCCTGAGAACATGCCCGCTCCTTTGGTCAGGAACTCCGGCAGCCCCACGCTAAGCGCCGAGTTGGTCAGTCGGTTCAACCTGCGCTCCGAAAGCACACACACCATGGTGATCGCCGCTCCTGCCATGTCCATCGGCAGGCTGACCGGTGAACCCTGGAAATTCGCCCCCGTCAAGGTGAGCCCGTATTCCGGCAGAAAAATGGGGTTATCACCCACTCCGTTCAGTTCAATTTCTACCTGATTCCGTGCATAATCGATCGCATCTTGCGCCGCCCCGATCACCTGCGGCGAGGAGCGCATCGAGTAAGCATCTTGCACCTTGGTCTTCATTTTACCGGTAGTCAGGTCGCTCCCTTCGATGCATTTCAGGATGGCCTTTGCCGCCCGGATTGCCCCATTGAACCCTCTCGCCATGTGCAGCCGTACATCATAGGGTTTCAAGTTCGCCAGCAGTGCTTCCAGGCTCATCGCACAGGCGATCTCAGCCTGCTTCAGCCAGCGGTTCATATCATATAAATGCAATGCGCTGATCGCAGTCAGCAGGTTCGAGCCATTGATCGCCGCAAGTCCATCCCGCGCCTGCAATCCCGGGATGGCTATCCCCGCCCTCTCCATCGCAATCCGACCCGACAGCCGTTCGCCTTCGAAAAATGCCTCGCCCTCTCCCATCAAGAGCAGCGCGATTTGAGACATTGGTGCCAGGTCTCCGCAGGCCCCCACCGACCCTTTCTGGCATACCACCGGTGTAACCCCTTTGTTGAGCATCTCCACCAGCGTCAACGAAATTTCCGGTCGGCAGCCCGAATTGCCGTGGGCATGAACGTTGATCCTCCCCGCCATTGCCCCGCGGACATGCTCGATCGGGCAGGGCTCGCCGATCCCCGCCGCATGGTTATAGATGAGATACTTCTGGAACTGCTGCACCTGTTCATCATCCAACACCCGCTCGGAGAATTCCCCAATCCCGGTGTTCACCCCATACATGATCTCATGTGCCTTAAGCTTTTCTTCCACCATCGCCCGGCAGGCTTTGATCCTTTCTATTGCCTCTGGGTGCAGCTCAACTTGCTCACCTTCGCGGGCAATGCGCATCAATTTTTCTATGCTTAATCCCGATCCATCCAGGGTAATCGTCATGGGTTTCTCCTCTGCAGGGTATAAAGCTAACTAGCCTGTTATACCCAATTGTATGCAGATGGGCAAGTGATATTCGTCAGAATCTGCCAATTAAAGGTCTGGCCTGGCGGCTTTATACGAATGATTAAAGTTAGGAAACCTTTCCTATGACACACAGGACATACGTCTCTATCCGCATTCTACTTCTTGATATAATCTATAAGCACAAGTTCTTCCGCTTGTTAATTTATCGATATTCATCATCCCGTCTCTTTGAAAGGAGGTTCCCTATGCGGCTTTATGCCGATAGTGCCAAGTGCTCTGGGTGTCGAGCATGTCTGGTAGCGTGTTCCCTAAATTTGTTCCAGGAAAGCAATCCCAAGAAAGCCTCTCTTAACCTTATCCCCCATTTCCCCAACCCTGGTGTATATGAGATGAAAGTATGCACCCAGTGCGGTGACTGTGCTGCGGTCTGTCCGACCGAAGCTATTAAGGTTAACGAACGCGGCGCATATTATGTAGATTTTAACGAGTGCGATTTATGTGAAGCCTGTGTGCCTGAGTGTCCCGAAGACGTAATGTACGTCCGCGCCGAGCTGGCTAACACCGCCTGGAAATGTGACCTGTGTGGAGATTGTGTCAATGTGTGCGGCACCAGTGCACTGTGGATCGCCAATTAGGAGGCAGATATGAATGGCTACGGTGGAACAATTCTACGCGTAAATCTGACTGAAGGGAAAATTACAAAAGAGCCTACACCTGCCCAGTTGGCGCGTGACTTTATCGGTGGGCGCGGTTTCGGCATTTATTGGCTGTTCAAGGAAGTCCCCAAGCACGCCGACCCCCTTGGACCGGAAAATAAGCTCATTATTTCCACAGGCCCACTCTCAGGCATGCTGGTGCCTGGCGGAGGCAAATGTGACTGGACGACCAAGTCTCCCCTCACCGGTGGCTATGCCGACGCATCCATGGGTGGTCATTTCACTGCTGAGCTGAAATACACCGGGATCGATACGATCATCCTCGAGGGAGCCAGTCCCAAACCGGTTTATTTATTCATCGATAACGATAAAATCCAGCTCCTCGATGCCTCTTCCCTGTGGGGAAAGGGCGCCATCGATGTGGAAGTCGAATTCAAGCACAAATACGGCGAGGAGTATCAGGTCGCTGCCATCGGTCCCGGTGGTGAGAATCAGGTCTTGTACGCCTGCATCAACCATGATTTCGGTCGCCAGGCTGGTCGTGGTGGTGTTGGGGCCGTCATGGGCAGCAAAAAATTAAAGGCTATTGTCCTGCACGGCACCAAGTCTGTCCCTGTCGCCAACCTTGACGCTTACCGCGAGGCCGGAATGGCGCTTTACAAAGCTTGCAAGGACGCAGAAGGTTTGGCTGAATGGACACGCTATGGCACCACGGTGGTCACCAGCTGGTGTAATGAAGTCGGTGCCCTCCCCACCCGCAACTTCAGCTCCGGCTCATTTGAGAAGACCGACTTCATCAATGGGCAGGCCATGCGTAAGGAAATCGTCATAACAGATAAAGGTTGTTTTGGCTGCCCCTCTCCGTGTGGAAAATATTCCAACATGAAGCGCTATAACACCCAGGTCGAAGGTCCTGAGTATGAGACCATCGGTCTGATGGGCTCCAACCTGGGTATCGGTGATATCCAAGCCATCGCCGAAGCGAATCGTCTTGCCGATGACCTCGGTATCGACTCAATCAGCGCCGGCAGTTGCATCGCTTGGGCCATGGAATGCTACGAAAAAGGCATCTTCACCAAGGCAGATACTGATGGCATCGACCTGAAATTTGGCAATATTGAAGCCGTCTTTGATGTGATTAAAAAAATCGCTCATCGTGAGGGCAAGCTCGGCAATCTGCTCGCCCTGGGCATCAAGCGCGCTTCCCAGCAGGTCGGTAAAGGCAGTGAAAAATTCGCCATCCATGTCAAAGGTATGGAGCAGTCTGCCTATGCCACCCATAATGCCACCGCTATGTTGTTAGCCTATATGACCTGTGACGTAGGCGCCCACCACAACCGCTCCTGGGCTATCACCTATGACCTGCAGGTCGGTCGTGAGAAAGTCATCCCCGAGAAGGTTGCCCGTGTCATCTGGCTGCAGAACTTCCGCCCCATGTTCGACGTCATGGGTTCCTGCCGCTTGCAGTGGGTCGAGCTGGGCATCGACCGTGATCTCTATTGCCCCCTGCTCGAAGCCATTACGGGTGTCAAGCGCTCCTGGCAAGACCTGGAAGCGGTGGGCAACCGCATCTGGAACCTCACCCGCATGTATTGGGCACGGGAAATCGGTGACTTCGATCGTAAGTGGGATCTTCCCGCTCAACGTTTCTACACCGAACCTCCCAAAACCGGCGCCACAGCCGGTCAGATCACCAAGTTTGAGGACGTCCAGAAGCTGCTGGATATGTACTATGAGCAGCGCGGCTGGGATGCTAACGGATTGCCAACCCAGTCCACTCTGGAAACCCTCAACCTGACTGCCTTGGTGGCGTAATTTGGATTAATTTTCTCAAGTAGGGGCGCAGCGGTATATTTCGCAAATTAGAACACTTAAAACCTGCTGCGCCCTTCTATTGAAAAAACATATTATTTTATACCTTTATGAGCGCTATCATACGACCCCTTGGAATGCTTAAGGATTATATCGCTGGGCAAACCGAGACCTCCGTTGAGGCCGGTCAATCAGTCCATCAATCCTTAACTGTGATCGGCATTAATTCCGACTTGGTCGCCGGAGTGTTTGTCAACGGTGAGCAGCAAACCAAGGATTATATTTTGCAGGATGGGGATATCGTAAAGCTGTTGGCAGTGATTGGCGGCGGTTAAATTTCTCCTGCTTAGTTTCCCTTACCACAAAACTCGTTCACCACATCCCATAACACCGGCAGCCCCGACTCGATGAAAGAAATGGGTATCCGCTCATTATGCCCGTGCGCCAGCTGCAGGATCGATACTCCTGGGGGTAGGATACCCGGGGTGAAGCCATACATTTTGATCCCCGCATGTTGATACTGGCAGGCATCGGTCGCCCCTGGCATCAGCAGTGGAATAACAATGCCTGCAGGATCCATCTGTTGAGTCCTTTTTTTCAACAGCTTTAATAATGGGGTCTCGGTAGGGAATTCAGCCCCACCTGTGGTGTAGATCACCTCCACCTCAATATCATCGCCCACGATTTGGTGGATTTCCCTGACCGCATCCTCCGGCGATTGCCCTGGCACCAGGCGGCAGTCAATATCAGCCTCAGCCATCGATGGGATCACATTTAGCTTGGTCCCAGCATGCAGCATGTTGGGGGAGACGGTATTCGTCACCAGAGCCTTTAGGATATTGATCCCATCCCCCTTCAAAATGCTTAAAGCTAGATTCAAGATAACAGGCGAATGAACCATCCCTGCCAAAATGTTCAATGGGAACTGTAATTCTTCGCCGGCTGCATCCAGCATTTTTATAAATGGAGCGCTTAGATGCACCGCTAAGTGCCTTGTCCTTCCGATTTTCGCGATCGCCTGCGACAGCTTGACCACCGCGTTATCGGCTAGAGGCACCGAGCCATGCCCTGCTTTCCCATGCGCCCGCATCTTTAACCAACACACCGCCTTCTCAGCCACCTGGATCGGGTATACCTTGCGCCGGCCAAAATAGTATGTGAACCCGCCCGCTTCAGTCAGCCCATACTCAGCCTCAATCAGCTCCTGGTGCTGTTCCACCAGGAAGCTCGACCCGTGGATAAAACCGACTTCCTCGTCGGCGATAGCTGCCAGGATGACATCTCGTTTGAGGGGCACTTTACAGCGGTACAACTCGAGGAATGTCTGCAAGTACATCGCCAGAAAGCCCTTCATATCGATTGCACCGCGGCCCCACACCTCGCTAGCGATCACCTCTCCGCCGAATGGATCGTAATTCCAATGCTCCCGCTCGACAGGCACCACATCCACATGCCCACTCAACAAAAAGGGTCGCTGAGATCCATCCCCTTTGATCCGTGCTACCAGGTTCACCCGGTTCGGGGCTGATTCGACGATTCTATACCACTCTTGCGGAAATCCTTCCGTATCTAGAATATCCTTCAGAACCATGATCGCAGGCAGCTCATTCCCTGGCGGGTTGACCGTTGGTGCTTGGATCAAACTGACCAGGTGTTTCACCGTTTCGTCGGTCGCCATTTTCCAATTAATGTCTATTGACATGGGCTGACCCGAAAATTCCGTCCTTCTCATCCATCCATCTGCACTGCAGGCGCCCTCGATCTGACCGCATTCAATTGGGTGATTATCACTGCTGCAAGGATCATCCCGCACCCAATTAGCTGCACCGGCAGCATCGTTTCACCCAGGAAAATAAACCCTGCCAATGCAGCAAATACAGCTTCCATGCTGAGTAAAATCGTCGCATCGGTGGACGGGGCATATTTCTGTCCCAGAGCCTGCAAGGTGTAGCCTATCGCGGTCGAGAATACGCCGATATAAATGATCGTCCACCATCCACCTTCTAACCCCCTTAAAGGATGAGCTAAAAACAGGCTGACGGAGAGGCTTAAAGCGGCTGCTACCAAATAGTGCCCCACAGAAAATGTCAGCACCTCCATGTGTTTCACCGCCCGGCTCACGATGATCACATCCAGCGCCCACATCACTGCCCCTGCCATCACCCAGCTGTCACCCGGAGCCAGGCGCAGTGTTCCGCCTGTGCTCAAAAGCAGGCTGCCGACAATTGCAATTCCCGCTCCCAACCACGCCACCCAGTGAATTTTTTCCCTCATAAAAATCACCAGGATTATCGGCACAAAGATGACATACAGTGTGGTGATGAAGCCTGCGTTCCCGGCAGTCGTATACTTCAAGCCTGCTTGCTGCAGGCTCGAGCCTGCAAATAACACCAATCCGGTCGCGACGATAAAGAATATCGATTTTCGGTCCAAAACAGGCGTAGTATTTCGTGTAACTTCACCTGGTGTGTCCGCTTTTGCTGATCGGTTCCCTTTATTCCAAGGGTTAAACCGGCTAAAGGGGAACAGGATCAGCCCTCCCAGCAAGAATCTCAATCCGTTGAAGCTGTATACATCAAAGTAGCGTGTCGCCACGCGCTGCACTGCAAACGCGCTTCCCCAGATCAGCGCCACCAGAAGTAATACAAAGTCTGCCCGAAATCGATTCATAAGTTTGTCAACTCTTGCAGGATTATACTGCCAGCGCTCATCCCCTGCTTTTCAGCCACTTAAGTAACTGTGTAACGCTCCAGGTGTTGATCACCTCGTCCGCTTCCACCCAGGCGCGTCTGGCAGTGGATACACCAAAATGCATCAAGCCCATATCGGTATCACTGTGCGCATCCGTGTTGATGGATAGCTTGATCCCCATTTCAATCGCTCGCTTCGCATGCACATCATCCAGATCTAACCTCGCCGGGTGCGCGTTGATCTCCAACGCCACCCCTGTCTCAGCGGCTGCTGCCAAAACTGCATCCATATCTAGGTCGGCACCTTCACGATCGGGAAGCAGCCTGCCGGTCGGATGTGGGATCATGTCCACATGTGGGTTATGCATGGCTTTGATCAGGCGGTCAGTCACTTTTTCCCGCGGTTGTCGAAGACTGGTATGCAGTGCAGCTAACACGAAATCCAGCTTAGCCATTACTTCGTCTGAAAAATCCAGGCTGCCATCAGATTTGATTTCCACCTCTGCCCCTTGAAGGATATGAATTCTGTCGCCCAAATCCTTGGCTACCTCATCGATTTCCTGGCGCTGTTTTTTTACGTCTTCTGGGGTCATTCCCTGAACTATCCCCAGACTGTAGGTATGGTCTGTGATTGCGAGGACTTTATACCCGTGCTTTATGGCTGCCTCCGCCATCTCACGGATGGTTAGTTTTCCGTCACTCCAGTTGGTATGGACTTGCAGGTCCGCTTTAATATCCTTGAGCTCGATTAAATTGGGCAATTCGCCTTTGATCGCAGCCTGGATTTCACCGCGGTCTTCCCGCATCTCCGGTGGGATCCACGGTAGGCCCAGTGTTTTGTACACATCCTGTTCATTCGCGCAATAGACTTCACTACCGTCTTTCCTCTGCAGTGAATGCTCCGATAGCGAGTAACCTTTTTTCAATGCATATTCGCGCAGGCGCACGTTGTGGTCCTTCGATCCGGTGGCGTATACCAGGGCTGTTCCCCAGTGCTCAGGTGGGTGCACCCACAGTTGGGCTTGCAGTCCATGGGTAAACTCAACACTCGATTTGGTCTCACCCTTCCCCAATACCCTTGCCACATCTTTACGATTCACGAATGCGTCCATCACCGCCCGCGAGTCCTTAGCCGCCGCCAGGACATCTATATCTCCTACCGTCGCTCGCATCCGGCGCAGGCTTCCGCCCAGCTCGACCGCTTTCACCCCCTCAGCCCCTCTCAGGTAAGCCATCAATTCCTGGGCGAATGGCCATGCTTTCCCGATTGGGATGCGGTTCGAACGCCTGCCCAGCGCTTCGATTCCGGCGATGATTTTCGCTTCCGATTTATCGCCCATGCTCGGCAATGTGCGTAATTTCCCTGCCCTTGCAGCGCTCTCCAGCTCGCTTAGGCTGGTGATGCCCAACTCCTTCCAAAACAGCGCTACTTTTTTGGGACCCAGGTCTGGCACTTTCAGCTCTTCAGCCAGGCTCGCCGGCACCTCTGCTTCCAGCTTATCTAAAAACTCAAGGTGCCCGGTGGTGAGCAGCTCATCGATTTTTTCTGCAATAGCCTTACCCACTCCATCGACCTCAGTCAATTTACCTTGCTTCCATATCTCATTGACATCCTGCCCTAGGTTGCTCAAGCTGTCGGCAGCCTTGCGGTACGCCAGGATTTTATAGATATTTTCTCCCTTGATCTCCAACAAATCCGCGATCGTTCGGAAGATATTTGCCAGTTCTTGGTTCGTTAGAGTCACCATACACTCAATATACCACTAGATAGTGTGAAATTATTAATATTCTGGCCCTGAGCATTTTTTAAGTCCAGATGCTGCCATATACATAATCAACTCCTTCGGTTAAAATTTTATTCACTTTTTTATAGCCGAGTATTAATAATAACCATTTATGGAGATCACTTATTTTTATAAAGGGCTAATCATCGGGCTTTCCATTGCTGCTCCAGTAGGGCCAATCGGCATCCTGTGCATTAATCGCACCTTATCCTCTGGCAGGATAGTTGGGCTGCTTTCTGGGTTAGGCGCTGCCACTGCTGATGCTCTCTATGGTAGCATTGCCGCCTTTGGGCTCGCATTTATCTCCACCTTCTTGGTCCAGCAAGCACTTTGGTTTCGATTGATTGGAGGCGCATTTTTATGCTTCCTGGGTCTTCGCACCTTGCTCGCAAAACCTAAGAATAGCGATACCCACGCCAATCCCACCAGCCTGCTGAATGCCTATGCTTCCACATTTTTCCTCACCCTAACCAATCCCCTCACCATCATCGCCTTCACGGCCATATTTTCAGGGATCGGTTTGGCCAGCCTGGACGGCAGTTATTCCTCCGCGGCGCTTACTGTGCTGGGTGTTTTCCTGGGATCTGCTTGCTGGTGGTTCATCCTGAGCTCGCTCACCAACCTGCTTAGAGACCGGCTCAACCTCGCTGCCATGGTTTGGGTAAACCGGATTTCCGGCTTAGTCATCCTTGGCTTCGGGATTGTTGCCCTGTTAGGGGTTTATTCCTTGGTACGCTGATCACGACTCCCCCATCGCTACCTATATCGCTTACTGTAACCCTTCGTTCATCGCATTATTTCTGGCTTCATCTTCTCCTTTCCGGATGAACTGGTAGGTCAGCCCCCACAACCAGTCTTGCAGATATTTCTCGATATTATCTAGCAGCTCGATCTTTCCGTTCAGAGTGTTGATCAGCTCCCGGCTATCCTTCATCACCTGAAGACATCCGGAACGAGTTTCAGCTTCAAATATTTCCTGCGCATCCATCAGGTCGGTGAGCTGGCGCTCATCGATCGATTGTAGCATCTGGTTGCCCCCCGATGCCTCCAGCTTTATCCCGTATCCCTTTAGGATAATCGACAGCTGGTTGACGACCTGGCTTAGGTCGTCGTGCACTTGAGACTTTCTCTTCATCGCTTCAGCCAGTATCTCACGCAAGGCTTCCAGACTTTGTGGTCCTGCCAGCACCATATCCTGGATCATCTCATGGATCGGACCGGTCGTCCCATCCTCCATGCAGTGACTTAATACATCTCCCGCCTGTAAATGGAAATATGCCTTTTCCACAATGGAGTAGATCGAGGCAGATGGTTTATTGTCCATAAATTTCCATCTCACGGCAAATCGGGCAGGGGCAGAGCGCTCTCAGGTAGTGCCAGTTGTAAATTCCAAACCGGTGCTCATCCTCCCAGCGGATAGTGATCCCGTAGGAGCCTACAGCATCAACCGAAATCAGGCGTGTTGCTGGGCTGTCCTCGATCGGCATATAAAATACTTCCGGTGGAGGTTCTTCGCTCATCTTCTCATGTCCGCCC
Organism: Anaerolineae bacterium; assembly: GCA_041479245.1. GTDB lineage: Bacteria > Chloroflexota > Anaerolineae > Anaerolineales > UBA4823 > FEB-25. The sequence continues at coordinate 15,132 of JBGOXS010000024.1, forward strand.
CGACATTCAGCACATGGGCAGGCATGCCGCATTAGCGAAAATGGATACACACTCATGTGCCCATCACTCCATTCTACGCTCAGCTCCTTGGTCTTCTTATTCGCCGTGATCCCTTTTGGGAAAATGTCAATCATACCGGTATTAAGCATGTTAAAACTATATACCTGATTTCCTAATCTTGCAAATACTGATGATTAATTTAAGCTCAAGGATTATTAACGACCGCCAGGTAATTCGAAACTCCCCATCCAGCTGCACTTTCGCTATATGGGTCTTGCAGCAGCCACCACACGTATCCATCTGCCTCAATCGGCCCATCTTTAACCGAAAACACTTCTGTATCAATCGCCACATACTGCACTTCGCTCGCTACTCCAGCTGATTTATGCAACCGTAGGCCTTCACCCCCGGTTCCGTTTACCTGCACATAATTGCCAATGGCGATATTAATACTCGGAGGTGGTGCCTGCTGTGACGAATCCGGTGTGGACACCGTCGTAGGGGTTTTTATCGGAGCAATCGCAGTTGCCGTAGGTGCTTTGATGACGTTCAGGATCGCTGTAGCTGGTGTCTGGGTGATGTCATTAGCCTTGGCAGACCATAATATGACCACGAATATCGCAAAAACCCCCACTGCGAAGATAATTCCTCCGAGGATTACCTTAAAGTTGAACAAGTTTCTTACGTTCTTCAACATGGCATCCTTATACCGGCATTAAGAAGAAGGTTAAAGCCAGAATGATATAGATCGCTAACAATTCAGCTCCTTCCAGCCAGTTGGATTCTCCGTCAGACGAGACTAATGCCGCGATCAATACTCCTGCGATTAATGCGATCAGCTCAAGTGGGTTGAATACCAGCGTCAATGGGTTGCCCATCAGCAAGCTGATGAAAACCAATAAGGGTGCAACGAATAATGCGATCTGCAGGCTTGAAGCGATCGCGATCTCGACACTCAAGGTCATCTTGTTCTTTAATGCCATCTGAACTGCGACGATGTGCTCAGCAACATTGCCGATGATGGGAATAAAGATCAAGCCGATGAAAAATTCAGATAACCCCAGCTCATTAACCACCGGTTCCACCGTTCCTACCAGCACTTCGGATAGATACACCACGCCTAATGTGGAAAGACCAAGGATCAGCAGCGCCGTTCTGAGCGACCATCGTTTGGGTGCATTCTTATCGTGTGCTTCCTCCGCCACCTCCAGTCCCCCCACCACCTTGTAGCTGTAGAACAAGCCCAGCCCATATAAAATGATCATCACTGTTGCCACACCAATACTGAGCGTCTCAACCCTCGGCTCCGGGGTCTCCACATTGCCTATGTAATGGCTCAGCAAGGAGGGGATCATTAGGATCACAACAGATAATAACAGCAGGACTGAATTATTACTGGCTTGTTTGCGATTGAAGGTTTGGACGCCGTGTTTCAATCCTCCGAACAGCATTGCCATCCCCAACACCAGTAGCAAGTTTCCCAGGATCGATCCGGTGATAGAGGCTTTCACCAGCTCCAGATAACCCGCCCGGATGGCGGTGATGGTGATGATTAGCTCTGCTGCGTTGCCTAATGTCGCGTTCAGCAATCCGCCGATGCGTGGGTTGGTATATGCTGCCAGAACTTCCGTCGAAGCTCCGATGTATCCTGCTAATGGGATTATGGCGATTGCAGAAAGGGAAAAAACGACAATCGGGGACCAATGGAGCAGGTCTGCCAGGATGGCGAACGGAAGCACCACCAATAAAACCCCAATTGGGTTATTTCGGACGAAAGACCTGAATCTTTTCATTTTACCTACAGATTATAGAGCCTCATTGGTGCTGAAAAGTTCCCGGGATGTTTCTTGCGGCACTAATAATCGGATACCCTTCGACATCACATTGATCTCTATTACGTGGTCATCAAAAGTTAAAGGTTCCGCATCTACCTGCACATACAGATTTGAATCTGATTCGATCTTCAGGTGCGTAAAGCTCACATGGTGCACCCTGTCTGAATCAACGTGTCTGCCTCCGTACAAGTCCCATGCCATTTGGATTGTATCTCCCAAAGTCTCTCCTTCGAACAGCCATAGATCCATGACTCCATCATCCATTAACGCGAACGGGCTCACTCGCGCAAGCCCTCCGGCGTAAAGATGAATGTTACTGATCAGGGCTAACAAATAATGCCCACTGATTTGCTCATGATCCGCGGTGATTTTGAGATTAACTCCATGCCATAGGCTGGCGTGCCAGGCTGCCGAGGCTGCGTAGACCATGTTCGCAAACAGTTTTTCTCCTCTCGGTCGTGGTTCAATATGGTGAATTGCAAATGCATCCAGGCCCACACCCGCCCACATCAAGAACGGTGTGCCTGCGCATTCGCCGATATCTGCCATCTGCACATGCGCCTTAGCGAGCCTGCGAGCGCTTTCTTCCAGTGCCATCCAGCGTGTCCAGGTTAATCCCGGTAGCCCTAGCTCTTGTGCTAACACGTTGGCCGTCCCTGCCGGGATCACCCCTAGTGCTGTCTGGCTGCCCGCTATTCCGCGCACCGCGAGGTTTATCGTACCATCGCCACCCACCACAAACAGCGCCTCTTTGCCCTCACTGGCTGCCCTGCATGCCAACTGGGTGACGTGTTCTGCGCTGTGCGTCCGCAGCAGGCGGATTTTCCATCCGCTTGCCCGCAGCACATCGGCAGCTCGCTCGGCCAGCATACCCGACGGGAACCTTCCTGCATTGGGGTTGTATATCATGTCGGCAGATTTCATCCAATCATTTTACCCGAATTTTTTCTATCCTCCATATTCGTGCTAGAATTGTCAGCAATATGAGCAGTCCTGGCCTGTTGAATAACCGCTATCAGATTGAAGGACGCATCGGCTCGGGCGGCATGGCAGAGGTATATCGTGCTCGCGATTTGATGCTCGAGCGCACCGTAGCGGTCAAGCTGCTGCGCGAAGATTTTTCGCAAGACCCTGCCTTCCGCGAGCGCTTCAGGCAGGAAGCCAAAGCCGCAGCTAACCTCTCCCATCCTAATATCGTCACAATCCATGATTTTGGCTTCGATGACCAGCAAGTCTTTATTATCATGGAATATATCCCCGGTACTGATTTAAAGACCATTTTGGAAAGTCGCGGCAAGTTAAATATAGACGAAGCTCTCAAGCTGATCATCCAGGCTTGTGCCGGGGTGGGCTATGCCCATCGGGCCGGTCTGGTCCACTGCGATGTGAAACCTCACAATATGATCGTCACCCCCGATCAGCGCTTGAAAGTGACAGATTTTGGGATCGCACGCGCCCTGGCATCCATCCATTCTCAGGAAGTGAATAATGTGGTCTGGGGCTCACCCCAATATTTTTCTCCAGAACAGGCCTCGGGGCACCCACCCTCCCCTGCCTCAGATGTCTACGGTTTGGGTGTGGTGTTATACGAAATGCTCACCGGTCAGCTACCATTTATCGCTAACACTGCTGCCGAGCTTTCTCATATGCATCGCATGGTTGCTCCGGTTCCGCCCTCCCAACTAAACCCGCTCATTCCTGCCAACCTCGAACAGGCTTGCTTGAAGGTCCTCTCCAAGGAGCCTTCTGCTCGTTATCGTACTGCCGATCAATTCGGTCGTGTATTGATCTCATTGAGCCCATCAATCTATCCCTCTCCTGGGCAGTCGCCTGGGGTCGCCAAACCCGCTCCATCTCAGCTGAACCACACACCCACACCCCCACCATCTGCTCCTCCTCAAACGCAACCCGCTCTGCTTCCTACCAGTTTTCCTCCACCTTCAGCTGAACATTCTCAGATACCATCAAAGGCGCACTCAAAATCCACCACCAGCGATTCCCGCGCCCAAAATGCAATCGATATAGATTGGGGTACCTGGGCTCTGGTTTTATTAATGGTGATTACCGTCGGTGGACTGATTCCGTTATGGGTGTGGATCTACTTTCTTTATAACCCACCTGGAAGGTGATTCCTATGCCTCCTCCCTACTTGATTTCCTGCTCTATCTTGTCGGCCGATTTTACCCGCTTGGGTGAGCAGATTTCCATGGCTGAAAAAGCCGGTGTGGATTGGATCCATGTGGATGTGATGGATGGTCGATTCGTCCCCAACCTGACCATGGGACCATTCATTGTTGAGGCCTGCCGCCGGGTTACCCAGTTGCCTCTGGATATACACCTGATGATCGAAGCACCCGAGAATCTGCTGCCAACTTTCGCTGAGGCAGGTGCTAGCATCCTTACCGTGCATGTAGAGACCTGCCCGAACCTTCACCGCACCTTGCAGACTATCCGCGAGCTGGGTTGCAAGGCCGGTGTGGTGATTAACCCCGCCACTCCAGTAGCTATGATTGAACCTGTCCTGCATATGGTCGATCTTGTGCTTGTTCTCAGCGTCAATCCAGGCTATTCAGGTCAACTGTTTTTACCTGAAGTGCTGCCGAAAATTGCAAACATTCGTCATCAGCTCCAGCAAGTCAACCCTTCTGTGTGGCTCGAAGTCGATGGCGGGATTAATTCGCAAACCTTACCTCTCGTGATTGAAGCTGGAGCCAACGTATTTGTGGCAGCACATGCTATATTCGACCACCCTGGTGGGATCGCAGCTGGCGTCCGGGAGCTGCGCTCTCATTTTCCAGTTAAATAAAAAGTCACGGCTTGCACCGTGACCATACTGCAATCGGAAACATCTCACTCTAGGATGTTTTTACCAGAGTCCGCAGGCACTTTGCACATAGCACTTTGCGAACTTTCCTGCCCTCCTCATAGACTGTTACTGCCTGAAGGTTGGGGCGAAAAGTCCGCCGGGTGCTCTTATTAGACCATGGACGGTTGCGTCCAAAACTGGTTGTCTTCCCACAATGTGCACATTTTGCCATATTTCACATCCTTTTCTGCTGCTTCAGTCTACAATAAAGGCCGAAGTATAATTAATAAACTGCTGGTATAGTTGATGAAATTCACGCTATAATTACGTCTCTATTACAACGGGTGACGCCTTCTTAAGCCCGCCAATATTACCACAGATTGAATTTGCTTACAAGCCGTAAAATTTAGCTGCACTTGAATCCACGATTGTGAGGCCTGTTATGACAAATGAAAATACCCCGATTGGTCGCGTCACAGTTTCACCGCGTGCCATTGCCACGATTGCTTATCAGGCAGCCCGGCAATCCTATGGCGTTGTCGGACTGACCTCGAAAAATCTCATGGAGGGAATCACTCAGGTGATCGTCAAAGACCCCACCCATGGAATCGAAGTAAAACATACTGAAGATAAAATCTGCATCGATATCTATGTCATCATCGAATATGGCACGCGCATAAAAACTGTCGCTGCCAGCGTCAGCAATACTATAAAATTCAACGTAGAAAAAGCTCTGGGAATGCCCGTTGAACAGGTTAACGTCCACGTACGGGGGTTACGCGTTAGTGACACGGATTAATTTCATGTTTCATCAATTGTGTCCTTCCCAGGAGCTTAATCTATGGATTTAGAACAACAAGACGTTCAAACCCCGAAACAACTCTATCCAAATCAGAAATATCCGGTCGATGGACAGGTATTTAAAAACCTCATCGAGTCCAGTCTCACCTGGCTGCGCACGAATCAACAGGCTGTCAATGTACTGAACGTTTTTCCCGTTCCAGATGGTGATACGGGAACTAATATGGTTTTGACCATGCAGGCTGCCTGGGATGAAATCGTCAACTCACCTGAACACAATATCGGAAAGCTCACCCACCATGTGTCGAACGGCGCCTTGATGGGCGCTCGGGGTAATTCAGGCGTCATCCTTTCCCAGCTTTGGCGTGGATTTGCTCGCGCTATGGATAATGTTGAGAGCCTAGATGGTAAATTATTTATTACTGCCCTCCACCAGGGACGCAATACTGCTTATAAAGGGGTTGTCCGCCCAGTGGAAGGCACTATCCTCACCGTTGCCAAGGATATCGATGCTGAAGCTACCCGCTGCCTGGCAGACACCCAGGACCCCTACGATATTCTCGAGCGTATCGTCGCTGCTGCTGATGCCTCAGTCCTACGCACGCCCGATCTCCTGCCGGTTCTGAAGGATGCCGGGGTCGTCGATGCCGGAGGGAAAGGCTTGTTTTTCATCCTGGATGGCATGCTACGCTACATCAAAGGTCTTCCGTTGGACGTTGCCGCTGCCAGTGTTCAACCTCTGTCAGCTATGAAAATGGAAAACACGATGGAAAGTATTGAGCCCGGGCAGGATTTCGAAGTGGTTGTGGATTTCCATCCTGCCGAAGAGCTTAATATTCCCCAATTTTACGAAGACCTGCAGCAGATCGGCACCTCCATTCAGCTCGGTGAGGGCGATGGTATTTATCGAATGCACATCCACGTCCCTGCCGATAAAGTTTATGAGCCAATTAAATATACCGAATCTCTGGGCGTGGTCACGAAGGCAGCCATAGAAAACCTGCGCGCTCAGATGGAAAAAATTGAACATGACCGTGCAAGCTCGATCCAATTCACCCTAGTCGAGCCTGGTCAGATTGCTACTGTTGCCGTTGCTCCCGGTCCAGGAATCGCCCGTGTGTTTGCCAGCCTGGGGGTTTCCGCTATCGTCGAGGGCGGTCAGACAATGAATCCCTCCACCCAAGAGATCTTAAACGCTTTTGAGAATTTCCCCACCGACCAGGTCATCATCCTGCCTAATAATAAAAATATAATCCTCGCCGCTGAGGCTGCTGCCCAGCTGACCGTCAAACACGTCACGGTTGTCCCGAGCCGCTCAGTTCCCCAGGGAATGGCCGCCATGATGCGCTTGATTCCTACCGGTGATTCGAAGGAAGTCGTTGCCGATATGAATGCCGCCATGAATGACGTCGAGACGGGTGAGATTACGATCGCCACCCGCAGCGTTGAGATTGACGGCGTCAATGTTAAAGAAGGTCAGCACATTTGTCTGCTCAACGGCAAATTAGTCTTTGCATGTGATAACCTGAAGGATGCGACTATAGGGTTGTTGAAGAAAACCCATGCAGATCACTTTGAGCTGATCACCCTCTTTTATGGCAACGGAGTGTCGCGCATGGAAGTGGATGCAGTAGTGGATTCCATCCGCAAAAAATTCCCCAAGCAGGAGATTGAGGTTCAGGACGGCGGGCAGCCTCATTATCAGTTTATTATCTCAGTTGAATGAGCTTCATCGATCGCTAATTTTATGCCCCGAACTTGCATCCTCACCGACAGCACCGCTTATTTCACCAAGTCAGCCTTCGCTGGCCAAGAGCACGTTACCATTCTCCCCCATCACATCCAGATCGACGGGCATTCACTGCCGGATAGCAAGGATCTATCGCCTTATAGAATTTCATCTCATAACAAAATTCCTCCCCTTACTCTTCCTCCCTCGGTCGAAACATTTCAAGCCGCCTATGCTTCGCTGGGTATGAAATACAAGGAAATTGTTGTTATCCTCATATCCTCCCATTTGAGTCAGGCCAACGCCAATGCCCATATCGCAGCTGAGACCAGCAAAAGCCCAGCCAATATTTTCCTCATCGATTCCCTCAATACCGCCATCGGTTTGGGGTTGATGGTTCAGGCTGCTGCCGAGTTCTCTCATCGCGGCTTCGCCGGGGTGGAGATTAACCGCCTCGTCCGTGGCATGATCAACCACATCTACTCAGTCTTCTGCTTACCCGATCTCTCTCACCTCTATCGATCCGGTCAGATCGATCCTGCTCAGGCAGTCGTCGGGGAAATGCTCGGTGTGATCCCATTCTTCACCCTCGAGAATGGTCGTTTGGTTCACACCCAAAAAATCCGCAGTCCCCGCCACCTCGTCGACATCATGTATGAATTCGTGGCTGAATTTGAAAATCTAAAGTACCTTGCCTTGCTCCAGGGCATCACCAGTTATGAGCAGGAAAGCCGCAATTTACGCGACCGTATCAGCCAGAATGTGCGCACTACTCCTTTATGTGAGCATGGTTTGAGTCTCGCCCTGGCAACCACCCTTGGTCCCCACAGCATCGGCTTGGTCGCCATGGAAAATACACCCCGGGAGCTGTGAGCTTGGAGATTGCCATCGTCACCGACAGCACCTCTGATATCTCGCCCGAGCTCGCCGACGAGTACGATATCTACGTCGTCCCAGCGATTTTGGTGGTGAATGGTCAAACCTTGCTCGACGGTAGCGATATTTCTCGCGACGAGCTATATCAGCAGCTGCCCGCGATGAAGATTTCACCCACAACAGCTGCCCCCGCCATCGGTGCCTTTCAACAGGCCTATGAGACATTATTGAAGAAAGGTGCCAATCAGATTGTCTCGATCCATGTCTCTAGCACATTGAGCAGCATGTATAACACCGCCCTGTTAGCAGCCAAGACTGTCGGGAAACAAGTCCACGTCATCGATTCCCGCCAGGTCACCCTCGGTTTGGGCTTCCAGGTCCTCGCCGCAGCTCAGGCCGCCAGGGCTGGTCAGACCCTTGCGGATATTCAAAAAGCGGTTGTCGATATTCGCAGTCACATCCACTTGATCGCCATGTTGGACACCCTCGAATATGCTTATCGCAGTGGTCGCATTTCTTGGGCCCGTTCGAATCTGGGTGACCTATTTCGTATTAAGCCGTTTGTGGGTGTGGTCGACGGGAATGTGATCCGCATGGGCGAAGCGCGTACCCGCCAGAAGGGCATTGAACGCCTTTATAAGCTGCTTTCTGAGCTGGGTGTTCTTGAGCACCTGGCTGTTCTGCATACCAATGCCGAGTCTGATGCCCTCAAGGTGGTGGACCATTTTAAGTCTATGGTGAAAACCAATCCTTTCGTCATCAACGTTACCTCGCTGATTGGTGTGCACGTCGGCCCGAATGGTCTGGGTTTTGTAGCCGTGACTGAATGATTTGCATGAATGACTCGATTTTACCTATCCGCTCATCCTGATGGTAAAATAACCATCAATGAGACCCTCGCTTCAAAAACTGAAAAAATTTATTCTACTCGAAGCTCAACATAACTACGATAACCGTTCGGTCATCGGGGGTTTTGAGCGTATGGTGGAGCCATGGCTTTCCGAAGCCCAGGCTGATGCTTTGTCCTCAGATTTTATCTCTGCAGTTCATAATCGATTGCATGATTATGCCAGCCTTTCACCCAAATCGCGCTACGAAACTCTGACCGGTCTGTGGAACCGTCTCCAGCGTGAGACAGAAGAGACCTTTCCTCCTTTGCCTCTGCCGGCCGATATGCCCCCGAAACAGGCTACCTCGGCACCTATACCACACGAATCCCCAACCGCTGGAAGGCCTGCTAATCAAGCTGTTCCCTCTACAGACCAAAAAGCACCGCTGCCCAAACCTGTTTCTCAACCGGCAGCCTTATCCGCGCCCACCACAGTGCTGCCTGGTGTTGGTCCTAAGCACGCCCAGACGTTAACTCGCCTTGGTCTGCATACGCTGGGAGACATGCTGTATAACTTCCCCCGTCGTTATGATGATTACACCCAGTTAAAACCTATCCGCCGCCTGGTTTATGGAGAAGAAGTAACCGTGATCGGCACAATCGATTCGGTTTCCACTCGCCAGGTACGTGGCGGTCGTTTCCAGATCACTGAAGCCATCATCACCGATGGGACGGGCTCCCTGCGCGTCACCTGGTTCAACCAGCCCTGGATCGGAAAACGCCTGCTTGACGGCGCTCAAATCGTACTTTCAGGGAAAATTGATCAATATCTCGGGCGACTGGTCATGAATGGACCTGAGTGGGAGCCCTTAGAACAAAAAAACCTGCACACCAATCGCATCGTTCCGGTCTACCCACTCACCTCCAAAATCACTCAGCATTGGCTGCGCAAGCTCATGTACGATGTGGTCACATATTGGTCACCCCGCGTCGCTGATCCGCTTCCAGAGTCCGTCAGGCAGTCCGCCGAGCTATTGGATCTCCCTACTGCATTGATGCAGGCACATTTCCCCACTACGGCCGATCAGCTCAGGGCTGCCCGCCACCGCCTGGCATTCGATGAGATCATCTTGCTCCAGCTGGGGGTCATGAGCCAGAAGCGCAATTGGCAGAACCGCACAGCACAGGTGTATGACATCCCTGATGAATGGTTGGAAGCCCTGGTCGCCAGGCTGCCCTACCAGCTGACCAGTGCACAACAGAACGCCTTGCGCGATGTGAAAGCTGACCTGGCTTCTGGGCGTCCGATGAACCGCTTATTGCAAGGTGACGTCGGCTCGGGTAAAACCGTTGTCGCTGCTCTCGGCATCGCCATGCTAGCCCATCATGATGCTCAATCAGCACTGCTCGCCCCCACAAGTATTTTAGCAGAACAGCATTACCGTAGTATGATCGGTTTACTGGCTGGCAATGGAAATCTCACTGGGGAGGAGTCCACCGTAATCTCCTACCCCCTCCAACCAGAAGGTATTCGTTTGCTGTTAGGCTCCACCTCCGAGGCTGAAAAACAAGAGATCCGTGACGGCCTGGCAAATGGCTCGATCAAGCTGGTCGTTGGTACCCACGCCCTTCTTGAAGATCCCGTGGTCTTCTCCAATCTCCAGCTTGCCGTCATTGATGAGCAGCACCGTTTCGGTGTCGATCAGCGCGCTATCCTGCGTTCCAAAGGTGAGAACCCACATTTGCTGGTTATGACTGCCACCCCCATCCCCCGCTCTTTGGCTCTCACCGTCTATGGTGATCTTGACCTTTCGGTTATGGATGAGATGCCGCCCGGGCGCCAACCTATTCAGACAGAAATATTCTTTCCACGTGAGCGCGAGCGCGCTTACGTATTCGTACGCAGCCAGATCGACCAGGGTCATCAATGTTTTATCATTTATCCCCTAGTGGAAGAAAGCGAAACCACCGAAGCCTTGGCCGCAGTCGAAGAGCAGTCGCGCTTGCAAAAGGAAGTCTTTCCGAATTACACCGTCGGTTTGCTCCACGGGCGCATGAAACCCGATGAAAAAGATGCCACCATGTCCAGCTTCTGCCGCGGTGAGATCCAGATTTTGGTTTCTACCTCCGTTGTTGAGGTCGGTGTGGATGTCCCGAACGCTACAGTAATGCTCATCGAAGGCGCCAACCGCTTCGGTCTATCCCAATTGCACCAGTTTCGCGGCCGTGTAGGTCGTAGCCAGTACCAATCTTATTGCATCCTCATTCCCGATACCCCCGATGCCGCTGAGAACGAGCGCCTCACCGCCATGGTTGACACCAACGATGGTTTTATACTTGCTCAGCGTGATCTCGAACAGCGCGGCCCCGGCGAATTCCTCGGCACACGCCAATCTGGTTACTCCGAGCTCCGCTTGGCTAATCTCACCGATGTCCACCTGATTGAAAAAGCCCGGCACCATGCTCAATCCATCTTTGAGCTCGATCCTGACCTGCAAGCCCCAGAGCATCAGCTCCTCGCTCAGTCCCTTAAGCGTTTTTGGAACCACGGTCAGGGTGATATCAGTTAACCCAGGTGGGATAAATACTTAATAAGGAGAATTGAACGTCCAAATGAATGTCAAAGCTTGTTTCCCCGGTACTTTCGACCCAATCCATTATGGTCACTTGGATATTGCCCGTCGGGCTGCTTGCCTCTTTGATGAAGTGGTCGTTGCCGTCTACGATCGGCCTATGAAGAGCCTGATCTTCCTGCCCGAAGACCGAATCAACCTGGCGCACCAGGCGGTAGCCGATGATCCCAAGATATCCGTCGTCGGTTACAGCGGTCTCACCGTCGATTTCTGCCACAAAATTGGTGCACAGGTCATCGTGCGCGGCTTGCGGGTATTTTCCGACTTCGAATATGAATTCCGTATGGCTTTAGCCAATCATCGGCTTGCCCCTGATATCGAAGTGATCTCACTGATTACTAATGAAGAGCATACCTTCTTATCCTCTTCCACCGTCCGTGAGATCGCCGCTTTGAACGGCGATATCAGCAGCATGGTCCCCCCACATGTGGAGAAAGCGCTTAAACACCGCCTGCTGGAGTTGGGAGAAAGTGACCAGATCGTACCGCCCACTTCGATGCGCGATTAAATAAAAATACACTGCCAACCTTGAAAGAGTTGACGTTTTTGAGATTTCGTTGTAATCTTGTGCATAGAACTTGCAATAATTGTTCTAATTCTCGTCGATCAAGGGTCCGCACTCATGAATTGAGGACCTGAAGATTTCGGGTAAACTGGAGTGAACCTATGGATATCTTGCAAATGATTGACCGGTTGGAGGAGCTTTTAAACGAAAGTCGCCCTCTTCCTTTTACCCATAATGTTATCGTTGACGAAGACCGCATGCTGGATTTAATTGACCAGATGCGTGTCTCGATCCCTGAAGAAGTGAAAAAAGCTCAGCAGTTATTAGCCCAACGCGATCGTCTAATCGCCCAGGCTGCTGAAGAAGCCAACCGCACGATCAACCTTGCCCGTGATAAAAGCTCCGAGCTCGTGGAGCGTGACCAAGTCGTCCAGGCTGCCTACGTCCAGGCTGATCAGATAAAAGCCCAGGCCCGTCTTGATGGGGATGCCATTCGCAAAGATGCAGACAACTATGTTCTCGAGACGTTGCGTAACCTGGAGATGGAAATGGAACGTTCCATTACCCAGGTGCGTAATGGCATCCGCACGCTTCAGGAAGAAGTCCCAAAAGAAAAAGAAGAAGAATGACTATCTATCAATAAAATGCTAGTGAGTGGCATAGACTAAGCCACTCACTAGTTTTTTTGGACCTGTGTGATCCCCCATCCCTGCCTCTCCCATAAAGCCGCCCTATATAGGAGAGGCAGAGATGTGTACCTGACCAGCTCGTCCCCTCAACACTGGCCCCGGGAAATTATCTTACTAATATTATAGCGCACGACCGTTACAAGACCGTCACCAATCACGTCACAAATATTGCATTTTTCCTAATATTTATGTAAAATTAATATAAGGTTAATGTTATGTCCAATCTATCCATTTCTCTACTCGGACCGCCCTTAATTACCCTTAATGGTGATCCGGTTAAGATTCCCACCTCACGCGCCATGCCTTTGCTTGCCTATTTGGCAATCAATGGTCAGCCTCAGTCACGTGAAACTTTGGCCAGTCTACTCTGGACGGACAGCAGTCAGAAACAAGCACTCGCTGCCTTGCGGACAACCCTTTGGCGCCTTAAAAGTGCCGGGTTGGAAGAATGGATCACACTGGAACGGAATGAAATCGCCTTAAATCACAATAAAAACATCAATATCGATGTGCTGAGTTTCAAAGTATTTCTCGACCGTTGCAACGAGCATGGACACCCCCCCTCTCAAATTTGCTTATTTTGCACCCCTTCCCTCACCCGGGCGATAGAGCTTTATCGCGGAGAGTTCATGAAGGGTTTTAATATCTCCAAGGCTCTCACCTTCGACGATTGGCGCATGCAGCAGAGTGAGACCCTGGAATCCCTCCACCTGAATGCCCTTGAACGACTGGTGCGCTGCCATCGCACCTTTGGCGATTTTAATCTCGCTATCCAGTACGCTCGTATTTGGCTCAGTGTCGATCGATTGAACGAAAACGCGCATTCCCAGCTCTTACAGCTATACTCAATCACCGGCCAGCGCACTGCAGCGATATCACAATATAAGCATTATAAGGACCTGCTTTCCCGCGAATTAGGCGTCGATCCCACTGAAGAAATGACTGCCTTATACCGTCAGGTCGTACGCGGTCGTACCACTTCGGTCGCCAGGCATAAGGTAAATACCCCGGTATTCCTTATCGCAGATATCGAAAAAACCGCCCTTTATTGGGCTCGAGCCGGTGACGATAAAGATCATATCCTTGCTACCTACACCAATATTTTCAAAGAGACAGCCCGTCGCTTCGGCGGGATTATTCTCCAAAAGACCGAAGATAACATCACCTTGCTCTTTGAAAACGGTCAGCCCTTGCATTGTGCTGTCACCCTTCATCTGATGCTCAAGAAAGCCGATTGGGGAAATTCCGGTCCACCAAATATCCGTATGGTTTTGTATTCGACCATCAAGGAGGAAAATAGTCCCGGAAATTTCGCCATGCTCACTCGCACGGCTTCTTTACTTTTATCGATCAGTTGGGGTGGTCAGGTTATCTTCACTGATCAAACCCTCAGATTGCTGGATATTCCGTCAGGGTCGAATATAAAAGACCTCGGGTTCCATTTCCTTCACGACTCTGAGGAACCGGCGCACGTGTATGAGCTGTTACACCCCCATCTCCCCACGGCTGAACACCCACCTCTCCTATCGATTAATCAGCAATTGTACAATTTTCCCATTCTGGAACCGCCTTTTATCGGCCGCGAGACCGAGCTGGAAACCCTCCACAGCTTAATGGCTTCATCTGATGTCCGACTCATCTCCCTTGTTGGTCCGGGAGGTGTGGGTAAGACCCATCTAGCTGTTCAGTCTGCCTCGCAGGTTGCTGAATCATTCACCGATGGCATCTATTTCATCTCCCTCACATCTATTCAAGACCCAGATTTCATGCCCATCCTCATGGCAGATATCCTGAATTTTAGCTTTTATGGTCCAACGAATCACATCGAACAATTGAGTAAATACTTGCATCGCTTGCAAGTCCTTCTGGTTATTGATAATTTCGAGCATCTGCGTTCTGAAGGTGCTAGATTCCTTGCGTTCTTGCTCGCCAATACTCACTTCATGAAAATTCTAGTCACGTCCCGTGAACGGTTGAATCTGATCGCCGAAACTGCTATTGATATACATGGATTGCCCGTACCCGCTTCCAGCCTGGTCGATGATAATGAAGACTATAGCTCGATAAAATTATTCATTCATAATGCTAGGAGAGCTTTACCCATTTTTTCGTACAAAAATAATAGCGATGCGGTTATCCAGATTTGCCGCCTCGTGGATGGTATTCCTTTGGGTATCCTCTTGGCCTCTTCTTGGGTCCGTGTTTTCAGCTGTCCGGAGATTGCCTCCGAGATCAAACAGAATATCGATTTTCTCACTACCAGTGCACCCGATCTTGATCCCCGCCACCGCAGCCTGCGGGCAGTCTTTGATAATTCTTGGAAATTGCTTTCTGATGAAGAGCGCAGCCTCCTTCGTAAGCTGTCCATTTTTCAAACTGCATTCACTTCGAACGCCGCCAAGGAAATATGTGCTGCCACAGCCCTACTCCTTTCAGTCTGTACTGATAAATCTTTGCTAAATAAACGTCCTGACGGTCGGTTTGAGATGCTGGCTACATTCAATCAATACGCTTCCGGCAAGTTGAAGGAAGTCGAAGATGAGTTCAGCACGACCAGGGATAAATTCTGCGAGTATTACGCAGAATTTAGTGCAAAAAAGCAGATTGAGTTGAACACTCCCGTCCAGCGCAGTGCGCTGATAGAGATGATTTCTGAGATAGAAAATATCCGCATCGCCTGGAGTTGGATGATTGATTCTGACCGCTGGGATCTCGTGGTTAAAGTCAAGCAACCCTTGCAGGCCTATCATATTATCCTGGGAAATTATATCCAGGGCAGGGAATTTTTCCGCTTAGCCCTTCAAAAGTTGAATCGGTTGAATTCCCCCGATTTGGAGCTGGTACGCGCCTCAATGCTGCAGCTATCTTCTTGGATGACTTATCGAATTGGTTTTATAAATGAGGGTGTTCAAGGCATGTCAGAAAGCCTTAAGGTTTTCAAGCTCTATAATTCCACCTGGGATATCGCCCATACCTTGTTTTATATGGCAAATGCATATATCAGCAAGGGTGATCCTAAACAGGCGAAAATTCTACTCGAGGAAGCGCTTTCCTTGATGAGCATCAATGTTATCCCTCAAACGAACTTTGTTAGTTCCATCATCGCCCATTGTCAATCGCTTTTGGGTAACGCCCTTTTGTCATTAGGCGACTATCAGCAGGCGCGACTGAACTTCAATACCAGCCTGGCAACCCACCTTGAGATTGGTACTCATTATGGGTCAATTCAACCGCTCATGGGTCTCGGCCGGCTTGCCTTCCACCAGGGAGAATTCTTACAAGCCCGGGGTCTATACCTGCAGGCATTAGAAAAAGCCTCCAACATCTACGATCACCGAGGTATGGCCCTAATCCACAATAACCTTAGCGCCATCAACGAAGTGATCGTTAACATCCCTGAATCGGTCCATCATATACTAACCGCTTTAAAACTTTGCAAGGAAACTGGCGACCGCCGTCTGTCAGCAATCATCATGAATAATCTGGCATATGAGCAGCTGAGATATCTCAATCAGCCTGCCGAAGCTATACGTACATATCAGGAGTGTTTGGGGATATTCTCCGATCTCGGTGATCTACGCGGGATTACTTATTCTTCTTATGATATTAGTAAGGCTTATCTTAAGGTTGGCTTATTGGATGAAGCCTGGAGTTATTGTACTCAGTCTTTGAACACCTCCATGACCCTGGATAGTATTCCCTTAGTTCTGCATGCCTTGCATGGGTTTGCCAACCTGTTCGCCAATATCCAGCAGCCCGAGCGTGCTTTGCGGCTGTGTTACCTGATCGAATTGCATCCGCAGATTGAAACTGATACCCGTAAGCGGGTGATTGTTTCCCGTTGTACTCTCGAAGACTCGCTTCCTGCAGAGGTAAGCCAGGCAGCTCGTACCTGGGGTGGCTCCGTCAATCTACAGGACGTCATTGATCAAATCCTTTCCGAAAGGTCACCAGGAAGAAAATAGCATGATTTAATGAAATGGGCACCAGTATTCTGCCAATAGATTGCCACAAGCCTGAAGTTTACCAACCAGACATTATTTCATACATTTCTACCCAGTACAACCAGATATTAATCGTTAATCCCATAGACATGCAGGCTCATCCAACCCCTGCAGGTCTGCGATGGTATTTATCCAAGTATTCCATTTTTATCCATTCAAATAATCTACCCTCCTACACGCTCAGCATGTCAATGCAAAGTAGAAATGTCCCTTTTTCTACAAAGTAGAGATGTCCCCTTTTTAAGGGATTGATAAACCATATCAGTCAACACCATTGGTAAGGACGTCTTGAATGGGTTTGCCATTGAGATGAGTACCATAATGGC
>JBGOXS010000025.1:0-30075 GCA_041479245.1 Anaerolineae bacterium
CACACGGAAGAAGATGGCAATGCCTGGACCCATTTTCGGGCGCCAGACGGTTTTGTGTACTCACTGACCTTCGTTCCCGGCCATCCTGCAAACTGACAGAGATTTGGATCTATAGAGGTGTGCAACCCATGGGCAAACTAGAAAGACCCATTAAAGCACTTGGAGAAATTGTCATTCGGGTAAAAAACCTGCAGACCATGCAGGAATTCTACGAAAATGTTATTGGCCTTGAAATTTTGGGACGGTCAGATGATATGGTGTTTTTTAAGGTTGCTCCAGGCTACGGAGGCCATCCCCAGGAATTTGGTTTGTTCGATGAATCGCTGCCGCCCGACCATCGTTCGCGTCAGTTCACTGGATTGGACGCTCAGAAAACTTCGCTCCATCATATCGCTTTCACAATCGATCTGAAGGATTTTACCTCCGAGAAAGAACGGTTTGAAAAACTTGGCCTGGCTGTAGAGACACTAGAGCATGAGTGGATGCATTTGCGCTCAATGTACGTCCCCGATCCAGAAGGCAATCTGATAGAGCTGGTTTGTTATGATCCAAGTGTGAAATGACCATAAATACTATAATTTTTTATTATTATCCTGCACTTTGAGCATCTGGATTGTCACAGACTGAACCTTGGTGGATCAGATAGGTATCTTACAGCCGACATCACCTGTGCCTGGATTCCACCCGTGCATCTCACTGCAAGGATGTAATCCTGAGGTGGCAGACGTTGAGCAAGGCACTATTATGACAGCTTGCAGGTGTTGACTTGCTGCCAGCTCAAAGATATCACAATCAGTCCATGCAATTAATTTGGATCTTCATCGTGCATGGTGAGCTTGTGGCTGGCAGCCTTATCCACCAGCCAAATGGGCTTCTTACCGGCCGGGCGGAGAAGCTGGGCAGGTAGATCACGCGGCTTGTACGGACCTTCGAGCACGTTTTCCAATACCTGGGCTTTATCAGCGCCTGAGACCAGGAACACCACCTGGCTGGCCTGGTTGATGAATGGAGCGGTAAAAGTGATCCGGTCCATCTCCAGCTCATTGACGTACACTTCTGAAACCCATTTCTCCTGCTCGTTGAGCACGAGTGTATGTGGAAACAGCGAGGCAATGTGCCCATTCTCGCCCAGCCCTAACAGGACGAGATGGAAATTGGGGTTCGAGGTGCTAAAAAATTCCTTCAGCTCTTGTTCATACTTGATTGCGGCCTGCTTCGGGGAGTGCTCACAGCGGATGGGGTGGATGTGGTCCGCTGGGATGGGCACATGGTTCAGCAGCGTCAGCTTCGCCAGGCGGGCATTGCTGCGCGGGTCATCTTCAGGCACACAGCGCTCATCACTCCAAAACACATGTACCTCGTCCCAATGGATGCGCTCACTATATGGAGGGGAGGCCAATAGCTCATAAAGGCGACGAGGGGTCTCTCCCCCTGAAAGAGCCACACTGAATCGGCCACAGATCAAGCTAGCCTGCCGTGACTGGACGGTGAAAAGTTCTGCTGCTGCCAGGCTGAGAGCTTCCATATCGTTGTAAACGTGGATCATCTCATCCTCCTGATTTCTGCTGGTCGGGAAAAACGGGCTCTAACCACCGCCGCCCATCCTGGGCAATGAGGGCTTCCGCACTTGGAGGTCCCCAAGTGCCGCTGATGTAGTTGGGGAAATCGGACGGGGCCACGCTCCCCCACACTTCCAGCACAGGTGCGATCACACTCCAGGCGCATTCCACCTGGTCAGCGCGCATGAACAGGGTGGCGTCGCCACGGATCACATCGAGCAATAAAGTTTCATAGGCTTCCGGTGGGGTAGTGTTATATGCCTCCGAATAGCGGAAGCGCATCTCCTGCGAGCTCAGCCGCAGGTCCACCCCCGGCACCTTGGCCTGGAAATGCAAATTTATGCCTTCATCAGGCTGAATCTCGATCTCCAGGCGGTTAGGCAGCCAGTCCTGGTTGGCCGACGCCGGGAAGGATTGGTGCGGCACGGGACGGAACTGGATGATAGCCTGGGAGGTCTTTTGTGCCAGGCGTTTACCCGTGCGTAAATAAAATGGGATATCCTGCCAGCGCCAGTTGTCTATGAATAGCTTGAGAGCGGCAAAGGTCTCGGTATTGGAATTGGGGTACACATCAGGCTCATTGCGGTAGCCCACCACGCGTTCCCCCTCCAGCCAGCCTGGTCCATACTGGCCGCGAGAGGCGTACTGGTGCAGCTGGTCTACGGGGATGGGGCGGATGGCGCGCAGCACGTCCACTTTGCGGGAGCGGATCTCATCCGCATTAAAAGCAGCTGGCGGTTCCATGGCGATCATGGAGAGGATCTGTAGCAGGTGGTTCTGGATCATATCGCGTAATGCCCCCGAATGATCGTAATACCCGCCCCGGTGTTCCACACCCACCTGTTCCGCCACCGTGATCTGCACGTGATCTATGTAGCGCCTGTCCCAGATAGGTTCGAACAGGGCGTTAGCGAAGCGGAACGCCAGGATGTTCTGCACCGTTTCCTTGCCCAGGTAGTGGTCGATGCGGTAGATCTGGGATTCTTCCAGTGACTTCAGCAAAGTCTGGTTCAGCTGGCTGGCGGATTCCAGATCATGCCCGAACGGTTTTTCGAACACCAGCCGGGCGCGCTTGCGGTCGCTGACGAGATGTGCCTGACCCAGGTTCTGGACGATGGTTTCAACGACGGATGGCGGGGTGGCGAGGTAATAGACCCGTTCAGCATGCTCACCCCAGGATTTATCCTGACTGTTCAATGCCTTGGTTAGATTTTCGAAGGTCTTTGCATTATCGAAATCACCCGTTAGACAATCGATGATGTGACTGGAAAAATCCTTCCATTGGGCAGGCTTGGCTTTTCCCTGGCGCGAGAATTGGTTCACGCCGTCCAACAGGCGCTTGCGCAAATCGTCCAGGCTGGTCGGTTTCGCGTCCACCCCGTAAATGGCATACTTTTCCGGCATCAACCCACCCAAGTATAGGTTATATAGCGCCGGGATCAACTTACGCCAGGTCAGGTCTCCGGCGGCACCGAAGATGGTTATCTCGACAGGAGGAAGAATAATCTCCGCCATTCTCCTAGCCCTCTTCTTTCGTCCACTGGGTGTGGAAGACCCCACGCTGGTCCACGCGCTCATAGGTGTGGGCGCCAAAGAAATCGCGCTGTGCCTGGGTCAGGTTGGCGGGCAAGTGGGTCGAGCGCAGGCTGTCGATATATGCTAGCGTTGCCATGAACGCGGGTGCTGGTATCCCTAATTCGGTGGCCGTCTGGGCGACGCCGCGCAGGTCGTTGATCCGTTCAGCCACCGCTTCTCCGAGAGTGTGATCCAGCATGAGGTGCAGCAATTCGGGCTGCAGCTGGTAGGCGCTGCGGATCGGCTCGAGCAGCCTGGAGCGGATGATGCAGCCACCGCGCCAGATGCTGGCGACTGCCGACAGGTCCAGGTTGTATCCATAGGCTTTGGAAGCCGCATCTAATTGTGCGAAACCTTGCGCATAGGTCAGGATGGTGGCAGCATACAGCCCACGCCTGGCTTGCTCGATGACCTCGTTCCGCCTGCCCGTCAGGCGCTGGATCCGTCCCCCGTAAATCTGGCTGATGGCAGCACGCTGATCCTCCCGTCCCGAGATGTTGCGCATGACCACGGCTGAATCGATCGTGGGCGTCGGGACGTGCAGGTTGAGCGCGTCCTGGGTGGTCCACATGCCTGTGCCCAGCTGGTGAGCTGCATCCAGCACCACGTCCACCAGGCGCTTTCCGGTGATCTCATCCACCTTGCGGAAGATTTCCGCAGTGATCTCCACCAGGTACCCGTTCAACTCAGTTTGGTTCCAGCTTGAAAATACGTCCTCCAGTTCGTCATCCGACAGACCCAAGCCGCGGGCGAGCAGGTCATAAACTTCGGCGATCAGCTGCATGATGCCATATTCGATGCCGTTGTGTACCATCTTGACGTAGTGACCTGCAGAGTGGGGCCCCAGGTAGGTCACACAGGGTTCACCGTCCACGTGGGCGGAAACCGCCTGCAGGACGTCTTGCACCCGCTGGTATCCCGCAATCGGTCCGCCTGGCATCATACTAGGCCCGTGGCGAGCGCCGGCTTCGCCCCCCGAGACGCCCATACCGAAGAAATGCAGCCCTTTGGTTTCGAGTGTGCTCTCGCGCAGGTCAGTATCGGTGAAGTGAGAGTTGCCCGCATCGATGATCATATCTCCCTGTGAGAGGAGCGGCAGCAGGTCGCGGATGACACTATCCACCACCGGGCCGGCCGGTACGAGCAGCATCACCGCCCGGGGTGGCTGCAGCGCTTGAACAAAGCTGCCTACATCCTCCATCGCCTGGATAGGCAGCCCCGCTGATTCGGCAAGTAAGCTTGCCACTTGCTTGGGATCCTTGTCATAACCCGCCACAGCGAACCCGTGTTCCCCCATGTTGAGCAGCAGGTTGCGGCCCATCACCCCTAATCCCACCATACCGATACGGCATGATCCGTCAGTCATTTTTCTCCTTTTGTCGGTTCCGAATTATTGTGATCACAGACCCAACGCAGCCAGTTTTGAGCGCGTGGTTGCCACGTCGACGTGCAGAATGCCCCGGATACCCAAGCTGTTAGCGGTCTCAACAAACAAAGGCCGGTCGTCGATATACGCCACCTGTTCTGGCAGCGATTGGGACACATCCAGCGCAATCCGGTAAATGTCCAGGTCAGGTTTGCGGTAGTGCACGTAACATGATGAGACGAAGGTATCGATGACCCGGTCCAGTTTATATTCGGCGATGCGGTATGTATTGATCTCTCTGCCCTCATTGTTAACCGCAATGGTTTTCAGGTGATGCCTGCTTTTTTTCAACCTGACCAGCTCGAGCATATCCGGGTAAGGTTGGGATCGGGCGAGCATGAAGGTTTTGAATTCATCCATCGAAAAAGGGCGCTCCTGGCAGAAAACCACCCTTTGCAGGTACTGGTCCAGGCTTAGTTTTCCTTCCTCGTAGGTGTCGTAGGTCAGGTGATGGCGCTCCTCCACATCGGCAAGATCGAGCTGGAAGCGTTCGGCAGCCAATTGCCGGGCGGTGCGGTCCCATCCATTGGTGAGCAGCACGCCGCCGATATCGAGGAATAATGTGGTGATATTCATCCTGGCCATTCTCAACACCTCTTTTCCACTGCCTGGTTCTCAGGCAGGGGGGTGATCAGGCGCACCACCCGATCGTAGAACAGGTAGTCCCAGGCCCAATTGATCAAGACGGACAGCCGGTTGCGGAAGCCAATCAACCGATATAAGTGCACACTCAACCAGATGACCCAGGCGAGGAAGCCGGTGAAGGTAAATCTTCCCAGACGGACCGCGGCGGCATTTCGCCCAGTGACCGCCAGCATACCTGGGTCATGATACTTGAATGGCTCAGGCTCGGCTCCGGCTATCTGCCGGTGGACGTTTCTGGCGGCCCATTCACCCTCCTGCGTGGCAACTGTGGCGATCAGCTGCAGAGGGTGTCCGTCCTGTTCCACGTGAGCCAGGTCCCCGACGATATAAAGATCAGTGTGGTCTGCCAGCTGCAGTGTAGGCAAGACGTCCACCTGCCCGTTGCGGCGGGTAGGTAAATTCCAATTTTGAGGCAAGCTGACTCCTCTCACTCCCGCAGTCCATACTACGGTTTCAGTGGGGATCGTCCGGCCGTCTTTCAAGATCAAGAGGCGAGAGGTGATTTGGCTGACAGGCGAATTCAGCTGCACATCAACCCCCATGTGTGTCAGATGTTTGTAGGTGTAATTGTGTAAGCGTTCAGGCATGCCAGTGAGCAGGCGATCCGTCGCTTCAAGCAGAAGAATATGCACCTGGTTAAAATCAAGGTTGGGATAATCCCGACGCAACGGTACCCGCACCAGCTCTGCCAACGCCCCCGCAAATTCCACCCCGGTTGGTCCGCCGCCCACGATGGTGAAAGTCAGCATTTGCTTTCGAAGGTTCTCATCAGGTTCGTAACTAGCGGCCTCGAAGCGGCACAGGATATGGTTGCGTAGCAGGATTGCATCATCCAGCTTTTTTAATGGAAAGGCATGTTCCTCGGCGCCTTGTACACCAAAATAATGAGCTTCGCTCCCAATAGACAGGATGAGGTAATCGTATGGGATGCTCTGACTGCCCATCTGCAGCTTGTGCTGAGCGGTGTCAATCACAGTCACCTCACCCATCATAAAGTGGATATTCTCATACCGGTGCAGGATGCTTCTCACCGGGTAGATGATGTCTTCCGGTTCCAATTCGGCGGCTGCCACCTGGTAGAGCAGGGGAAAAAAGGTATGGTAGTTGTTCCGATCTACCACGACGACGTCCGCTGGGGCGCCTCTCAATGCCCGGGCTGCCCACAGTCCGGCAAAACCTGCTCCGACAATCACCATCCGGGGGCGAGCTTCTTGCGACATACTAAGCTCCCATTTTCAGGTGTTGTTCAAGATAGGCTCGCAGCGAGACGGCGTTATTGAGCTCCAGCTCCTTGGTGCTGAAGAGCAAGGTGATATTGCCCTTACGTGCGGCTTCCAGGAGAGGGTGCCACGCGTCAGGATGGGCATCCAGCTCGTCGAAGTAGCGTTTATTGAATTCGCACCATTTATCCGGATCGTGCCCATACCAGTTGCGCAGGTCGTCACTGGGGGCAGCTTCCTTAATCCAAGATTCCATTTTTAGTGCTTCTTTTTTCATCCCGCGTGGCCATAGACGGTCGATTAAAAACCTCTGCCCGTCCTCCGCCGCGGCAGGGATATATACCCTTTTTATACTGATCATAGGAGACTCCTAAGTTTCCAACAATTGGCTCTTCAAGGTTCGTGCAAGCCAGGCCTGGTACTCGTCCACCGACCATCCGGAATGCCGGACGAGCTCATCGAATACCTCTGGTAGGCACAACGCCTGCAGGATGGAGGCGGCATGAGCGGCATCCAGACCGGCATGCAGATGGGGTTCCATGCTTTTGGCGAAACTCTGAAGGCCCTCGCGCCGTCCGACCAAAGCCTGGGAAAGCTCAGCTGCTGCCCTGGGGTCAGCGGCGGCAGCGCCGGTATAAATTGCGGTCACTTCCGCGCCTATTTGCCACTGCTTCCGCGTGGCTTCGGCCAGCTGCTCCAGCCGCACCTCCGGCCTGGCGGACTTTTGGCTGTTGTTGAGCACCTCGCGGATGTGGGTGCGCTCGTGCCAGGAATCGCGGATAGCCCTAAGGATGCCGCGCTTCGAGCCGAAGATGGCATAAACGGTGCTGGTGGCTACCCCGGCACGCTCGGCGATCGATTCGATGGTGGTGCAGATATAGCCCTGCTCCAGGAACAGCGCCTGCGCCGCCGCAACAATCATGCTGCGGGTGGCTTGGGCCTGTCTTTGTCGATGAGTGGTTTTTACCTGGCTATTGACATCAGTCATAGAATGTAGTATACCTATATTCATTATAGTGATACTATATTATAGTTGTGGAACAGGGAAATGTCAATAGATTGTGCTGAAAGATATCCCGTTGGGCATATATCAGGCAGCTCATTTAGTAGAGAACGGAGCCTTCATGGAAAGTAATGCAAACAAGCCAACCACAACCGACGAATACATTGCCCAGTTTCCGAAAGAGATGCAGTCGATCCTGCAAAAGGTCAGGGTGGTGATCAAGGAATCCGCCCCCGGCGCGGTGGAGAAGATCAGCTACGCCATGCCCGGCTTTTATCTAAACGGCATGCTGGTGTGGTTCGCCGGTCATAATACCTATATTGGGTTTTACCCAACCGGAGAGGGGATCGAGGCCTTCAAGGGTGAGCTGACCCCATATAAATTCTCCAAAGGGGCGGTGCAATTCCCGCTGGGCAAGCCAATCCCGTATGATTTGATCCGCAAGATGACGAAATATAGGGTGGAGAGGAATACGAAGAAGAAGTGAGGCTGGAATTTTGCGTGGACTAGGTTATGTTTACCTTGGCGTAGATGCAATAAATTAATCTGGCGCGATTTTGCCCTCGTATACTGCTTGTTCCTGGCGGTCCCTGGCAGCCCCCTCTTCATCCCCCAACTTTACGCGGGCAATCACCCGGGCAGCATACGCACGCGCCACACCTGGCCAATTCTCGATCGGCTCGAGGATTTCCAGGGCGCGTGTGGTAATGTCGATGACTTCCGCTGGCTCCCGCTTAACCAGCCCGGCGTTCGCCAGGTCGGCTTGCAGGATCCAATACCAGCCCAAACCTTGCTGGTGATCGTAACTTTCTCCCAGGTTGAATACCTTCCGAGCGTCGTCGAGCACCTTCAAACCATCATCCTTATTCCCCGCAACGATAAGGTTGGTGCCGTTGGACATCAACGATCGTCCCAGCGTGATCTCATCACCTGAAGCGCGTGCCGCGACGACCTCCCGCTTGCCCAGCTCGAGCGCCTCCTGCGGCTTGCCCAGCTGCCTGAGGATATTCCCCTGGCGCATCAGGCAGTAGGATAACACCCGCTGCTGCTCGGGGTAAGCAGGATCATTCTCTCCGATACCCAGTTCATTGAGATTACCTTCGGCATCCTGGTAGGCCCGAAGCGATTTTTCAAGCTCTTCGTGCACCTCGGAATCCCACAATGCCGCTTCGATCTGGTTTTCTATCGCTTTGATTTTCTCTGATAGTTCCTGCATGGAATATTCTCCAATCTTAAAATAGCAAAGACTTAATACGATAATCTATCTTTAGGTCAAGTAACCGGGAAATAAGCGATCTACTTTCACAGCCGATACATGAACATCTATAATAGATAAAACCTCAAAGATCCTCCATCACGAACCGGTCGATCCAAGTTGTCGAGAGATCTCATCGGGGTATGATAATCCATACTTCTCGTGCAGCCTCTCCAGGTCAGGCACCTGCTTGTCTGGCAGGGAATACCCTGTGTGGCTGACCATCTGATACTCTGCCGACATGCACCTGACAGGATGATCGCCGACCATTCCTTCTCCAGACAAGTATTGTGGTGTGAAAATATACCCTTCGTCTTTCTCCCAAGCCGGGATCCCATTGCCCTGCTCATCCAAACGGATTGCATGCGCATCGAACTCGCGTCCGTCTGCATCGCGCAGGAAGAAAGCGGTCTCCGTCCTGGTTCCAATTGCATCTACCGTCCATAGGTTTTCGGACCACAGCTCCTTGTAGTCATAGCCACGGTGGACCATTATCTCCAGCAGACGAGCTACGTCGTCCACCAGCATGATGCCATCCAGATCATGGTGCGGGCGGGTCTGCAGTCCAAGCAGTGCGTCGATCCCCCACCCACCGGTCAGCCAGACCTGGATAGCGTGGCTGGAGAAGAGTTCGCACAGGCTGACGACATCTTCAGGACTAACCATTATTCTCCTTCACCTGGGCACCAGATCCCGAGTGCGCACAACCATCGCTGGTGGGCTGAAATATACGGCGCAGAGCATCCATCTGCCTTTATCTTCCGTCATCCTGCAGCCAGGCGGTCAGGGTATCGTAATGCTCTATATGGTGATTTAGTGAACCTAATGGGCTGGCTGCCAGGGGATAATCACCCATCCAGGCATATCTTCCCAGTTCAAACAGGTCTTTTTCGGGGATCTGCCGGCTAAGCTCCAGGTAGCGTTCAAACTGCGCTTTCCAATCCGCATACACCGTGGACCACGGTTTGTCCTTGCAGGCGTCATAAAGCCAGGCATTCGTCCGTTCCAGGTCTTCCTCCGGGTTGGGTCCATTGACCTCCCACCACTGGGGGTAAATAGGTCGTGTGTCATGAAGGGCAGCTTCTGCCCGCGCCACTGAAGCCTGTTGCCAGGCCCACAGGTGAGCGACTACATCTTTCACCGTCCAGGTGGAAGGCACGATTGGCTGTATGATTTCATCTTCGCTCAAATCGGTGAGCAGCAGCTGCCAGCGATTGAAGATCTCAATTAACTCATCTAGAAGGTGTTGTTTCTCGTTCATATCTTTACATTTCTCTTTTTATATAGGTCCGATTTCATTTGGGCAACGTGAGTCTTCCCATTATCCCAGGCTGTCTGCACCAGATGCCTGAGCATGGGCTGATCAGCGTCAGCAAGTGTGTATACTTTTTTATTCAATAATCGGATTTTTATCATTTATAATTCCTCTCATCAGCCGGACTACTAATTATGCGGAATTCTACTACACTGTACTTACTATGACCTTCGCAAGTGTCCAAGTTACAAAGACTTATATTGTGCTCATCATGTTCATCTCATTTACACTCAATCTCTGAAGTATCATCCTTGTCATGACGGGCATCGCATCTACTGCAAACATCCTGAAAGAAGATTACTGGCCGCTGGTTAAGAGCCGCCAGACCTTCCTGTTGACGCTCACCGGCATGGCAGGATACCTGTGCCGCCTATCCACACCGGTGGATTGGTCGCAATTGATTGGTCTGTTGGTTAGCATGGTATTAACCATCAGCGGATGCACGGTCTTCAATATGCTGCTGGATCGGGATATCGATCGTAAAATGGTCCGTACCCGTGAGCGGCCTCTGGCATCAGGGAGGGTACGCCCTGGCACCGGGCTTCTCCTGGGTTCTATGCTTGTCGTTATGGGTCTGTTGGTAGCTGCCGCCCTATCCAGGCTTTATTTTGCTCTCATCATGGCAGGATTTGCCTTGAATGTGGTGGTGTATACCCTATGGCTGAAGCGCCGTTCGGCCTGGTCCATCCTTTTGGGCGGTCTCGCCGGTGGGATACCCATCCTGGCAGGCAGTGTCCTGGCAATCGGACATATAGACAGTCTCGGTGTACTGCTGGCACTGGTCATCGTGTGCTGGATCCCCTGCCACAACCTCACCCTCAGCACGCTGTACTCCGAAGATTACCTTGACGCTGGTGTTCCCACTTTTATGACCAGCTACGGTGCAGTGGCGGTAAACTTTATGGTGACCTTTGCCAGTCTGCTAGTAGCCATGCTGATCATGTTCGTCAGCACCCAGCTGGGTTTGTCCGGGCTGATGTTGGCTTTTATATTCGCTACCAGTCTCGGCCTGGTGAGTCTCGGTGTGGTCAGCTGGATTAATCCATCTGCGAAACTCACTGTGTTCATGTATAAATACTCGTCTTTGTATATGCTGGCATCCATGTTGGTGCTTTCATTGAGCTGGTTGATTAGGTAGGTGAGTTCATATTTTCAAAGTTGTTATTTGTTTACCGGTGGGTGCGGATTTATTTTGATAATTATCTCGCGCGTTTTTGAATAACAAGCTGTGGAGAATGTAATGGCTCAGAATATTGCAAATGGAAAAGCGCCGCTTGCCTCCTGGCATCGCAACTTGCTAATCACGGGGGCAGTATTTAGCGTCCTGCTGATTGCCATGGGGGGCATCCTGTGCGTCACCCAATCCATCCGCAACTGCCCCGATTGGCCGGGATGTTTCGGCTCATTTTTTCCCCCTTCACAGCCTGGTCCAATCCTCGAGTACACCCATCGAGCCCTGGCGGCGATCACAGGTTTGCTGATCCTCAGCTCCGCCATCACCGGGTTGGTCCGGTCGCCGCATTTTCGTTGGATCACCATTCCGCCTATTGTGGCTGTGGTGCTGCTGGTCGAAGTGAGCTACTTCGGTGCCCAGGTGGTGCTGCGCGGGCTCGCCCCAGGCTGGGCGGCGGTGGATGTAGGTTCGGCGCTGCTGGTGGTGGCGCTCATGGTTTCAGCTGCGGTAGTTGCTTCTGCGCGGGTAAAATACCCGCAGTGGCCAGACCGCCTTTCCTTCAAAGGACTTTTTGCAGGTTTAGTCCTGATTACCACGGTAATGGTCTATATCGTCCTGATCAGCGGCATCCTGGTGGCAGGTAATAGCTCCATCACCGCCTGTCTGGGTTGGCCCATCTACAGCCTGGGGTTATTCCAGGCAGATGGGCATGGGGTGGCGAATGCTCTACGCTGGATCATTTCCCTCGCCGGTATCGCCCTGCTGATTGCAGTGCTGCTACTCGCCTGGCGCAATAGGCTTGAACGCCCAGCCCTATTCAAGCAGGCAGCCTGGATCGGGGTTGTTGCCCTACTCGAAGCACTCGTGCAGGTACTCTTGCTGTTCTTCGGTCATCAGGTTTCGATACTGATTGCCTATACGGTTATCGCGGCTGTATTCTGGGCGTTATTGGTGATGCTGCTGATCCGGGTTGGTCTTGACGAAGCCCAATCCTGATCCACGCCAGGCAATTTACCCAAATTTCGCCCGTGTAAAGTGAATCATCCCTAAAACATCCACTTCCATCTCAAAAATTGTGGATGATTAATAGTTTATTCATCGAAAATGGAACATTATCGATGGTATCATCGTTAGATTTGGAGAGGAAATTAAGGTGAATAAAATGAACAAGAAAACGATCTTAGCAATAATATTAACCATAAGTTTTTTGACCGCCTGCGCTCAAACGCCAACGCCAGGCGGCTATCCACCCCCGGGTTCGATTGTGATCCCCACAGTTGTTGCCCAATACCCATCTCCAACTGAGGTGGTGTCCACGCCGACCAAAATATCGGTTGACATGACGCCGGCACAAAAAGCCGCTGTCCAGGAGGTATCGCAGAAATATAACATCCCCGTCGACCAGATCCAAATTGCTAGCTCCGTAGCCGTCACCTGGCCCACTGGATGCCTGGGGGTCGTCATTCCTGGGTTTATGTGCACCGATATCGTGACTCCAGGATTCCGCATCATGATGAATGCCAATGGGCAGCAGTTTGAGATTCATACCAACCAGGATGGCTCGAGTGTGATTGACGCCGCCCAGCAGCTGGCAACCCTCGGATTCGTGGTCCAATTAATTGATCACTCAATTAAGGTGGATAATCCGAATATCCCCCTCGGACCCACCTACAATCCTGCTTTCAATGGTTTTCTACCCTTGGGCGGAGCAATACTGGGTAAAGCTTATGTGCTTGATTTAACCGGGTTTAAGGCGCTTGCAGTGGATGCGAGTGGACAAAAAGACCTGAGCTTCATCCAGTCTCCCAACTATGCATTAGCGATCTGGCGAGGAGGCCCGGGCACCCAACCCCTACTTGCCTGGGGCACCCAACTAACAGGCGATTCACAGACCTCGTCTCTGCAAATCGCCAATCCTGATGGTTCGAACCTGCAGACCCTGCTGACCGTTGAAAAAGGGTCAGACGGCCCTATTCAGTTGGTAGCTGAGCTTTGGTCTGCCGATGGAAAGTCACTATACTTCAGCAAGGAGCCGGTCGGGTTGGGTGGCTATATCTTGTTCTCGGGTGCATCCAATCTGTATAAGATTGACCTGGCGACGAAGAACGTCACCGAAATCATCCCGCAGACGCCTTCCAACAGCCCCCAGATCTGCCTGGATGCCATCTCGGGTGACTACCAGTTTGTGGCTGACCACTGTACCCAGGGTGTGATCACCATTCGCAACCTGCAGTCTGGCACCTCAACTACAATCATGGCGCCATCGGATATCAAAGGATTCAAGGTGATGGGAAGTGCACGCTTCAGCCCTGCGGGCGATCTTGTGGCTTTTGCCCTGGCGAAGAATGATCCCAACAGTGAGCAAGGTTGGATCGCTGTTGGTCCAAGCTCGGGAGGTGCGGGAAAATTAGTCTTCACCGGAGCTGCCGGTAGTTACTACACCGTCCAAGGCTGGCTGGATGACCAAACCCTATTGGTGCAGTTGAATTCCATTAGCAATCCGAGTGTTGGCAGCCAGCTGTTCACCGTCGGGGTGGACGGCACGAACCTGACCAAGGTGGCGGATGACAGTTTTCTCACTATCATTGACAACCGATAATGGCCTGAGGTTGAGTGCAAAACCAATAGAGAATATCGGGTTGATCTAACCTTATAAAGCAAAAAACTTATATAATAAGTTAATATCGCCTGTACGTTTCCTTTATTGGAAATGTACAGGCGATTTCTTTTATTGTGCCTCGAGCTTGTAGCGGGTTTCAATTCAATCCCCGGGTGACATTGTCTCAGAGGTCGTGGTTGTGGCATGTAGCTGGCTGGTCCTGCGATTTCGATAGATAGCGATTCCGGTAATGATCGTCAAGATAAGCAGGGGCACCATAAGTCCAAATTCATCCCCTCTCGCCACCTGGTCATTGAATTCATAGAAAA
The DNA here is from genome assembly GCA_041479245.1 of Anaerolineae bacterium. Lineage (GTDB taxonomy): Bacteria > Chloroflexota > Anaerolineae > Anaerolineales > UBA4823 > FEB-25. The sequence continues at coordinate 14,101 of JBGOXS010000025.1, forward strand.
ACGTCGAAACTTTTATGATCGTGGTAGTCAAGAACAGGACGAATGGGAACCAGGAGGACTTGTATCGGTTCCTACCGGTAAAATACCATATTGCCCCGACAACGGCGAGGATAACGATAATGATATCATCGCCTTTATCCCGCCACTCGACCTCATTAAAGAATTTACCGATCAAGCCAATTCCGACAAAACTAAGCAAACCAACCACAAACATGTTGTATCCCTTAGTGATTTCTTCTTTTTTGGTAGTCTCCATTTTTGTCTCTCCAATCCCTTGTTTTGGTTTAATTCTTGTTGTTAACTCCCCCCTCGCAAAATTATATCATAAAATGGATATAATATATCCTATTTATTGAATAACTTTTTAGCGCTAAAGCCCCTCTTTCCTTTCGGGTGTCTAGAATTGTTAGGGATTAAAATATAGCAGCAATTTTATATACCTGGAGTAGAGATGGGTGGAGAATTTTCACCCATTACTTAGAGCTTCTCGATCACCGCGCGAGACTGTCTGCACCAGGCATATACTTTCAGCATTGTATACAAAAGCGACAATAAGGAGTAAAATTATAAAATTAACGGTGCCTGTCAAATTATTTGTGCACCTCAATTAACGTGTTCTACCCAAAACTGATGCCAAAGGAGAATGTCAATGTATAAATATGCTTGCAGGGATTTAGGTGTGGATTGTGATTTCGAGACCACCGGCGCAACGGTAGAAGAAGTCACGCAGAAAGTCTTCGCGCACGCACAGGTCGCGCATAAAGATATGCTTTCAAAGATGTCACCCATCGAATTAGCTGAGCTGAATAAAAGCGTGGTGAGCGCAATCAAGCAGTTCTAGCCTCTTGAGAGTAGAGAGCACCTAAATAGTATCTAGGTGAGGCTCTTCGAGCAACCAATGACCTCCAGGATATTAATCCCGGAGGTCTTTTTTACTGACCCTTCTTTTCCACCTACAAGGGATTAGCCAATGCTAAAGAACCATTTATATGTGGTATAATCCTGCGTTCCCTCTTGAAATGGATAAATATTGTCTAAATTAAGTGTGAACGGGCTGAGGTTCGCCTTGGCTCAATCTAAAGCCTAAAGGACCTTTTGTGAATTTTTCTTCGTTTGCATTTAACCCGCAGATCAATGCGGGGATTATCCAAGCTGGTTATTCCAGCCCCACTTCCATCCAAATCCATACCATCCCACCCATACTTGAGGGGCGTGACGTTCTGGGCTTAGCTCAAACAGGCACCGGAAAAACCGCCGCATTCGTCTTACCCATCCTGCAGCACCTGATGGAGGGGCCACGAGGCAGGCTGCGCGTGCTCATACTCTCCCCAACCCGCGAGCTGGCGGAGCAGACCCATACCAATATCGAAATGCTCGGACGTCAGACAGGTTTTCGCAGTCTGACCATCTACGGCGGCGTCAGCGCTCAGCCACAGATCAAAGGACTGCGGGCGGGTAAGGAGATTGCAGTGGCCTGCCCTGGACGCCTGTTGGACCTGATGGGTCAGAAAGAAGTCAACTTGAGCCGGATTGAGATTCTGGTGATTGATGAGGCTGACCGTATGTTCGATATGGGATTTTTACCCGACATTCGTCGCATCCTGGCTGCCCTTCCGACCCGGCGCCAGACGCTATTATTCTCAGCCACCATGCCTGATGAAATCCGTGGGCTGGCAGATGAGCTTTTGGATCACCCGATAAAGGTTGACCTGGGAGTATCACGCCCGGTTGAGACCATCGGGCACGCTGTGTATCCGGTCGATCAAACCCATAAGGCAGAGCTGCTGCTGGCATTGTTACGGCAATCGGGCAACGGGCAAATCCTGGTCTTTACCCGCACCAAACACCGCGCAAAAAAACTCGCCGATCAGTTGGTTAAAGCCGGGCTGCCCGCGACATCACTGCAGGGCAACCTGTCTCAGAACCGCCGCCAGGCTGCGATGGATAACTTCCGCACCGGGCGGGTCAAGGTCTTGGTCGCCACCGATATCGCCGCCCGGGGCATTGACGTCTCTCAAATCTCACATGTGATCAACTTTGACATGCCAGACACAGCCGACGCATATACCCACCGCATTGGGCGCACTGGTCGAATGGCCAGGCAGGGGACAGCCCTGACCCTCATCACCAAGGATGACCTTCCGATGGTCCGTACGATCGAGCGTCTTTTGGGACGATCATTGGAGAAGCGGAAATTGGTCGGGTTTGACGCCAGATAAACTCTAATTTACTCTTTATTTGACAAATGCGATAAATTGGAGTAATATACTCTTGTATGACCTACACGGTCAACAATAAGGTCTAGAACCAAGAAAGAAGTAGTTGGAATAGTTTCTGATCGTGGTGACAACTTATGTTGAAGTTTGAATGCAAGTAATTGGGACAAATTGTAGCCAAGTGGCAAAGGGGGATAACTTAGATGAGGCAAAAACGAATGCCAAGGCGCATGCCCAGACTGTGCATAAAGACTGGTTAGCAAAAATGTCCCCACAACAGAAAGTAGATTTGGACAAGACCTTAACCCGCATGACTCATTAGCTATAACGCTATGGGGGAATTTGGCTTAATGCACGCGATGGATTGGGAAGGGGGAAATGGGTTCCGAGGATAAAATGAATACCACCCCTCAAACTTATGTTTGAGGGGTGGTAGCTATTAATACGATACTTACTTTCTTGTAATGGGTAGGAATATCTTACCACAGACGTTGAAAATCCAGGCGGTGGATGACGCATCTATCCCCGAGCATTCTGATATATGGGGTAGAATTGTCTTTTAAAATGGATGGAGACTTCCGCAGATAAATCTAGGAGCAACGATATGCAGGACGATGTTGTTACAGTGAAGGAATTTCGCAAGATCTACGGCGGTACGGTTGCGGTGGATTCGATCAGCTTTGACGTTCGCAAAGGCGAAATCTTTGGGCTACTTGGTCCAAATGGTGCTGGGAAAACCACCACCATGGAAACCCTGGAAGGACTTCGGCAACCCACGGCTGGCTCAATGAGTGTGATGGGTGTCGATCCAGTCCGAACGCCTGCTGACCTTCACAAACTGATCGGTGTTCAGCTGCAGTCATCAAGTCTTCCCGGCAGCATGACTCCGCATGAAGCCATGGAGTTTTTCTGCGCCTATCACCAGGTACCTTCCAGGCATGACTTGCTCGATCGGTTGGGTCTGAGTGAAAAGAAGTCAGCTCAATTCTCAACCCTTTCTACAGGTCAACAGCGCAGGCTTGCACTCGCCTTAGCTATCGCTCACGAACCCCCAGTGGTGCTGTTAGATGAGCCCACCGCAGGGTTGGACGTCGGCTCCCGCGTTGAGCTGCATGAGGTAATGCGCGAGCTGCAGGCAAAAGGCACCACCATCATCCTCGCTACCCATGACATGGCTGAAGCAGAAAAAATGGCAGACCGGGTCGCAATTTTACTCAAAGGAAGGATTGCTGCTGAAGGCAGCCCCACCCAGCTCACGGCTGCCGGAAAGGGCCTGGTAAAAATTTCAGTGTCTTCTGAGTCTGCCAGTTTATCTCAGGGAACCATCGCATTCCCCGCGGTATCACAGCAAATGATCAAGGATGAATATGTAATTTTTTACAGCCGCGACGCCGGAGAGACAGTTCCAGCGGTATTGGAATATCTCAAAGCGCAGGATGACCACCTGGTTGACCTGCGTGTGGAGAGACCCTCGCTCGAAGACAGGTTCCTCGAAATCACCCAACCCGACCAGCCAGTGGGAGGCCAGTCATGAATGCCTTCTTTTACCATTTCATGTACGATTTTCGGACCGGTTTACGTGATAAATCGCTCCTATTGTTGAATTATTTATTTCCGTTGGGCTTTTATATATTAATGGGCTTGCTCATGACGGGGTTAAACCCGACCTTTGCCCCTACTATGATCCCTACCATGATACTGGTGGCGATGATGGCATGCACCTTATTGGGCTTGCCCAATCCCGTGGTTGAATCGCGTGAAGCCGGTATTTTCCGCAGTTTCAAGATCAACGGCGTCCCCGCTCTCTCAATCATCACCATCCCTTTGCTGAGCAGCATGGTGCATATCCTGCTGGTTTCTGCCATCATCACAGTAACCGCCGGCCCATTATTTGGGGCGGGCTTACCGGTGAACTGGGGATATTTCGTCTTGATCCTGTTCCTGACTGGCTTCACCATGGCCAGTATAGGAATGCTGATTGGCGTGGTCTCGCCCAATTCAAGATCAATTGTCCTGTTCAGCCAGGCAATCTTCCTACCATCCATGATTCTGGGTGGCTTAATGGTCCCGTCCAGCATGCTTCCACCAGCACTATACCGGGTTTCTCTGCTCCTGCCCACCACTTACGCTATGAATGCCTGGAGGGGTTTGGCTTTTGGTCTTCCACCAACAGTAGATCCCCGATTGAGCATGCTCGTCCTGCTTGCCAGCGCAATCATTGCTTTTGGTTTGGCAATCTACTTGTTCAATTGGGATAGCAAGAATCGACAGGCTGGTCACAATCCGTTGTTGGGATTACTGGCTTTGCTTCCGTATGTGTTAGGAGTGCTCTTTTTAGTTAGCTGATATGCATCTGGTCAGGGATTCTCGTCTAAAGATTAATCCTTATTTAATCCCCCTATTCTTGATAATTGATGTATGATTAGTCTATCCGAGCAAAATTGCTCTGGAAATTTGTCTCATACCAACCAAATAAAATGAGAAGAAAGGAGCACATCAATGGCATATAGCTTTAAAAACTCGAAGGGGCAAACCTATTTTCTCCATGCCACGACACGTGTCCTCAAGAGCGGGAAGAAACAGCATCTCTATTACTTTGCTAAGACCCAAAAGGCAGGCTCACTAGACCTGATTCCGGCGGGTTATATGGTTGCAGAAAGCAAGACAGGTCTGCCCGTATTAAAGAAAAAAGTTTAACTTTGCAATCACTGGTAAACCAACCACCGGTGAATATCATAAACCCTGGCAGTGATGTCTTACTGCTATTCAAGTAAGGTTGGTGAAGCTTGTCAAATATGCGGTGCACTTCTTCGGAAGTGCGCCGTATTTTTATATCGGGTCAGCGCTATTGCCCGAAGAAAGCCTTTACCACTTCTGGGTCAAAATGCCTGCCCGATTCACGTGAAATGTATTCAAGCGCCTGGAGTTCTGGCCATGCACGCCGGTAAGGTCGGTTGGAGGTGAGTGCGTCCCATACGTCCACTATCGCAAAGATGCGTGCAGACAAAGGAACACTTTCTGCCGACAATCCTTGTGGATATCCCTTTCCATCCCATCGCTCATGGTGGCAATACGGGATTTCCAACGCCGGCGTTAGATAATCAATGGTTTTCAACATTTCATAGGCATGCGCGGGGTGCTGGCGCATAATTTCCCATTCTGCAGGTGTGAGGGGTCCCGGTTTCAATAATATTGAGTCGGGAATGCCCATTTTGCCGATGTCGTGCAGCAATGCTCCACGCCGGATGTGCTGCATCGCCTCACCCCGTATGCCCATCTGGTCCGCAACACGCAGGGTCATTTCGATTACCCGGTGGGCATGCCCCACCGTTTCCCGGTCACGCAGCTCCAAAGCTTTTGCCCAACCTTCCAGAGTGGCATCATAGGCAATCGACAGCTCCGTGTTCGAATCCTGCAGCTGTTCGAAGAGCGACGAATTATCCAGGGCGATGGCAGCCTGTCCTGCTAAGGCTTCAAGGAATTCCAGGTGTTCCGGGTCGATCGAACGGGGAGAGCGTAAAAAGACCTCGAGCACACCCTTCAGCTGTCCTTTGGCGATCAAGGGTATACCATAATAAACCTTGAATGCTTCCGCTTCAAGCGGATGCATTTGATCTCCCGCAATATGCTCGAGAGAAAGGTCCGAGAGATGCACAGTTTTACGAGCTAAAACCGCTTTACCAGCGAAACCTGCTCTCATCGGCATAGTTGTACCTGGGGAGGTCTCCACGCGGAATCCTCGCCTTGCACCGATTTCTAAAAGTGTGGTTCCAATCTTATGGAGCAGTATGTCGGCTGCATCCACATTGAGCTGTGCCATGATTTGTTCGAGCAATATTCCCAATGTGAATTGGAGGTCAGGTCCGGCAGAGATGGCTGCATCAATGGCACGCAGCGCTTGAAAGCGGCGTACCTGGCGTTGGATCGTCTCTTCCGCTGCCTTCCAATCAGTGATGTCGGTGATGCAACCTTCTAATAGCTGGTGGGAGTCACCGACGGTCGGTGTACCGCTCCCCACTTCTCTGACCCATTTGATTGTTCTGTTTTGGGTATGGATGCGGTAAACCAGCTCGAATGAGGTTCTTTGAACCACTGCATTTTGGATATTGATCCACACCATTTCCCGGTCATCTGGATAGATCAAGTTGCCGTATGACATAACCCGGTTTCTGATCAAATCATCCGCCTGGTAGCCGGTCAGTCCAAAGCAGCCTTTGCTGACGTATTCCAGTGTGCGGTTCGAATCATTCCGGCACTGGAACAGCATGCCAGGGATATGGTCAAGCAGCGTGTTAAAGCGGGGAGATAACTCCCTCACAGCGACTTCAGTCTTCAGGATACCACTTCCTTATAAAAATAAAGTAATTAGATTAACCGGCTCAGTTCACCCTTACGTATTGAGGCACAGGTTCAACTGGCAGCTTCACCCGGCTTTCCTGGTGATTATTTTGCTGGTGAGCAACCAGATTGGCGGCAAGATCCACCAGGTTGGCAGGTCGAATTGAAGACAGCCAGCTGCGGTCCTCATCGCTCAAATTGAAGGACTCACCTTGATACCCAGTTGCGACCGCGATCTCTGGGTTCGTCATCAGCATGCTCCGAAAGCTCTTGCTGACAACAGCTGCACACAGCAAACGGTTCATCTCATCATTCGATGAGGAATATTCCAGCTGTGTACTCGTTTGAAGTACGGGAGAATCAGTCATTAACATTGGATTTACCTCGGTAATCAGAATCATATTCAATTGGTTGACCGAAAATTTGTCTATTTATTTTCATTTGAGCTCAACTAAATACCTACGTCGCCGCTAATGGGCAAACCCTGGACGACGAAGCGGCCCATTCCAGCCAGTGCAAGAAGCATGAGAGCTAGGCGGATATAGCGGGAATCGATCTTAGAAACTTTTAAATAGACATTAGAAAGGCAGGTGTTCATTTGAATATCTCCTCTAGAAAAAGAATTTTGTGGTGCTTTGTGCATATATTATTACACATTCATGCCTCTAAAGTGTCGGTTAAAGATTAATAAAATCAACAATTTTGCGGTTTTTTTGCCATTTTATTCCCCCAATTAGTGCAAAATTTTATATAAATACTCTGTTTCTTTTGAAGGTTCTAAGCCAAGCTCATCCTGCAGAAACTGCTTGCATTGTTCGTACTGATTTATTATCCCTAAACGATCACCTAGCGCGGCATGTGCTTGCATTGACAGCCGATGGGCTGATTCCATGCAGTGGTTATCAGCCAGGATTGTCTGGCATTGAATCAAAGCCAATTTAGGCTCACCTTTTTCCAGTAGCAGCTGTGCAAGGGTGAGGCGCGAGTGCTCACACATCTGGGCTAACCGCTGCCTTTCAGTCATCACCCAAATGCCTTCGCCCTCAGGAAAGAATTCTCCTTGGTAAAGCTCGAGGCATTCCTGGAGCACTTTAATCTTCAATGAATCCGTTTCGCTGCTTTCGGCCTGCTGTAATTTCCGCTCAAATTCCTGCACATCATAGCTGTAATCCATATCTGCATTAAAAGCATACCGGCGTTCATTGCTGAGTATCACATCCTGCCCCAGCGCATAGCGTATGTAATAAACGGTGTTTCTGAACTGTAAACGCAGCTGATCTGTTGAGCTGTCAGGCCACAGACTTAAACCGATTTCTTCCTTGGTTAAGCTCTTATTGGGATTAGTCAGCAGGAAGAAGAACAGCTCCCTCGCGCGCTTCTGGTTGGCCCAGCTGGTGGCAGTCACAGGTTTCCCATCCATCTTTACCTGTGACCTACCAAGACCATAAATGCTTAATTTTGGAGGGATCATGAGCACAGTCGCAGCGTGTGGGCGTAGCTTCCTCCGTAGGGAGGGGATCTGCCTTTCGAAATTTTCGATCCGGCTAAGCAGCTTGACTGCTGGCGCACCGATGATGGCATCATCAACATACTTTTTAAGTTCTTCTTTAACGCTCCGCCCCACTACTACCAGGGGCTGGATGCCCTCCAGGTTGGCGATTAGATTGAGCGTCTGCTCCAACGTCGCTCGCGCCATCGCATGTTCTCCCTGGAGAGTGTAAGCCCGACACAACAATAAGTCTGCACTTGCTGATTCCAGTTTTTGTCCGCCCGTCTCAAATAGTTGATGGGCATTTACCAGGTGCTTCATTGCCTGGTCAAATTTACCTTCTACCAGCGATAAACTCCCAGCCTCCATGGACCAAAGGCTTTTCTCGAAGTTTGACTGGCTCTTCTCGACCATTTCCTTTGCGGAGCTTAGATAAGCATTTGCTCGTGAGTAATTACCTTCCCGCCGGAAGAGTCCGGATTCTGCCAGGTCAATATTTAACAGTAGAAAATGGTCATCAAGGGTCTGGCAGGCGTCACGCGTTTTCTGGAAAGCCTCCCTGGCGCTGTCGCTTACCTCTAGGTCTGTATACAGGTTACCCAGGTTGTATAGCAGGTACGCCTCACTTCGCAGTACACCACTGCTTCTCGCCAGGGTGAGCGCCTGTTCAAGCAATTTGGCTGCTTCGATATAATTCCCATCTAAATGGTGCAAACTTCCCAGGTTGTTCAGCACAAAAGATTGCCGGCTCGTATTTCTGACACTCTGCCAATAATTAAGTGATTGTTCGTAATGTTTTACTGCCTGGCGTGTATTCCCCTGATACTGGCAACAAACGCCGAGTTCAAGATGAGCCATGGCAATGTTCTGTAGATCTTCGATCGCCTGGTATAGGATAAGGGATTGGCCAAGCATTTCTTGAGCCTGGTCCAGCTTTCCAAGATAATTTAAGCTGGCTCCCACGGACCGGCATGCTTCTGCCCGGACGGGACGTAAATCATTGACATTTTCAGAGAGTTGTATCGCCTCCATGCCATCCCTGATCGAATCTTGGTAGCTCCCACGGTAACGATGAGCAGTAGCACGTCTGGCGAGCGTGCGTGCCAAACCCGACCTGTCTTTGTTCTCGCGTTGAGCAACCTCCGCCCGGTTCAGGTATTCCAGGCTTTTTTCCACCTGTCCCTGGACCAGCAAAACTGTGCCTTTGTGCGAGATCAGATTGGGTCGAGCGTCCAGGGTTTCAACTGACAGGGCATCCAGCCATTTTGCTAGCAAGGCAAATTCTGCGTTGCGGATAAGCGACGTGCCGGCTTTCTCGATCAAGTCTGCGGTGGCTGAGTTATCGCCGATCCGGTTGTAAATAGCGTAAGCCCAAGCCCACTCCTCTCGATCGGTATATACCTGGGCGATCCTGCGTAATAGATCCTCCAGTTGACTCGGTCTTTCCTTCTCAAACTGTGCTCTTAAAAATTCTCCAAATAGATGGTGATAGCGTAGCCATCTTCCGCCCTCACCGACAGGTAACACAAATAGGTTGTTTTGGATCACCTGGTTGATTAATCCTCGCCAGTTATAGTCCATTCCCCACACCGCAGCGCATAAAGCGGTATCGAACTCATTTAAAAAGGAAGTCCGCAGCAGGAAATCCCTGATTTCCTCAGTTTGTTGGTCCAGGATTTCTTGTGCCAGGTATGTATACAGCTCGACGCCGGTAACCCGGGCAGCCCTCATCTGGTTGGTCATTCCCGGACCCATCACCTGGGCCGATAGCATCAAGCCGGTGATCCAGCCTTCTGTATCGCGGGCCAGGTCTTGCGAAGCCGCTTCCGATAAGGTGACGTGGTAATACTGTAGCACGAAGGATTGGATTTCATCGGCGCGGAATGCCAGTTCCTCGAAACCAATCCCACCTACCTGCGAGCGGGCTACCAACAGAGGTAGATCTGGCAGACTGAGCAAGGTTCGTGAGCTTAAGACCAGGTGGCAGTTTTCTGCCGACTCATTGATAAAGCGATTGAGGAAAGCCTGGATTTCCTTTACATTACTCACCAGGTGGTAATCATCCAGGATGATCAAGAAATGCTCCTGGATATGCTCGTAGGCATCATTGACGATCACCGAGACCAGCTGGTTGATGTCAGGGGTGAATGGGTTGATCGCCTTTAATGCTACTCTGGATGCCTCTCCAAAAGTGGGGAATCTGTGATGGATTGCAGTGATAAAGTAAGTAAAAAATCGCTCCAGGGTCTGATCCAGCTCATCCACAGAGTACCAGCACACCGGGGAATCCACCTGGTGAGCGTAATCGACCAATAATGAGGTTTTACCATAGCCAGCGGGGGCAATCACCAGGATGAGTTTCTCATCCAGCAGGTCATAAAGCAGGTTGATCAAGCGCTGCCGGGAAAACAGCTCCTTACGGCGTTGCGGTAATATGACCTTCGTGAGGGTCGGTTTCTTCGCCATTAGCTCGAATGCCTGTCTAATTCCTGATCACGCTAGAGTATAGCATAAACCAACTCTATTCATTCCTTCACCTGGTGCCATTGGAGTATATCAGCCAATCGCGGTTGGGCTCTGTTCCCTGCGGTTGTAAAATGGTGCTCTAATTTACCCTGGCGATATAAACGAGCGAGCCCGCATTGGGCTCGCCGTGTATCAATACTATTCAGTTTTCATGTTCCCGGGTTATTCTGCCCAGGAACAGCCTTCCATTATCATTTCAATTGCCATTGTATGACTGCATGTCTGGCGGGTCTTGAAGAAATCACAATCGCACTGCCAGGCATTATCGTTGTATACCACACTGTGGGGATTGTTATCCCCGTCAAATGTTACCAAGAGGCTTTTTACATGGATGCGTTCACGCTGTTCAGCATAGCGTTTTGCTTTCTCTCGCTTGCGGATCACGCCTGAATCCATATTTTTATTCCTATCTCCTTTCGTTTGTCTTTTTTTGAACAAAAAGGCACGCGTCGAGGAACGCGTGCCACCGTTAACTACAGCAATTATTCAATTTTAAGAGAAAAACGCGCATAGCGGTATCTTCTCCGTTCAATTTCAGTATAAGCCAATTCAATAGGAAAGTCAACAACCTGGGTTGTCATATACCCTACGATTAACCTACAACTTTACTTAGTCTTGCCCCCCGATTTATTTTGAGATTGCTTCATTCCCACCTAACAAAAATGATAGGTTCCATCTGAAGCGATGTAGATAGAATCAGGCGATGTACACGCGTATCCACCAGGCTCCCTGTTTGGGCATGGAAGGATGGATATGAATATTTCCTTTGAATGAACACAATCGACAACTGGCATCCAATATGGAGGTGAGCATGGATCGCACGAAAACGCCGCGGCTGATTTTGCGATTTCTCGTAATTCTCCTCTGTATCCTTTCGAACCTTTGGGTTCAGCCCGCAACTTCTACGGGTCTCTCACTTAACCAGAATGCTACCTTAGCCATAATCTATCAAGACAACTTCGAGGATTGCGATTACACCACTGCTGATGGATCCACTGGCCTGACCTGGAGTTTAATCGCTGGAGGGGCAAGCGTGGATGATGTGGATGGCAGCCTCCAGCTCGGAGTGGACCGCGGATATACTCTTATCACTACATATCAAACCGTAGCCGGTGATGAATACACCCTGCGGTTCGCAGGACGCATCACCTGGAGTGCTCCGGGTCGGATAGTCGTGCTATATAAAGACCTAAACAATTACTATTCGGTCGGTCTGGGTGAGCAGACTGGAATCTATCGCAAATTGAATGGCGGTGAAGTCCAGCTCCACATAGACCCTGAAGACTTGATCCGCTTGCCACATGGGAGAGCTGAAACCGGAGAATTAAAGGTTTACGTCCATAACACCGGCTCATCCATTATCCTCAAGGCTGATAAGGCCGGTGATGGCGTCGATTATGATATCGAGATCAATGACACTGATCCCGCTGCGGTGGCGAAGTTTACCAATACTGGGGTCGGGATGATGAGCGGCGAAGGGGCTCAGGAACCACCCTGGTTTTACATCGATAATGTCGCTATCTATGAAGGGCTGGTCCTTGACCCTTATACCCCGGTCACCTACTATGTCGATCAGAATCACCCTGATGCCAGCGACGACAACCCCGGAACAGAAGATCTACCCTGGCTGACGATCCAAAAAGCAGCCGATACCGTCTGGGCAGGCGATACCGTGATTATCAAGAGCGGCACGTACACTGAGCGGATTAACTTTTCCAATGGCACCCGCGGCGCTCCCGGTCAGGTAATCACGTTTAAAGCCCAGCCGCGTCGTTCTGTGACGATGTGGGGCTTCTATACCAAATTTGCCCATTACCTGCGCATTGAAGGGTTTAACATCACCACCGATCCTTCCCTGACCAATTGGACAGACGCAAACGGCGTGTTCATCGCCAGCGATCATGTGGAGGTGATCGACAATTATTTCTATAACCTGGATAGCGCCGGTGTCTCAGGTGAATCAGTTGGAGCTATCGTTCTCAATAATCGCATCTACCACTGTCAGGCTGGGCTGACTATTTCCGGGTCAGATTGGTTGGTGGAAGGCAATGAAGTCGAACGCCTATACCAATACGGTAACGGCGACTGCGATTATTCACGTTTCTTCGGCGACAACCACCTCATTCGTCATAACTTTTTCCACGGCACATTGTTCAATGAAATCGGCGGTGCGCACGTAGATTGTTTCCAGACTTTCGACAATAACGGCGAACATGCCCATAACGTCACCATCGACGGCAATATCTGTTACGATTTCCACCAGGGCTTCATGGGTGAAGCCGCCTATTATCACAACATCTCCGATATCACCTTCAGTAACAACATTTTCGCTCACGGTGGCGCCTGGGGATTATGTATTCTCGAGATCCAAAATGTAACCGTGGTCCACAACATTTTTGCTGACATCGCATACCATGGGGCGGGATTTCGTGACGGTGCAACCGGTTATTTGTGGAATAACATTTTTTACAACGCCGGCTCCAATTATTGGGCATCCGATAGCGGAGTGGTAGAAGGTAATCACAACATCCTATTCTCGACTGAGGGGAATATTGACCCGGGTGATTTTCCAAATGACCTGGTCAATATCGATCCGCTGTTGATCGATCCCGCTCGAGATAATTATCATATCTCTATGGGAAGCCCCGCGATTGACACTGGATTGGATGTGGGAATAACCACTGATCTGGATGGCAACGTGCGCCCACAGGGCGATGGGTATGATATCGGTGCATATGAATTCACCCCAGCTGTTTCATTATGGGGTCATCCGGCCTCTCATACTATCACCCTGGATTGGACCGTTAACATTTCCCTACCGCTCACCACCACCTGGACGATCGATTACATCGGACTGCCCGGTGACCAACCTTCACCCATCACCGGCATTCCCTCTGACACCCGCAACTTTACCCTAACTGGGTTGACTAATTACGCCTGGTACACGATCACCCTGGCGACAGACCCGCCGCTCTTGACCCGTACGGTGCAAGTGATGCCTACTGATCACTTGGTACATTTGCCGCTCGTGGCCAAAAGACCATGAGCAACAGGCACCTTGAATAACTGGACCATTCTCATTTCTTTCACAGCTCACACTTGAATATTGGGATAATCTTCTCGATTTATCCTATCCACAAATCATGGGTCAGAAATTCCATATGGGATAATTGGGAATCACCTGATTGATGATACTCTGGAAGAGAAGAAACTTACACTCCTGAAGATTATTAGGGTGGAGGAATTTACGATGACGACACGGGGCAGGCAGGGGTGGATGGAGTTATCGGTTTATGTCTATTGACATCCAGATCAACGTCTGGTGTGAGTAGAATCCGGCTTGCTTCAGCAACTCGGCTGCGGAACCTGCGGGAAAATTGAGGCTCAGCGGCCGTTCTTTGCCGATGGCGGCCCGTGCCGTGATCAATAATGCCAGGATGCTTTCATCGTCAATTCGCTCCGGCACCGCCAGCCACAATGTGTCGGTATAACCGGTTGAATGCTTCCAGGTCAGCACGCCTTTGAGCTCACCATTTCTTTCCACACTCCAGTGGCGCAGGTTTTCCAAGCTGAATACCCGGTAGAGCATCCCCCACGCATCTGGGCGGAACAAGTTCCAATCGATTGGAATATTCCAGGCAATATCGACCGGATAGTTGGCATCTAGCCATTTGCGTTGCTGCGACCAATGACCTCCCTGGCGTTTGACCACCCTCACACTCGCGGGAAAACCGATCGCCGGGTAGCTCGGTCCACCGTACCAGTTGGTACGCCGCATGCGCTCGACAAAACCATGGGTCTCATAAATATAGATGGCGCTTGGGTTATCATCGCGCACTTGCAGCCAGACGGCTCCGGCACCACGTTCTTGCGCGTGTTTCACTGCAGTGATCGTAAGGATTGTAGCTATGCCGCGCCCGCGGTAATCGGGATGGGTAGCCACATTGGCGATCATATAGCCTCTCTTCCCCTGTATCGTGATCGGGATCAAGCTGAGGTTTCCCACCAGCTGACCATTCTCTTCCCACACATACCCTGACGGCAGGAAGGGAGATTCATCGATCAGACTGCTGGCAAATCTCATCATCGACGCGCTTTGGGCCGCCTTGCGCATCTCATTCAGGTACTGCCTGCCCTCTGGGTCAAGCGTATCGTAGAAACAGAGCTCCACCAGGTCGGCAACCTTCACCAGGTCACGGCGCATATCCAGGCGCCGTAAATGCTCCCCTGAAGTGGATGGAATAACAATTTCTGCCATCATTTCCCAACCATTTTACACCCTCTATCAGATATCCATTACTTACCCGCTGACGAAGACCAAATTTACTTGGATTACCAACCCAATTCTGGCTCGTTCGGGGCGAATTCTGTTAAGCAAAGTATTGCACTCGCCATTTACACCCCGACCATTTTTCTAAGTAGACTGTGAATCTATGTGCCAGCAGTGTGAGCTTGAATCAGTGACACCATTATTCATCCACCGCATCTAATTTTACGTATATATAACTCATATACAACTCTTACGGGGCACATGTCTTGCATTAACATACTCGATGTTATAATCTTCCAGAGAAGGAAGGATTATTAGCTATGATGCGATTTGATCGTTTTACTGAGCGTGCCCAGGAAGCAGCCCAACGTGCTGCCGAGATTATTCAACGTTATGGGCACAATCAGATAGATACTGAACATATCCTGCTGGCGCTCATCGAGCAGCCGCAGGGTGTGATCCCACAGATATTGGAATACCTCAAGGTTGATGCCAACGCTCTCACCGAGCGGCTGGATTACATCCTGCGCACCAGCCCCAAAGCGAATATCTTTGGCGGTGGTGCCGGTCAAATTTTTATCACCCCGCGTGTCAAGCGGATCATTGACCTGGCTAATGAAGAAGCCAACCGCCTTAAGGATGAATATATTTCCACCGAGCATATCTTCCTTGCCATCCTCAATGAGCGCAGCACCCCGGCAGCCCGCCTGCTGGAAGGTGCTGGGGTCACCCGCGAGCGCGTCTATGAAGCCGTGCAGCAAATCCGTGGTGGGCAGCGCGTTACCGACCCTCAGGCCGAAACCCGCTACCGCACATTAGAGAAATACTCGCGCGACCTCACACAGATGGCGCGTGAAGGCAAGCTTGACCCGGTGATCGGGCGCGATACTGAAATCCTGCGTGTCATCCAGATTCTCTCCCGACGCACCAAGAACAACCCTGTGTTGATCGGTGAAGCTGGGGTCGGAAAGACCGCCATCGTCGAAGGTTTGGCGCAAAAGATCGCCACCAACGACGTCCCCGAGATCCTTTCCGGGAAGAAGGTCATCGCTTTGGACCTGGGTGCCATGATCGCCGGCTCTCGCTTCAGGGGTGAGTTTGAAGAGCGTCTCAAAGCTGCCATCGAAGAAATCCAG
>JBGOXS010000026.1:0-30037 GCA_041479245.1 Anaerolineae bacterium
GACTTCTAATCTGGTTATTTCTGCATTGCTCATTGTCAGTAGTTCGTCCATGTTGTGTCCCTTTAAAGGGGACATTTTAACTTTGCACAAAGGGGACTCTACTACTTTGCACTAACATAGAAATCTATGTGATCTACAACGTTCAGAAAATAGATTATACTAATTCCTCGAATTCTACCTAAAACAATGCCTGACAGGACTCACCTCATGCTGCCCACGCTCTCACACGAAGAAATCCTGCGCTACTCCCGCCACCTGCTTATCCCTGACGTTGGTCTGGAAGGTCAGCGCAAGCTCAAAGCAGCCTCGGTGCTGATCATCGGCACCGGGGGTCTCGGCTCGCCCGTGGCACTCTACTTGGCTGCGGCCGGCATCGGGCACATCGGGTTGGTGGATTACGACGTGGTCGACCGCACCAACCTGCAGCGCCAGGTTATCCACGGCACCTCCACAGTGGGCAGGCTCAAGGTTGAATCAGCCCGCGAGCGCCTGCAGGACCTGAACCCCGACATCCAGGTGGACATCTACAACGAAGCCTTTACCTCTGATAACGCCATACGGATCGCCGAGCCGTATGACCTGATTGTTGATGGGAGCGACAACTTCCCGACGCGTTACCTGACCAATGACCTGTGCGTACTCACCGCCAAGCCGAACGTCTATGGCTCGGTCTATCGCTTCGAGGGTCAGGTGAGTGTGTTTGATGCGCGGGTAGGTCCGTGTTACCGCTGCCTGTTCCCTGACCCGCCACCGCCCGGCCTCGTGCCCTCCTGCGCTGAGAGCGGCATCCTGGGCATCCTGCCGGGAACGGTAGGCACGTTGCAAGCGACAGAAGCCCTCAAGCTGATCCTGGGCATAGGCGAGCCGCTAATCGGAAGGCTGCTTTTGTATAACGCTCTAGATATGAGCTTCGATTTCGTCAGGCTGCGCAAGAATCCAGGCTGTAAGGTGTGCGGCACGCAGCCCACAGTGACCCAACTGATTGATTATGATGCCTTCTGCGGTGTGCCAGGACGTGAGGTTGAAACGGGTTCGGCTGGCGTGGAGTGGGACATCACCCCCACGGAGCTGGAAGCGAGGCTGAAATCTGACGCTCCGCTACTTTTGTTGGATGTACGTGAGCCGCACGAGCTGGAGATCTCTCACATCAACCGAACGGTTAATATCCCATTAGGGCAGTTGGCGATGCGCACTGGTGAGCTTAGCCCGCAGGATGAAATCGTGGTGATCTGCAAGGCGGGGGTGCGCTCGACGCGCGCCCTGCACCTCCTGCTCGGGGCTGGGTTCCGCAACCTGCATAACTTGCAAGGCGGGATGAATGCCTGGGCGAAAGAAGTCGACCCTAGCCAGCCGATCTACTAATGACCACGGATAATCATCCACCCCGCACTATGTTGGTGTGCTTGGCGCATCCTGACGATGAAACCTTCGGGATGGGTGGCACCCTGGCGCTGTACTCCCGCAGCGGGGTGCAGGTGCACCTGGTATGCGGTACACGCGGCGATGTTGGTGATGTAGATAGTGACCTCATGCAAGGCTTCAACAGCGTGGCTGAGCGTCGGGAATCAGAGCTGCGCTGTGCGGCGGGTATCCTGGGTCTCACCGGCGTATACTTCTTAGGTTATCGCGATTCGGGCATGCCCGGAACAGTGGATAATCACCATCCCAATGCCCTGGCTGCCCAGTCTGTGGATGAGGTAGCGGCGAAGGTGGTGCACTACATTCGCTTATTACACCCGCAAATCATGGTTACCCATGACCCCATTGGGGGGTACAAGCACCCCGATCATATCGCCATGCACCGCGCCACCGTACGCGCCTTCGATCTGGCCGCTGACCCAAATTTCTCATCCGATTTACCCCCCTTCAAGCCCCAGAAGCTGTATTACCAGACTATGCCGAAGGCCTTAATCCGCTGGGCAGTGAGGGTAGCCCCGCTCCTGCGTATGGACCCGCATCACTTTGGTCGCAATCGGGATATCGACCTCGCCAGCCTGGTGGAGGAAGGGGACTTTCCCACCCACGCCCGTATCAACTGCCGCAGTGTGAGCGAGATCAGAGATGAGGCTACCGCCTGCCATACCAGCCAGCTAGGTGGGGCAATCGGGCGCAAAGGTCCGATGACCGTATTGCGGCGCTACTTTGGCAGTACCGAATCCTTCATGCGCGCCTATCCCGCACCTGAAAACGGCCTACACGAGAGCGATTTGTTTGAAGGTATATCTAACTAATTTCTTCGAAGGAATTCTCACCGCTACTTCCCTATCCGATTAAAGTGTCGCCAGGTAATCCACCGGCAACATCCCCGGTGAAATATTTATTCCCCCTTCACCATCGCCCGTTCCAGCGCCTCCCGCAGGGAGCGTGTCTCTACCACCTCGATCCCCTTTGGCCAGGGCTCACCCTTGCGGATGCTCTTGGGCACGATGGCGGTCCTGAAGCCCAACTTGGCAGCTTCGCGCAGCCTTGCAGGCAGCTGGCCCACCATGCGCAGCTCGCCCGAAAGCCCCACCTCGCCAATCAGCACCGTATCCGCCTTCACCGGCAAGTCGCGCATCGAGGAGGCGATGGCGGCTGCTACAGCAAGGTCGGCGGCCGGCTCCTCCACCTGGATACCCCCCACCACATTAACGAACACGTCCTGATCCCCCAGGTGCAGTCCTATGCGGCGAGCTAGCACAGCTGTTATCAGTAGCAGGCGGTTGAAGTCAACCCCGTTGGGGGTTCGGCGCGGATTGCCAAATGCAGTCGGGCTCGAAAGCCCCTGTACCTCCACCAGGATCGGGCGTGTTCCTTCCATTGTGACGGCGATGGCGCTGCCAGGGGCATTCACCATACGCTCCGCCAGGAAGGCCTCCGATGGGTTGGTGATCTCCACCATGCCTCTCTCGCGCATCTCGAACACCCCCACCTCCGAGGTGGCTCCAAAGCGGTTCTTGACCGACCTGAGCAGCCTGTAAGACTGGAAACGGTCACCCTCAAGGTAGAGCACCGTATCCACAATGTGCTCGAGCACGCGCGGACCAGCAATCGCACCCTCCTTGGTGACGTGCCCAATGAGGAACACCGCTACTCCAGAGCTTTTGGCTAGCTCACGTAAACGGGAAGCACATTCACGCACTTGGGTCACACTGCCGGCGCCTGATTCGAGTTCAGGCATATAGGTGGTCTGGATCGAATCGACGATGACCAGGGAAGGTTTAACCTCGGCGATATGCTCGAGGATCGCCCCAAGGTTGGTCTCGGTGACGAGCAGCAACCCGCCAGGCATTTCGCCCCCCTCATCTTTCATCAGGCGGAGGGCGCGCATCTTGATCTGCCGCTCCGATTCTTCTCCCGAAATATACAGTACCAACCCGGTACGAGCCATCTCAAGCGCCACCTGCAGCAACAACGTGCTCTTGCCGATGCCAGGGTCACCACCCACTAGGACGATCGATCCCGGCACGATGCCCCCGCCCAGCACACGGGCGAATTCACTGATAGAAAGCGCCCAGCGCTCGTCGGCGTCTCCATCAATCTCGTTCAGCCTGCGCGGGGTGGATGCACCCGTCAGTCCGCGCCCGGCGGTATGTACTGCTTTAGCCGGTGCAGCGACGATTTCCTCCACCATGCTATTCCAGGCACCGCACTGAGGGCAGCGCCCCATTGGTCGGGCAGCTGTGCGCCCGCATTGCTGGCAAACATATTGGGTGTGTGTTTTCGGCATAGGGGAAATTATACCTTTGGTATGGGAAACGAGTAGAAAGTGAGTTAGTTAGAATGGAGACACCGCCTTATCCACGCGAAAGATTTACTACTCACCATCGGTAGCTCCACCTGAGAGAACGAAGAAAAATATATTTTATTTCGGTGCTGGTGCCGCTTGCTCGATCAAATTGAGCTTCAGCAAAATCAATCGTGTGGTATCTGTAACCCAAAATGTGATCAGCGCTAGTTGGACGTAATGCAGTGTGTATACAGGAGCCGTTCCTGGATAACCAGCACATCGAACACTGCTTCTATAGCGAAATTGATCACTCCCAAGCCGGCAAATCCCAATACTAACCTGCCTATGCGCATGATGAATGATCCGGTAGCCTTAAAATCCAGGTTCTTCTTCGCTTGTATGTACCCGATGCAAGCCCCACACAGGCTTCCCGCATCAGAAACTATAATCTAAAATCTGCTCCCGAGGGTTTCGAGACCTTCGGGAGCAGATGATCAGCTGTATAAGACTTATTTGGAATTCGACAGGTGTCGACTCTAGGAAAATCTGCCTTTAAGCCCCTTCCGCGGCAGGTTCTTCTTCGGTCTCACGACGTAATACCACTTCATCTTCACGATAGTCCACGATGATCGCATCACCGTCGGAGAATGAGCCCGAGAGGAGTGCATCCGAAAGCATGTCTTCTACCTTTTGTTGGATCACACGTTTCAAGGGTCGGGCACCCATTTCGGGATCGTAGCCCAATTCGGCCAGTTTTTCAAGCGCCAGAGGGGTGGCTACCAGTGATATGTCATGGTCTTTCAAGCGCTCTGCCACCTTATCCAGCTCCAGCTTGACGATCTCCTGGATATCTTCTTTGGTGAGGGCACGGAACACAATGACCGAGTCAAGCCGGTTGATGAATTCGGGGCGGAAAACCCGTTTGAGCGAGTCCATTAGCTTCTTACGCATATCCTCGTAAGCCTGCTTTTCTTCCGTCTGCTCGTCCATTTTCAGCGAGAAACCCAATGAAGTTTGTCGCTTGATCATTTCAGCACCAATATTGGAGGTCATCACCACGATCGCATTGCGGAAGTCCACCTTGCGCCCGCGGGCATCCGATAGATGCCCCTCTTCCATGATTTGCAGGAGCATGTTATGCGCTTCAGGATGGGCTTTTTCCACCTCATCGAAGACAACAATCGAATAGGGTCGTCGGCGCAGGGCTTCAGTCAGCTGCCCGGCTTCCTCATAACCTACATACCCCGGAGGTGCTCCAACCAGCCGGCTAACGGTGTGTCGCTCCATGAATTCCGACATATCCAGCTGGATCAAGGCGTCTTCACTACCAAACATGAAGCGTGCGAGCGCTTTGGTCAGCTCAGTTTTTCCCACCCCGGTGGGGCCGAGGAACATAAATGAGCCGATAGGTCGGCGCGGGTCCTTCAACCCAGCGCGTGCCCGTCTGACGGCTTTAGATATCGCCTGGATGGCTTCATCCTGACCAATAATGTGCTTTTGCAGGTCATCTTCCATCTTCAGTAAGCGTTCCGATTCAGCCTGGGCGATCTGCATTACGGGCACACCCGTCCACATCGCCACCACCTCGGCTATATCCTCCGAGGTCACGGTGGGAGCGGTGGCACGATCCCAGCCTGTTCGCAGGTACTCAAGCTGGCGCTCGAGCTCGTCCATGCGCTCCTGCAGCTCCTGGGCGTCATCTGCCCGCCCATCTTCGAGGGCAAGCGCATGATCCTGGCGCAGACCCTTGAGCTGGGTCATCAGGTCCTTGGCTGTCTTCGCCGCCGGGCTTTTGTACATCCGCACCCGTGACGAAGATTCGTCGATCAGATCAATTGCTTTATCCGGCAGGAAGCGCTCGGTGACGTAGCGCGCTGATAGATGTGCGGCTGCATCCAAGGCTTCATCGGAAATGGTCAGGCGGTGGTGCTCTTCGTAAGCCGTGCGCACTCCACGTAGAATTTCGATGGTCTCATCAATGGTTGGCTCATCTACCATGATGGGCTGGAAGCGCCGTTCGAGGGCAGCATCGCTCTCGATATATTTTCGGTATTCATCCAGCGTGGTAGCGCCGATCACCTGCAGCTCGCCACGTGATAGGGCGGGTTTAAGGATGTTCGCTGCATCCACCGAAGAACCGGCCGCACCTGCCCCAACGAGCATGTGCACCTCGTCGATGAAGAGAATTGCACCCGAGGATTTCAGCTCATCAATGACGCGCTTCAAGCGCTCTTCGAACTGCCCCCGGTACATCGTCCCAGCCACCAGTGAGCCCACATCCAGCTGCATCACGCGCTTATTCATCAATGGCGCCGGAACATCATTCTCGACGATACGCTGTGCCAGCCCTTCCACGATGGCGGTCTTGCCCACCCCAGGCTCACCGATCAGTGCCGGGTTGTTCTTGTTGCGACGTGCCAGGATCTGGATTACGCGCTCGATCTCCATCTGCCGCCCAATGACGGGGTCAAGCTTATTTTCCTCCGCCAGGGTGGTCAGGTCAGTTGCCAGCTGATCCACCATGGGAGTCTTGGCTTTACCAACTTCTTTCGATACCGATTCGCCAGCTCCTACTGCCGAGCGTCGAGTGGACGATTCGGTTGATGAAGCATGGCTGCTCTCATCGAGCACACGCCTAGTTTGGCGTCGGATCTGTTCTGGAGAAACTCCCATCTTTCGCAGGACATCCAACGCCACGCCCTCTCCTAGCTGTACCAGCCCGAGGAGCAGGTGTTCTGTCCCAATGTAGTGGTGCCCCAATTTACGGGCCTCTTCTACTGAATTTTCGAGCGCCCGCTGCACCCCTGGTGAGAGATCCAGCTTGGCAGTACTAGACTGCCCTGTGCCGGTAATACGGATGATTACTTCCTCCATCCGCACTGCATCCAATCCCAGCTCCCGCAGCACCCGGCCAGCAACTCCGCCCTCTTCCTTCATCAAACCCAGAAGCAGATGCTCAGTGCCAATGTAGTTCTGGTGCATCCGCTCTGCTTCCTGGTGTGCCAGGCTTAAAACCCGTCTGGCTCGCTGTGTAAAACGTTCCATTCCTGCCATCACAATTGCCTCACTAGCTACTATATCAGGATAGATTTTGTCCGATTGCTTTTTATTTTACCATCTTTATTTCCCCCTGAATGTATATTTTGTGTTAGAGTCCTTTAAGCATGGGATAAAAGTGAGCGGAGCTTCAGAGCCCCGCTCATCTATAATTTTTTATCTCCTCATAACAAGTCTTGCCCATTGGCAATGACTGAAAAATCAATAGGTGATTTTTCGGGGTAGACCCTTGGCCTGCTCAACCCAATCCTGCACCTGGTTGAGTACGGGCAACTTGCGCACCAATTGCTTTTCTTCATTCACTGATTCTAATGTAGCGAACAGGTTTTCAGGATTGCGCGTGGCTAACTCCACTACCGTGTCTACACCAGCCACCTCGAGCAGATCGGCGTATTCGGAGCCGACCCCCTTGATGCGGAACAAATCGACGTGCTTAATCCACTTCAAAATTAGGTCGTGGCTGATCTCGGTAGATTCAATGATCTCTTCTCTGCCTTTGGGATTCGCGCCTTTCTCCAACAGGTCATGCAAGTTGTTGATCCCGATGGCATTCAGCTTGGCAGCGTAAACTGGGCCTATGCCTTCTATATATTCAAGTTTGGATTTAAATTTTTCGGTTTCCTCAAGATTACCGGCATCAGCCTCAATAACTGAGCCAGCTGCCTCAACCACGATCGGTTCTGCTTGTGAAATTGTAGGAGCAGATTCCTCAACGGGCAAATCCGCGGCTGGCTCTTCAGCTACTTCTTCAGTTCCTTCCTCAGCCTGGGCGGTTTTAGCTTGACCTGAGAGCATCATTTCATAATCCATATTGGCGTAGGCCATCGAATCAACCTTGCGCAAGGATAACCCAATGCGCCGTCTTTCGGTATCCAGCTTAATTACCCGCAAAGTTACCACATCACCCTCTTTGACCACTTCTTTGGGGTGGTTAATGCGCTGGTCACTCAGCTCAGAGATATGGATAAGACCTTCCAAATCTTCATCTAAACGGGCAAACGCACCAAATTTGGTCAGGTGGGTGATCGTACCTTCCACCAGCTGACCTTCCTTGAGGTTCGAAACTTTCACTACCCATGGATCGGGCAGAAGTTGGCGGATAGACAAGCCAATGCGCTTGCGTTCCTGGTCAACGTTGATCACCTTGACCTTGACTTCTTGCCAAACTTTCAACACTTCGCTTGGGTGGTCAATACGCTCCCAACTGATCTCCGATAAATGCACCAAGCCGTCGGCACCATCCACGTTGACAAAGGCACCAAAATCTGCCAGGCTGGTCACCCGCCCGGTCTTGATGGCGCCTTCCTGCAGCTCGTCCAACAGGCGGTCCTTGATGGTCTCGCGAGTTTCCTGTAGAGCAGTTCGCTCCGATAAGATCAAACGATGCCGGGCTCGGTCCACTTCGATAACCACAACTTTGATCGGTTCATCCACCATCTTGCTCCAGCGCACATCCGGGCTTTCATCACCTTCCGCGCGGCGCATCACGCTCACCTGAGAGGCTGGGACGAACCCGCGCAGCATGCCGATGGGCACGATCAGCCCACCCTTGTTATAGCCAATCACTTTGGCTTCATAAGGTGTACCTGAAGCCTTCATCGCTTCAGCATCGAGCCAATCGGTTTCTTCACGAGCGCGATTATAGGAAAGGACTAAATTTCCGTTTGGATCTTCCGGGTTTAGTACGTATACCGGGATTTCCTGTCCAATTTTCATTGTTGCTAAAATCTCTGGGGGGATCGATTCTTTCTCCTTCCCCGATATAACCCCCTCTGATTTAGTACCCACGCTTACCAGAATTTCATTATCTCCGATGCTGGCGACGACACCTGTGCGTATCTCACCCTGCTTCGGAAAATCAAGGTTCAAGCCTTCTTCTTGCAGCAAAGTTTCCATTGAACCCGTGGAAGTTATTGGGCGTTCTTCTGTGTCTTTGGGGTTATTTTGTCCTTCTGGTACTTCCTCCTGCCCGGTTGGGGCATTCGTCTGATCCATATGTGTACTCCGGTTAGATTTTATGTGAAATATCATTATACACTAGTTTTATCCAAAAGAATTATATTATGCAATTAATGAAGGATCTCCTCTTGACGCATAACCAGCAGAGGGTGGAAAATAAAAGCATATGGAATCCCTCTCATCATCTCACGAATATTCCCTCCGGCAGGCGAATGCATCTGATGCAGCAACGATTCGCCAAATCATCTCTCGGGTGCATATCAACCCAACCGGACTAACCTGGCAGCGCTTCATACTGGCAGTCGATCGCCAGGGCGGCATTATTGGGTGTGGGCAGTTAAAACCGCACAGCGATGGCTCAATCGAGCTGGCATCGATTGCGGTACTGCCAGATTGGCGTGGTATGGGGGTAGCACGTACGATTATCGAGCACTTATTGGAACAGCACCCCGGCAGGCTGTATCTCACCTGCCGAGCCGAGCTTGGTCCACTGTATCAGAAATTTGGTTTCCAGGTAGTCAATAGAGCTGAGATGCCCCCTTATTTCAAACGCTTGAGCCAGCTGGTAAACCTGTTACCACGGCTGGGGCACAAACCCGATAACATGTTAGTAATGAGAAAGAATTAGCCTACTTCCTGCTCAGAGACCTCCCTGCCCGTCCTTAGGAGGAATCTTGCTCATCGCATATTCCGCCAAGGCGGTGATGGTCAGGGATGGGTTGACCCCTGGATTACCCGGCATGATGGATCCATCCACCACATACAACCCGGGATAGTTATGGACTTGAAAATTCACATCCACCACTCCGTCTTGATCATCTACACCCAATGGGACACCTCCCATAAAGTGTGCCGTAATAGGAAAATTGAACAGGCTGTCCATAAATGTAGCCGCGGGAATCCCGTTCGTTTTCCTGGCAAAATGCCGGGTGATGGTGTTACTGATGGAGGGTGATTTAGGAAGCTGTAAACCCCCAGTGGTATCAAACATAACACCCTTTCTGAATGGGGAAAAAATATTGCGGCTGAAGCGCACTCGCAACTGCTCCTCCGCGGGCTGCATCATCAACAGGATGGTTGTATGGCGCGCCCAGCGTGAGAAAAAACGGGAATAGAGAAAATCGATGGGGTGGCGGATGATTTCCCATAAGGTCCTTATCATCCTCGTAGGGATATTCCCACCATCTACGAGCGGGGCGGTGATATTACGCAGCAAGGATGATCCATCTGAAAACCGAACCGGCTCGATGTTCGTTATCCCACCAACCATAAAAATAGATGTGATGGCAATCCCTTTGGAGTAATCGATCTCCCTTTCCCGACTGATCGCTCCCTGCAGGTTTTCACTGTTGGTGCGTACGTTGTAACCCAGCTTGTGGGATAAGCGTAGTAAAGAGTGCGTCTGCTCCCGACAACGAAAGAGCAATTCCAGCGTGCCCAGCGCACCCGCAGCGACGATGACCTTACTTGCCCGCACAGTCAGGCGGGGATGGGAAACCCATGCTGTGGTCTTGCGATACTCCACCTCATAGCGGGCGCCATCATGTGTCGGACCTGCCAGAAGACGAATATCCCGCACCGTGACTTCTGGAAGGATGCTTACACCTAGCTTTTCAGCAAAATATAGGTAATTCTTTGGAAGGGTATTTTTTGCGTTATAACGGCAGCCGACCATGCAGCCACCACAAAAATTACAACCTTCCCGCGAAGGACCCTCACCTCTGAAATACGGGTCAGGATCGGTCTTATTTTCTTCCCCAAAGAAAACCCCCACCTCCGTTGGGTGAAAAGTATCCGCCACACCCCGCTCTAAGGCAATTTCTCTCAAGATCTCATCGGCTTTCCATAAACGAGGGTTAGTGGTAACTCCCAACATACGCTTGGCAGTGTCGTAATTCGGACGGAGTATTGCCTTCCAATCGGCAAGGTTATGCCAGCTGGGTGCCTCGAAAAGCCGGTCATCCGTCTCCATCAACACGTTGGCATACATCAAGCTTCCACCGCCCACACCGCTGCTCCGCAGGGCGATAGCACCATTCAAAAAAGATAATTCCCATGTACCGAAACAGCGTAGAAATGGAAGCCAAAGGGATTTCTGGATATTCCAATTAGTTTTCGGGAAATCGTTATCCTCATATCGTTTCCCCCGCTCCAGCACCAGCACCGAATAGCCTTTCTCAGCCAGCCGCATGGCTGAGACGCTTCCCCCAAAACCCGAACCGATGATCACAAAATCATAAACAGGGGCTTCCATAAGTTTTCGTCTCCCCAATTTCTTGTATCCTTTATTGGCATCTCCGCCTGGGCGGGCTCAATCCTTTCAGTCTGAGGGTTAATACTGGTAGAAACCTCTTCCCGTCTTCCTGCCCAAGTATCCGGCATCCACCATCTTACGCAGCAGTGGGCATGGTCGATATTTATCGTCACCGAGATCGCGCTGCAGCACGTCCATCACAAACAGCACCACATCCAATCCAATCAGGTCGGCCAATGCCAGCGGTCCCATGGGATGGTTCATCCCCAGCTTTATCACATTGTCGATCGCCTCAGGCGTGCCCACCCCTTCCTGCAGTGCGAAAATCGCTTCGTTGACCATCGGGCACAGGATGCGATTGGAGATAAAACCAGGCGAATCATTGGCTTCCACCGGCTCCTTGCCCATCGTGCGGCACACCTCCATCGTGGTTGAACTTGTCTCAGGTGAAGTCGCCAGCCCGCGGATCACTTCCACCAGCTTCATCAGTGGGACCGGGTTCATGAAGTGCATTCCGATCACATGGTCAGCGCGCTTGGTGACTGCGGCGATCTTGGTGATGCTGATCGAAGAAGTGTTACTCGCCAGGATGGCATCCGGTTTAGCGATCTGATCCAGCTCACGGAACAGCTTCAGCTTCAGCTCGGGGTTTTCGGTTGCGGCTTCGATCACCAGATCAGCACTCGCCGCCCCGTCGAGCGTCATGCTGGTTTTAATTGACGCAGTAGCCTGCTTCTGCTGTTCGGTGATTGCACCCTTACCCAGCAGCTTCTCAATCGATTTGGCGATCGTCGCCTGCGCGCGTTCCACCTGCCCCGGGATGATGTCCATCATCTCCACCTGAAAACCCGAAGTGGCAGCCACCTGTGCGATACCATTACCCATCGTGCCTGCCCCCACCACAAATATCGATCGAATGCTCATGCGCTCCTCCTCAACGTAGCGTCATTGCGAGGCGATTTTTGCTGAAGCAGTTTGCTCTTTGTTAATTGTAGATTGATACGTCAAGCGAAGATCGCCCTTCCCGCAACAACTGTGTAGATTGTCAATGACAGATAAAATTCACTCCAGCTCAATTGCCATCGCCACCGCCTCCGAACCACCCAAGCATAGCGAGGCGATGCCTTTGCTGCACCCACGGTCCTTAAGGGCATAAATTAGCGTGGACAGCAAGCGTGCACCGCTGGCTCCAATCGGGTGCCCCAGGGCAATCCCACCGCCATTCACGTTGACTTTGGCCCAATCCCAGCCCTGGTCCGCCAGCTCGTACCCATTTGCCAGCACCTGGGCGGCAAAAGCTTCATTAAGCTCAACCAGGTCCACCTCGCTCAGCTTCCAACCCACCTGCCTGAGCACCACCGGGATGATTTTCGCCGGAGCGGCAAACAAATATTTCGGCTCAAGTGCCACGTTCCCATACCCCAAAATATGCGCCAGGGGTTTCACGCCCATCTGCTCGGCCTTCGCCCGGCTGGCAATGACCACCGCAGCAGCGCCATCATTCAAGCCAGGTGCATTCCCTGCGGTCACCTTACCCTCCTTTTGGAACGCCGGTCGCAGTTTAGCCAGGCCTTCCAGGGTGGTATCACGGCGGGGCGTCTCGTCTGTGTCCACCACAGTCACCTGCCCCTTGCGACCTTTCACCTCCACCGGGACGATTTCCTGCTTGAATTTTCCATTATCGATGGCTGCAATGGCTTTCATGTGGCTTTTGTATGAATACTCGTCCATTGCTTCACGGGTGACGTTGTATTCATTAGCAATGAACTCGGCCGCATCACCCATGGACCAATTTTCGAGTGCACACCACAGGCCATCCTTGAGCAGCGCATCGGTCAGCTGGCCATGCCCGAAGCGCAGGCTGCCAGTGCGCCCATCGACCAGGAAGGGTGCACGGCTCATACTCTCCATACCGCCAGCAACAAACAGGTCACCATCCCCAGCCCGGATCGCCTGGGCAGCTAACATAGCCGCTTTCAATGCTGATCCGCACACCTTGTTGATTGTGAATGCACCCACTGTCGCCGGAAGTCCGGCATGGA
The DNA here is from genome assembly GCA_041479245.1 of Anaerolineae bacterium. Taxonomy (GTDB): domain Bacteria; phylum Chloroflexota; class Anaerolineae; order Anaerolineales; family UBA4823; genus FEB-25. The sequence goes on from JBGOXS010000026.1 coordinate 13,022, forward strand.
TAGCAGCCTGGCGCGCTGGGTTTTGTCCAAGGCCAGCCGATACCACGTTCCCCATGATGACTTCGTTAATATCCGCAGGGTTCGGGATAGTAGCACGTTCCACTGCAGCCTTCACCACCCATGCCCCCAGATCGACTGCTGATAAACTGCTGAACCCACCTTGAAAACTGCCTGAAGGAGTACGCACCGCACTCAAAATTACGGCCTCAGTGTCCTTGTTGCTCATCGTTTTCTCTCCTGGATTCGCATATTATATTGTTATACCATTTTGAAGATTAATTAGCTTTGTTTCGCTACAATCCATTTGGATCAATTCCGTTGATCAAGTCACCCACACTTCTCTCACCCGCCGGTAAGTTTCTTCCAATAATTCGGGCAGAACACGGACTTGTGATACGCTGGACATAAAGTTGGTATCCCCCACCCAGCGCGGTACCACATGCAGGTGAACGTGCTCCGAGATCCCAGCTCCGGCAGCGTTGCCGATATTCATCCCTAAATTGTAACCTTGGGGTGCGTAGACAGCGTTCAATACCTGGATTGCCCTGGCAGACAGATCCATTACATCGGCACGTGAGCCAGCGCTCAGCAGCTCCAGGGATGGCTGGTGCTCATTTGGGACGATCATCAAGTGCCCGCTGGTGTAGGGGAAGCGATTGAGCATCACAAAAGCCTGGGCGCCGCGGTAGACGATCAGGTTTTCCGGACCATCCGCCTGTTTCAACCCCTCACAAAAAATGCAGCCTTCACCAGATTTGGGAGATAATATATATTCCATACGCCACGGAGACCAGAGATAATTCATAATCCCTCATTATTGTAGCAAAGAATCAGCCTTTCCGGAATAGGGACAACATGATAGTGTTGACATCACACCCTAATACGTGTATCCTAGACGCATGTCACAGCTCCCACTCTTTACCCCGAACATGCCCACCTCGTGGTCGGTAACGGACCTCACGCATTACCTGCGCGAGCTGCTTGAATCGGATGAGCTGCTCCAGGATATATGGGTGAAAGGGGAAGTATCCAATTTTTCTCGACCGGTCTCTGGGCATCTTTATTTCACCCTAAAGGACAACACTGCCTCCCTGCGCTGTGTGATGTGGAAGAATGCCGTCCATCGGCAAAGCTTCACCCCACGGGACGGTGATGCCATCGAAGTCCATGGCAGCATCAGTGTATATGAGCTGAGCGGTCAATACCAGCTGTACGCCGACTTGTTCCGTCCGGCAGGAGAAGGCGCCTTGTTCCAGGAATTCCTGCGCCTGAAAGCCATGCTGGAGGCAGAGGGGCTATTCGCCCCCGAACACAAGCGCACAATACCCGTAATACCAAAACGCATCGGCATTGTCACTTCTCCGACAGGGGCAGCGCTTCAAGACATCCTCAATACCCTTCGTAGGCGTTACCCTCTAGTGGAGGTAGTCGTTGCGCCTACTCCCGTTCAGGGGGATGAAGCCCCGCCAAAGATCATCGCTGCACTTCATGACGTGGTGCGGGTTGCGAACCCAGATGTGATCATCCTGGCGCGTGGAGGTGGCTCGATCGAGGATCTGTGGGCATTCAACGATGAGCGTGTTGCGCGTGCCATCGCCGCCACGCCTGTGCCCGTGATCACAGGCGTGGGTCACGAGACCGACTTTACCATCGCCGATTTTGTTTCCGATATGCGCGCACCTACACCCACTGCCGCGGCTGAGCTCGCTACACCCAACCAGGCAGACCTGAGGCTTAACCTATCCGAACTGAATGAACGGCTAAACCATCTCATCCAGGGCTATACCGGCGAGCTGTGTTGGGCATTCAAGGACTTGCAAAATCAGCTGGAGAAGAGTTCGCCCATCAACCAGATCCAATCTGCTAGCCAGCGGGTTGACGAGCTAGACCGCCGTCTGGGTTCCATCACCAACCATACCCTGCAACTGGCTCGTTCTCACCTTACAGGTTTGGTGCAGCGTATGGCGTCGCTAAACCCAAAAGCGGTGCTTGAACGTGGTTATTCCATCGTATCCAACAAGTCGGGGACTGCTATTGTACGTGTGCGTCAAGTGAGTGCGGGGGAATCGCTAAATGTACAGGTCAGCGATGGTGATTTTGGAGTCCATGTGGATGGATGAGGTGTCATGGCGAGCCAGAATACCACTGCCTTCCTTAAAAATCAGCGGGAATAGCCACAATGAGACCAAATAATTCCGTCATTGCGAGGAGCGCACTTTACGACGAAGCAATCTGCTCTTGGAATGCAATAATACTTGAGATGTTGTCGCCAGGATTTTATTTTTAGTAGACTTATGGAAGAAAAACAGTATTTTATCTACATTATGACAACCATGACCAATACAGTGCTTTATACTGGTATTACAAATGATCTACAACGAAGAGTGATTGAACATCGGTCAGATAAAGGCAGCAAGTTTACTAAAAAATATAAACTATATAAACTTGTATATTTTGAAAGCGGAGATAATGTAAACTCAGCTTTAGCTCGCGAGAAACAAATTAAGGGAGGCTCAAGAAATAAAAAGATTGAGCTAATTAATAGTATCAATCCAAATTGGGACGATTTATTTGAACACTACTTCGGATAGTTTTTTGATAGCAAAATGATATGTTGAAAATCTGTTACCAGCAGATTGCTTCGTGCAGCACAATTCGCTGCTCTCGCAATGACAAAACTGTTTGAAGATATATTTGAAGACTCCTCGGATAGTTTTTCAATCGCACAAGCCTATGGTGAAAATCCGTTATGAGCAGATTGCTACGGCCAGTGCAATACACTAACCTTCCCCGAAAATCAGCGGGGATAACCGCAATGACAAAATTACTATAAGGAGTAATCAATGTCTCCTGCAAAACCGAAAGCAAAAACCAATCCATCCCCAGTGAAGGAGCTCTCCTACGAACAAGCCCTGGATGAATTAGAGGCTATCGTGGCATCGCTCGACTCGGGAAAGCTCCAGCTGGATGAAACCATGGCGCTGTATGAGCGCGGCCAGGCACTAACCCGCCATTGCGTCGAATTATTGGATAAAGCTGAGCTACGCATCAAGCAGCTATCTGGTGACACACTGGTGGATGTAGACACAGTCGAAGATTAAGGGATTCGGATGGCCATCTTCCATAACTATGTTTTAATCGCCGCTTTGGTCGCCTGGGGGATTGCCCAGATCATCAAGCTGCCGATTGAGTATTTACAGACCCATAAGTGGAATTGGGCTTTGCTCGTCCAGGCAGGTGGCATGCCCAGCTCTCACACCGCACTGGTAGTGGGGATCGCCCACGGGATCGGGCTCTCTGTGGGTTTCGATTCAGCCTTATTTGCCCTGGCGTTTGCCATGTGTATGGTCATCATCTACGATGCCACCGGCATCCGCCGCCAGGCGGGTAAACACGCCGAATTGATTAACGCCATGATCGACGACCTGGCGGCCGGCAACCCCCTAAAGCAGGAACAATTGGGAGAAGTGTTGGGTCACACCCCGCTTGAAGCGCTGGGTGGTATCATCCTGGGTCTGGTGGTTGCCCAGGTCACCTGGCTACTCTGGGCGAGGTAGGCTCCTTGCTTTGTTTAAGTAGCTGCTCGCGCTCATATGCGATCACCCGGCGCAAGGTATCATCCAACGAATTGCGCGGCTCGTATCCGATCAGCTCGTGGATCTTGCTCAGGTCAGGCACCCGGCGCCGCATATCCTCAAACCCCGGTGCATAAGCTTCCTCATACGGCACATACACTATCTTGGATTGGCTTACCGTGGTTGCGATCACCCTCTCTGCCAGCTCGCGAATGGTCACCTCTTCGGTCGAGCCGATGTTGAACACCTGACCGATGGCTGCGGGTTGATATGCCAGCTTGACCACCGCGTCGATGACATCAGCCACATCCCCGAAACATCGGCTTTGCTCCCCATCCCCATAGATGGTTATTGGTTCTCCAGCCAGCGCCTGGCGCACGAAGCGCGGCAGCACCATCCCATACCGTCCGGTCTGGCGAGGACCCACCGTGTTAAAGAAGCGCATCACTACCACTGGCAGTCCGAACTGGTGGTAATATGCCAGCCCCAGAAACTCATCAATTGCCTTTGATGTGGCGTAAGACCAACGACTGTGGCTGGTAGGGCCAATCAGGCAGTCATCTTCCTCATTGAAAGGCACCTTGTACCCCTTGCCATACACCTCGGAGGTGGATGCCAGCATCACCTTGCAATGGTAACGGTTGGCAGTCGTAAGGACCGCTTCGGTGCCCATGATATTGGTGGCGATCGTATTCACTGGGTCCTCGACAATCAGTTTGACCCCCACCACTGCCGCCAGATGGACCAGGATATCCGCTTCACTCGTCAACCTGTCCAGCACCTGGCTGTTGGTGATGGTCTCCCGCACGAAGTGGAAGCTCGGAATCGGCAGTAGATGCTGGATATTCTCCAACCTGCCCGTTGAAAGATCATCGATCGCCACCACTTGATGGCCGTTATGCACCAACAGCTCACACAGGTGGCTGCCGATAAAACCCGCTCCGCCGGTTATCAGGATATTCTCTTTCATACGTTGTATCCTTTTACTTTTAGATAATATGTGAGAGTTCTACAAGTTATTATTCTAATATAAATTACCCGGATAGACGCGTTAATTTCACCTGGCTTATTCCATACTGGCTGGCCGCTTTTCCTGCTGAGTATACCTTGTGAGCAGGATTTTCCTGAATTACACTCAATCGTTAGTATTACTAGCCGGCAGGATCACTTCAAAAGTCGCACCTTGCCCCAAGACACTACCGACTTTAATTTCCCCGTGATGTGCTTTTGCGATCCACTGCGCGATCGCCAATCCTAACCCGGTGCCAGATGATTCCGGCGCATTCACATCTCCATCATCAACACCCCTGCGTTTCCGCGAAGAATCCGCTTGGTAGAAGCGGTCGAATAGCTGCGGGATATGTTCGGCAGCGATACCGATACCGTTATCATGCACCCTCACCCATGCCAGGGAGCTTCCAGCTTCCTCCCGCTTGCCCGCTGAGACGTCCACCTGTGGTACTGCGCCACCGGCAGAATATTTGATGGCGTTCTCCACCAGGTTAGTGAACATTTGGGTAAGCGTGGAGCGGTCGCCCGTTACCGTAATCTCGGGCAGCTCTCCGATCACCAAGCTGACACCCTGCGCCTTCGCCAACGGCTCCATGCGCTCGATCACTTCAGAAACCAGCCCGCCTATGTCAACCAGCTCAGATTTCAGACTCATCTGCCCGGCATCCATGCGTGCCAGGGCCAATAAATTCGTTACCAGGCGGATCATGAACTTGTTTTCCGACTGTATGGTGCGCAATACGCGCTCATATTCGTCCACCGAACGGCGGTTCGACAACATTCGACTGGTCTCCAGATCAATGATTGTCAAAGGGGTGCGTAATTCATGGCTAGCATCGGCAGTGAACTGCTTTTGACGGGTAAAAGCAGCTTGTAGACGATCGAGCATGTCATCGAAGGTATTGCCCAGCTCCGTGAGCTCATCCCGGCCTGGTAAATGCAGTCGACGATTGAGGTCGGTCTCACCGATTTGCCTGGCGGTCTGCGTGATGGTCTTAACCGGGTGCAAAGCTTTATTAGCCAGCCAAAAACCGCCGGTTAATGCGATCGCCAGCGTCAGGAGGTTCCCAATTACCAGCGTGACCAGCAGGCGCCCAAGCTGGTTATTGGGGTCCAGCGGCACGCCTACCAAAAGGTAGCCAGTGACAGTCCCATTCTGGACAATTGCCGGGTTGATAAACAGGAAGCGGCTGTTTTGAATCGCAGAAGTGATTGGAATGCTGGTTTGTACCACGCCCTTCCAGCCGGACAGGGGGAGGTTTAATTGCCCAATTTGAGCGGCTGAAAGAATCCCCGTGCTTTGGACAATTGATCCATCCGTCGCCAGAATCGCGACAATGCTATCTACTTGCTGCGCATTTGGATTCAGGTCGGGCGTGCTTCCGGTCAGCACCGAATAAATATTCTGAGCCTGCTCGAAGCTGTGTTCACTTTCTGATTGGCCCAACGTGTGTTCAATGGTTACATTCAGTCGCCCCAAAGCAATCGAGTGCACGTCCTGTGACTGGCGCAGATATATAAACGCACTGAAAAACGCCATCACCACTGCCAGGATCACCACAAACCAGATCACCAGCCGGAAGCGGATGCTGTGCACGAAAATGGAGCTCGATTCTCTGGATATCATACCCCGGCTTTTCATTCGTCTTCGTCATTCTCCATACCCACCTATCAGTCGGGTTGGGTCAGGGTTCGAGCAGTTAAGCTCCTGGTTTATTCAAGCGATAACCATACCCGCGTATGGTTTCAATCAGCTTGACCTCAAAGGGGTCATCCACCTTGCGTCTCAGGCGGCGGACATACACATCCACTAGATTCGAACCGCTGGCACCGCCATAATCCCATACGTGCCTTTCTGCCATTTCACGTGTGATCAACCAGTTGGGGTTGCGGATCATATATTCAAGCAGGGCAAATTCCTTGCCTGTCAGCTCGATGGGCACGCCCGCCCGCCGGGTGCTGTGCGTTGCCGGGTCAAGCTCCAGGTCACCTGCGATCAGCACACCTGTTTTATCAGGAGCATCGCGACGCAGCAAGGCCCTCAGCCGAGCGTGCAGCTCATCCAATGAAAATGGCTTGATCAGGTAATCATCTGCGCCACTGTCCAGACCTTTCACACGATCATCAACCGCGTCTCGTGCAGTTAGCAAGATAATGGGGGTGCGCAAGTGTTGCTGACGCAGGTTTCGGCACACCTCCAACCCATCACGCTTGGGCAGCATAATATCTAGGATGATAGCATCGTAAGCGGTCAGCTCTGCCAGCTCCTGTCCCTCCACACCATCCGCAGCTGCATCCATTATGTACCCTGATTCTTCAAGGCTCAGCTTGATGGAATTACGCAGGTGTTGGTTATCCTCGACGACCAGCAAACGCATGTCAAAATTATACAACGTTCCTGGTCTAGCGTCTTACCGGCCTGGTTTGCCTGGCGGGGATTGTGCGCAGTTGTTTTTCCTTTTTCATTTGGCGGGCGTTGATCAGCCAATAAGATGTGAGGAATACCACCACCAGGAAGGTGCCCAGGTAGACCAGCTGCACGCCAAAGAGTGAAGAATCACTCCCAGCGAAGAATGCATGCAGTACCACACCCAAATAACCTGCAATGCTCAGTGTGTGGATCGCCTTGAACTTCTTTTGACCAATCCGCTTGCGCAGATAAAAAGTGATGGTAACCAGCAGGCTCAAGTATGCTCCGATCACACCCAGGCCGACCCATAGCGGCCGATAAGTGGATAGGAACGGAATAAAAATTTGGGCCAGTGTAAAAGGCAGAAACTGATCAAACAGCAGGACGGAGATGTGTAAGGCGACAAACCCAATGGCGAGCAAGGATAAGTACTCATGAAAATCGACAGCGAATGTTGGTGAGATAAATCGTTCAAAGAATTTGGTGGGTATAGCCAGCCCCCATACCATAGAAAACCAAAGGAGAAAATATGCCACCCAACCGGCAGCACGTGTAATGTACCATGTGGTATGCACGCTGTTGGTCGCAAACAGCCAGGTGATAAGGCTGCTGATCGCCTGACCCATGGGGGGATAGACGATAACCATGAAGCCGAAAGCTCCAAACAACAACGCCGCCATTAATACGACCCCACCGATGATCATGGCGGTTAGACGTTTCTGATTGTTTTCTGTGGATACTGCTTTGAGATCAGACATGGAACACCTCGTGGTAATTTTTTGAACCATGCACCCAGCCATTTTTATCTACGGCCAGGTATGCTTTGGAACTCTGATGTTTGAATATTGTGTCCGCGTTGTTTGGTCCTGCGATGAGCAGTACCTTGGCGTAGACTTCAGCTTCGGCGGCCTGCTCAGCCCACACGGTTGTGCTGAGCCATTCGGTCTGTGCAGGTTCACCGCTGCGCGGGTCAATCAGATGATGCTGGAAGCGACCATTATGCTTCCACTGCCGCTTGGCGATGGATGAGGTGGCAACTGCTCCGGGTGAAACATGTAAAACCGCTAGATTCTCTTCCGGCGTCAGCGGGTTTTCCAGGCCAATCTCCCAATCAGGCTCGCCATCTGGTAGGTTGACCAGAAACATATCTCCACCTGCACTTACAGCGCAGGCAGAAGAAACACCCGCCAACCTTCGTGCGGCCTGCTCGGCGATCCAGCCCTTGGCGATACCTCCCAGGTCCACTTGCATGCCTAGTGGCAACAGGATCGAACGCGTCGCAGCATCCAGCCTGACGTTGCGGAAATCCTGGTCAGGGTCATTCCCTTTTTCGATCTGCTCAACGAACCCCTCTTGAGAAGCAAGGCTTTTTATTTCATCCATACTGCGGTCGTAGCCTGCCCGCTTTAGGGCTGGTAAGATGGCGGGGTCGAACAATCCCACAGTTTCAACTGCCAGGTGATACGCCAGTTGGAACACCTCGAACATCTCAGAGGAAGCCTTAAACCAGCTACCAGCTGATCGGTTGAGCTCTGCCAGCTCGCTAGTATCGGTGAACCTGGTGAAGCGCGTTTCGCTCTGGTTGATGAATTGGCGCGATTCTACGAATCCTTGATTGATGGCAACAGGGTCCTTCCCGCTTGCAGCCAGGACGATATCCGAATTCATGGCGCGAAATTCATCGTATAGCATTTTATGATCCACCAGTCCTCAACCGAGGGCCAAACGAACGCAACTGCGACTGGCTCGAAAACGGGAAACCATTCGACTGCGTGTTACGGCTGAATGTTTGGAAGGATGAGTTTGAAGACGACGCACTGATCACCGGTTGAGAAATTTGCAGCGGGGCGGGTTTATTGGAGTGCGATAAAATGATCCAACCTCCCAGGAAACTGAAGATCGACGCAAATGTGATCCACGCTCGTAAACTTTTCTTTACTATTTTCATATTGACAGCCTTTCCTTGATGTACCTTTGATGAATGGACAGTTATTATTAGCCTATCAGCATTGAGCGTATGGGCTTTATTTAGTGTGACGAATTTGGAACACCCTGTGGAAGGTAAATATTTCCCTTCGAATCAATGGAAATTACCCCCCTTTGCTGCAGAACGAGTAAGAGGTTCTGGTACTGTGCGATAACCTGGCTCGCCTGGCTCAGCTGAGATTGCAGGTCATTCACCTGTTGCTGTAGTTGTTGGACCTGAGATGAAGTAGATGCAGACGATTGGTCGGTGTTTGTACTGGAGTTAGCACTTGAATTGGCACTGCTGGCATTCGGGGAATTCTGGAGTGGGACTACATTCTTATTGGTAAATGCGCTGACACCAACCACCATAATCCCTAAAGCGATGATGGCAGTGATGATCAATGCGGTTGTAATTGCTGAAGCGTGTTTCATCGTGTTTTCCCTTCTGCGAAACAGGATATTGTGTATCTATAAGGCATAATATATCAACTAAAGATGACAATCAGATGAACCGGCGAAAATTAATAAAATAAACAACGCCCCAATAAATAGGGCGTTGTTAGGTTTAACAGGCAACCTGCAAGGATTTGGGGATTGGAATCGTTGCGGCTTTATCGCATGGTTATGGTCGTAAAGGATTGGCTCGTATTGCCATCCAGATCAGCTACCATAAAACCTACCATGTAATCTCCTGCAGGAGCATATACTGCCGACCAGGTAAAGACGCTGTTAGTGCTAAAGGTCAGTGTATCCCCTGGCACATCTACCTCTTGGGTGACATTGCCACTAGTATCCAGGTCCATCCATTTTTGCAGGATGTTGAAAGTGTCACCATTCGAGGGGGTAATTTCGGCTGGAGCGCCCGTATCATCCGCCCCCTGGTAACCATAAACTTGGGTTAGCTTGCTATCCATAAATAGCAGCTGAGCATATTTTTGTTCACCTGAATCAGCAAAGGTATACGTTCCATTAAGTGTGTATACAGCTTCTTTTGCTGAGGCACCATACGCAGCTGGGTTGAACAATGCCAAAACGGAAGTCGTTCCATCTGAAACGGAAAACAGGGATCCATCCCAATTGAAATTGATTTTAAAAGACGTGCTATCTGGCCAAACCGGGTAATATATGCCATTTAATTCACGGGTATCCGAGCTTTCCAGGTAATCTGTATCCGCTTCGAAGATCGAATTGGAATTCGAATCATACAACCCAATGAACAGGTAAAGGTAACCAATATTCTGCCCGGTAATGCTTGTGCTTAACTTAACCGATCCACCCGGAGTAAGCGAATCACTCGAGGTAGTGATTGCGGACATCGTAATTGTCCCTGCACCTGGGGCACGGCTAGGCATCCCTGTTGTTGGAGCAACCGCCTCAACTGCATTCGATTTGAAGGAACGGTCATTGTAGTGAAACGCCAGGAAATCATCCCACAAGGATGATTTAACAAAACGCTCAGCAAGGATATTGTATGATTGCGGACCTGTATAAGGAGAATTATACATAGTCGAGTTGGGGAAGTAAATCGCAATCCCGGTGGAACCAGGCTTACCAGAGCCATGTTTTTCAGCTATGATGGCGTTATTCATGGCAGTGATGACTGCATTTGCTGCCTGGGTCACCTGATTGCTATTTGCCTCTTTCGATGCCAATTGCACAAAATGTCCCATATCGATGTAAGACGGTCCGGATTTCTTGCCAAATACACTGGTGTAGGCTTGGGCATAGTCCCGAGCTGTGGCCACCACCGATTGGTCTTCATTTTGTAATATGTAGGCAAAATTATTGAATTGCGTCATTAAATCTGGAAGCTTATCCAGGTCAACCGCGGTCAGAGTTACACTGCGCCCTATTTGGTTTGCCAGCTGTGCAGCAGTTACACTGCTAGTACTAAAAAAACTGCCTAGAGGTGAGCCCTGGCGTAAGAAGTCTTGCCTCGCCTGATCATCCACGATGCGCAGGTCCTGGCTCACGTAAGAATCCACTACTGCTGAAGCCAGTTGTTGGCTGCTCATATCCGGGTTATCCACCAGTTGTTGCAGGAAACCTGCATATGCCCACCCCAGGGAGGGCTCAACCTCCTCGGAAGCCAGGGCTATATGCGCATGGGGCTGTAGGGCTGCATAGACTTCCAGCTGGCTCATCAGGCAGGCATCCAGGCCGATAATATCCAGCTTGTCAACCCCGGTCTGGCTACTGATTTTTGATAGTGCCTGGTCAATCTCAGATAGAAAGAGGAAATCCTCACCAATGCCTGAGACTAACGGAGCCCGGGTGCTATCCGTGCCACCCGGTGCTGGGTCACTCCATCCACCGGGCCAACCCATTCCATGGTCAGATAGCACTAATGCATAACGATCAGCAGGGTAAGTTTGCATTGCCCAGATGACAAAATCTACCAAAGTGCTCCCATCAGACATATTGACCTCTCCCAGGTCATCTATCATTTTTGAGCTGATTCGGTCAAGGTTATCATCCTGTTTAATTAGGTAGCGCCGTGCTGAGGTCCAGTCACCATCACCCTGGAACGCCCCTTTAAATCGATCCATCTGTGCCACAATTGTCACCCGGTCTGTCGATCCGACTGTTTCAGCTTCGTTCAGGTCGACGAAAATGTCCTGCTCCAGCACCTGGTCATCCGCGTCTTGGTACAACATGACCAGCCATTTCTGACCAGCCTGCCCTGACACGGGTACCCGAGTAGGTCGTGCTGTGTTGGTGGGTTGATTGTAAGTTATCGGATTGGGTTCTGTGGGTTGCTCATAGGTAGGCGCTTCGCTTTGCAGGTTTGTCCCCTCACCCCCGGATAGTAAATAATACGCGATAATCACGATGATAAACAATATCCCGCCACATCCACCCACCTTACCCTTGGTGGGGATGTTGAATCCACCCCCGCCGGGTGTATACGAGCCGCCCCCTCCTCCACTTGATTGACGTCTTACAGGAGCTTCAGCGCGCTCAGTAGGCTTATCGGCTTTCCGACGGCGCTCAACATCGATTTCTGGTTGGTTGCTCAACCTACACCTCCTCACGGGAGAAAATGATGATTATTTATTGTAATCCATTTATCTATACAATATCGAACTACGATTTTTATTCATCCAATTGCATGCACTCTTTCATTTATACATTCAAGCTATCATATATCCATATACTCACATTAAATATTTGAATAGTCACAATTCCGTTTACTAAGGATGAAGGAAAACAGACCTCTTGATTTCTAGAACATTTGTGCTATAATAGAATTATGTTCCCTGCTGGAAGATTAATTGTTTTGATTTATTTTTTTCGCGGAACAATGCTCTCTTGGAATATTGATGCCGATCCCATTGCATGATATCTGAACGAGCACAGGTGATCTTTCAATGAATTCCTCCCAGTTGCCTAACCGCGGGATTTTCGTCCCCACTCAAATGATCTTTAACACCCAGCTACCCTCCGTAGTAGTGCTCACATGGATACAACTACGCTGCCTGGCCTGGCGTGGAAGGGCTACACCTCCCTTCAGCTTGCCCGAGCTTGCCTCGTTCATCGGCATTCACCCCACCAGACTACAGAGGCACCTCGCCCAGCTTCAAGACGTTTCTGCGCTCGTATGTCAGCGCACACAGGATGGAAAGTTGATTTTATCATTCCCTGAAGAGCCAACCACGAGAACCGAACATCCTACTAAAACAGCCCATATCCCTGACATCGGGATCCTCAATTCACCCACTCGAACATCCCCTGAGATTGCCTCATACTTTCCTGATCGTATCATGGGGTATATCTCATATCAGGAAGATCAGGATCCAGTTGATATCACCAACGACGTTGAGCAATTAAATATTGAGTTGGAGAAAGTTGATAAGTGTTACTAGACAATGGAAACATAAATGGGGCCGTTTTTAAAGCATACTATTCGGATGATTTGTGATAGCCACCAATGTTTAAGCTGTAGGTTTGACCTGCCAGGTCGCTATTTTCGCTAATCGATCTTTACTCCATTTGTGAAAATGATAGCAAAACGATGTTTTATCAATATTTAGATGTATTTTAAACAATGTAAAGATCCCGTCGATGTGGATAGAATGGATAATTTCTTCAGGTACATCAACGAATCCTGGATATAATTCACCTCACTAAATAACCATTTTTGCCATGCTATAATGAAATAGAATAGAATCAGGGCACGGACAATGAGAAAAGCGATCTATATCACCCTCCTGATTGCGCTATTTCTGGCTGGCTGCCAATCCACTCCTGCGACCGGTCAGGGACAGAAAAAGACGATTGTCGTCACCTATTCAATTTTGGGGGCGTTGGTCAAGGAACTGGTCGGTGATCAGGCGGACGTGGTCGTGTTGATCCCTAACGGGCAGGATCCCCACGAGTGGGAGCCTTCCGCCAAAGACATCGAGACCTTGATGAAAGCCGACCTGATCATCCAGAATGGGTTGGGTCTGGAGGGAGGATTGGAAAATACCCTATCGCAGGCTGCTGCAGCCAGGGTAAAGTCATTCGTCGCCACCGACCACATTACAGTCCGCAAGGTTAGCCAGGGCGAAGGCATTCCAAACGGCGGCGCAGACCAAACAGTGGGTTCGCCAGACCCTCACATTTGGACGGATCCGCTCACCATGAAACAGGTCTCGGCTGCACTGGCAGACCAGATCAACACCGACCTGGGCTTGGATGTATCAGCGCAGGCAAGAGACCAGCAAGCCAGGCTAGACAACCTTAATGTTGAGATCACGAAAATGGTTGACAGTCTGCCTGCAAGCAACCGTAAGCTGGTGACCGGACACGAGTCACTAGGATACTTTGCCCAGCGCTTCGGGTTCAAGCTGATCGGCGCGATCATCCCCAGCCTGAATTCCCAGGCGGAGGTGTCTGCTGCAGATATGGCTGCATTGAAAACTGCAATCCAGGAAAACCAGGTGAAGGCTATTTTCTCCGAGATCGGCACCCCCACGTCAATCACGAATGCCATCGGTGCGGAGACAGGCGTAAAAGTGATTGACCTATCCACCCACGTCCTTCCCTCTGATGGCTCGTATTACACCTTTATGCACAACCTGGCACAGACCATTATTCAAAACCTTTCCTGAACATGGATATATTCATCACTCCATTTACCTCCAATACCTTCATGGTCAATGCCCTGGTGGCAGGGATCCTTGTATCGATAGCCTGTGGGGTGATTGGTACTTTTATCGTCCTGCGCGGCCTGGCATTTATCGGTGATGCTCTCGCCCACGGCGTCCTGCCGGGCATCGCCCTGGCGCTGCTGCTGGGCTTCCCGGGCATCCTGGGGGCAACCGTCGGAGCCGTGGTCATGATTGGCGGAATCAGCCTGATCACCCGCCGCACGCGCTTGACCTCAGATACCGCCATCGGGCTGCTCTTCGTAGGCATGCTGGCTTTGGGCGTAGTGATCGTCTCGCGTTCAAGCTCATTTAGCGGTGACCTAGTACGGGTGCTCTTCGGTGAGATACTGGGGATCAGCCCCAGCGCGCTGATGGTCCAGCTGGCAGCCACGGCGATTATCCTGATAACGGTCACCATCTGCTCGCGCCCCTTCCTCTTACTGTGCTTCAGTCCCGAGCAAGCGCAAGTAGCTGGTTTTTCAGCCAGCCTGTATCACAACATCATGCTTGCGCTTATCGCCTTGACTGTGATCACTTCTTTTCAAACCGTGGGAACCCTGCTGGTGTTCGGAATGCTGCTCGCCCCGGCTGGTGCGGGTGCATTGATCGCCCGCCGGGTGCAAACCATGATGGTCTGGGCGGCAGTATTCGGCGCTATTTCAGTCTATTTGGGTCTGCTTGCCAGTTATCATTTCAACCTGGCCGCCGGGGCTACAATTGTCTTAGTCGCCACCCTGATTTTCTTCATCGTTTTCTTGCTCCGCAGCCGTCCAAAGTCGTCAGTCGGATCGACACATACGCATATAGGTTGAGTCATGCAGACTGAATCCAACGTCCAAATTCTGCCTTCAACCTCTTGCGTGGTTGCCCAAAACCTGGATATTGGCTACCAGGGTGAAGTCGTCGTGCCGCAGGTTAATTTCCAGTTGACCTGCGGGCAGTCGCTGGCCCTGGTGGGCATCAACGGGTCGGGCAAGACCACCCTGCTTAAGACTATTGTCGGCTTGCTGCCGCCCATCAAGGGTGAAATCACTGTGCTTGGCAGCCCACCCGGTAAAAACCCCCAACAGCTGGCCTACTTGAGCCAGTTCCACGAATCCGGCTTCATCCTGCCACTGCGTGTAAAGGACGTAGTGACGATGGGACGCTATACCGATAAGGGCCTGTTCGGCCGCATGACCCCAATGGATGATGAAATCATCACCACCTCCATGAAGCGCATGGGCATCGAGGATCTGCGTGATACCCCACTGCGTTTGCTTTCTGGCGGGCAGCAGCAGCGTGCCTATATGGCCCAGGTACTCGCCAGACAGGCAGACCTGATCGTCCTAGATGAGCCCACCTCCAGCCTGGATGCCTCGGGGCGTGAGCTATTCTCGCAAATCATGGACGAAGAACGCAGTCGTGGAGCCATGCTCGTGGTTGCCACGCATGACATCCAGCTGGCTGCCGAGTGCAACCAGGCTATGCTCCTCGCCCACGAAGTGGTCGCATTTGGTCCGGGTGAAGAAATCCTGACCCCTGAAGCCCTGCTGAAAACATTCGGCATCGTCCTGCTTTACCAGGGTGAGGATAAGGGTGTGACTATTGTGGAGCGTGAGCATGGTCACAATTAACGCCTGATTTTAACGCATTGACGTATATTGTGACAAATTACTGTTAATCGAAGTGTGAAAGGTTAGTCCGTTATATACATGTGAGGAGCGGCTCCCATGACACAAAAAGAACTCGGCTACGTTGAATTGGAATGGACCTGTAAACGATGCAGTACGGTCAATCCGGGGATGAATCGGGTCTGCTCAAATTGTGGCGCACCCATCACTCAGGATGATAAGTTCGAGCTGCCCGACCAACAGCAGCTGATCACCGATCAGGCCAAGCTCGATGAGGCTAAAGCGGGTCCTGCCATCCAGTGCCCATACTGCAGTGTGCTCAATCCTGCCGGAACCGCCATCTGTATCCAGTGCGGTGGGGATATTCAGGCTGGTCTGGCCCGTCAGGCGGGAGAAGTCCTTGGGGCATTTCATGATGAAGCCGTGCCTGATAAACCCTGCCCATTCTGCAACCAGCCGGTCAAAGCCGACGCCCAACGCTGCCCGCACTGCGGTGGCAGTTTGGTAGAATCTGCTCCGCCTGCGTCCACGCCTCCCGTAGCCAAGAAATCACCCATCTGGCTCATCGCTGGCGGGATGGCTCTTGTGGTGCTGTGTCTGGCATCCGTGATCGCCTATATCGTCATGAGCAGCCGCACCAATGATGTGACTGCCACGGTATCAGACCTGCGCTGGCAGCTGTCCATTGACATCCTCGAACAACAGCCTGTCCAAAGGAGCGCATGGAGCGAAGATGTACCCTCCCAGGCACAGGATGTGGTCTGCCGGGATGAATACAAAGAGACCAGCAGCAATCCCGTTCCGAATGCCACTGAAGTGTGCGGAACCCCCTATACTATCGATGTAGGCAGTGGCGCCGGTAAGGTAGTCCAGGATTGCATGTATCAGGTCTATGCAAGCTATTGCGATTTTACCGTCCTGGATTGGGTGGTGGTCAACACCGCCGTGGCACAGGGTACGGACAATAACCCACAGTGGCCGGCGCTCAGCCTGGCGGCTGGTCAGCAGGCGGGCGACCAGCACGAAAATTACCAGGTTACCTTTGATGCGGATGGTCAGTCGTATGCTTATACTCCCGCCGATAGGACCGAATTCAGTCAGTTCGGTCTTGCCTCTGAATGGGTCTTGGGCATTAATTCGTTTGGAGCGATCAAAGAGGTCCGCAGCCCATAAGTATCTGTCGTGCGGGGTTTAAACAAAAAAAGCTGCCCTGATGAGCAGCTTTCAGAGGCGTCGACGGGATTTGAACCCGTGATCAGGGTTTTGCAGACCCTTGCCTTGCCACTTGGCCACGACGCCATGCC
>JBGOXS010000027.1:0-29708 GCA_041479245.1 Anaerolineae bacterium
CGGGCACAGCTTACCGTGACTGATAATGGACCGGGAATTTCACCCGAGGATATGCCACACATCTTCGAGCGCTTTTATCGTGGGGAGAAATCACGGACCCGCCAGAAGGATGGGAAGGGCTTTGGGCTGGGACTTTCCATTGCATATTGGATCGTGCGCAACCATGGAGGCCGGATCGAGGTCTCATCTACATTGGGAAAAGGCACCACTTTCTGCGTCTGGCTACCGCTTGCGGATGGGGACTGCTCGGAAAAGATAAGCTGACCAGCGATCCTTAATGGTATTTTACAGGTAAAGCATGGGAGACGTCCAAAAAAACTTGCGGCGAACAATCGATCAACCTTTCTTAGGATGGATCGTTTTCATTATTACCTGTCTGGCAATAGCTCTCCTGACCAACTTTGGACCTGCTGAACACAGCCTGGGTACACACATCCGAATTGTATATCTGCATGGGGCGTGGGTCTGGGGATCCCTGGCAGCATTCATATTTGCTGGGATCTTCGGTGCAGTGGGATTGATCACCCAATGGGGTGACATTCATCGAAGGTCGATGGCTTTTGGACGGACAGGTCTAATTTTCTGGGTCACCTACCTGCCGCTATCTCTGTGGGCGATGCAATCCAATTGGAACGGATTATTCCTGGCTGAACCACGCTGGAGGTTGGCATTGGTCTTTGCAGTTACCGGCATCCTGCTGCAAGTCGGTCTGAGCCTGGCAGATAAGCCGAACCTGACCTCGGCGATGAACTTGGGATATATGATTATTCTCCTCATAGCGATACAACAAACTGAGAATGTGATGCACCCGACCTCCCCGATCTTAAACAGTGAAGCCTGGCGCATCCAGGCCTTCTTTTTTGGGCTGGTGGCGCTGATTTTACTGGCAGCGTGGCAAATTGCACGATGGTGGTACAAGCGTGAGTCAGATCGCATACAGCGATAAACCAGGTATTAAGCGAGCGCTTAATTTCCAGATCACAGTCTTTGTGGTCGTCCGGGTGGTATTTAACACTTTTTACCGGATGATTTATCCATTTCTGCCGATAATCGCAAAAGGGTTTGGGGTTAACCTGCGAACCATCTCCTATCCCATCACAGTGCGTTCATTGTTGGGAATAGTTGGTCCATTCCTGGCATCGGTCGCGGATAGCAGAGGTCGAAAAGCGGGGATAATAATTGGCACGGTCGTCTACTCAGTTGCGATTAGCCTGATTGTGATTTGGCCAACTTACCTGGCTTTCTTTATCGCTCTTAGTCTGGCGTTCATCGGTTATCTCATTTTTGTGCCTTCCATGCAGGCATATCTGGGTGATATCGTTGCATATGAACAGCGAGCCAGGGTATTGGGGATCACCGAATTCGCCTGGTCACTGAGTGCGATCATCGGCGTGCCTTTGGCTGGATTTATCATCGCACGGAATGGTTGGATGGCGCCTTTCCCGCTTATTGCTTTCCTGGGCGGAGTAAGTGTCGTCATTCTTGCCTGGATGTTACCCAAAGACCCACCACCGAACGTCGAAAACCCAGGCTTTTTGAGGAACCTGCGCCAGGTCTTTACCTATCCACCAGCCATTGCCGCCCTGGTGATGGCGGGCCTGTATACGGCTGCCAATGAGTCGGTTACCCTGGTCTATGGATGGTGGGTGGGGAAAGCTTTTGCCCTCAACATTGCGTCCTTGATTATCGCAGTAGTGGTAATCGGGATATCTGAGCTCGGCGGAGAAATACTGGTTACTCTATTCACGGATCGAATTGGCAAGCGCAGAGCCCTGGCAATTGGAATCATCGGCAATTGCATGGCGGCACTGGCTCTGCCCATATTCGGCCACTGGTTGGCAGGGGCGTTGATATGTTTATTCTTCTTCTACCTGACGTTCGAGTTCACCATTGTCAGTGGAATTCCACTCATGTCTGAGATCATGCCATCAGCCCGTGCAACCATGCTGGCATCGCATATGGCAATCCTTGCCATGGGCAGGGCACTCGGGGATCTGGTTGCGCCAACCTTGTTCAACCAATCCATCATTCCCGGGATTGCCGCCAATGCAGCAGCAGCCATTGTGTTTAATCTGCTGGCTTTGCTGGCTTTAACGCAGGTTAAACTTCACACCACTCGATTATCCAGTCAGTAACAGCTCATCCACCTACAACCGGCGGAAAGATATCCACGTGATCTTCCGGTTTTAATTCTGTGGCTAATCCCGCCAGATGGTTTATATTTTCGCTATTAATAAATACATGGGCATGCTCAGATAATTCCCCCTGGTCAGTCCAGATGAACTTGTCAAGGATGGGATACGCTTGTGTGATTTCAGTTAATGCGTCTTGGATGGTGGTGCCTGGGTGGACGTCCACCTCCAACACTTTAATACCCGCGGCCTGGCGTAATGAGGCATACAGCTTAACTTGCATATTTTGTAACCCACTTCTGATTCGTTCAATATGATTATGGTTAAGACCAGCCCGAAGGAGATTTGATTCTCGTCCTCGGGCTGGGTGTGACCACTATATCCGCTAGATTCTATGCCATCCAGCCGAGACCGAGCTCTTCTAGCTTGGCATGGGTCGGTTTACCGGTGGCTACGTCCCATCCACACATTTCATAATACATATCCAGGGCTTCTTCAAATTCCTGTCGCGTCACTGCAACACCATCTGAAGCACCACCCTTGAGGGGCTCATCAAATATGCGTTTTGGTAGGGTGTCGTGCTCCCGACCCGCACCTTCACGGGCATTGAACGCACGTAACATGTTCAAACGGCGCTCACCAATCTTCTGGACGTCATCCACACTCCAATCCCAGCCAGTGGTGGCACGCATCAGCTCAGCCTGGTCTTTGGGTCCATACACTTGCCAGGCGGGGCCATAGACAAACTGGCATAGAACAGCGGTATCCATAAAGCAGTAATTTAGCTCGGTGAACAACGCCATTTTGACCTTTTCGCGATCAAGCACCCGGTCAGACATCGGATTGGTCAAGCCGATTTCAGCCATACGCTCCAGGTTATAGGAGGCAGTATCAGGTGTGTAGCCGGGGTCATGCTCTGAGGACTGATGGTCAGCGCCGAATGGATTGACCGCGTAAATCAAGGCCAAACTACGTTTTACCTGGGGCATGTGGGCAGGCAGCTCGTGGTTTTTAACCGCCACAACCAAATCCCCGGCACCTTTGCCGATCTTCTTGGCGGCATATGCCGAGCCATTCGCCAGTAAATCTCCCAAACCTTCACGCTTGGCGATTTTATCCACCATGGCTACCATGGCATCGGCATTGCCAAAGTGCAGGTCAATGCCATCCGTGTCCTTTAATGTCAGGTAGCCGTGCTCGAAGCAATCCATGGCAAAAGCTATTGTCGCTCCGCAGGCGATGGTATCCAGGCCATATTGGTCACAGATCTGGTGTGCGATGGAAACGGCATTAATGTCGCCAATTCCACAATACGACCCCATAGTGGATAACGTTTCATACTCCGGACCGCCGTAGAGCGGGTCAAAGTGCATATCCTTGTATTCTGTTTCAACCACCCGCTTGCAGCGAACCACACAGGCATAACAGGTATCGTTTTCTTTGAGGATGGTCTCCGACATATTTTCGCCCGAGATTTCCTCAGCCTGGTCAAAGGTGCCGCTGGTAAAGTTTCGAGTCGGTAAACCGCCCGAGGTATTTTGATAATTTAAAACAGACGCAGTGCCGAAATCCTGCAAACCCTTCATATCAGGGATGTCCTGCACCCGCTTGGGAGCCAGGCGGGCGAGCCGGGTGATTGCAACCGGGTCTGCAGTTTTTATCTTTGAATGACCGCGCACGGCGATAGCTTTGAGATTCTTGCTGCCCATGACAGCACCCATTCCGGTGCGACCATTAGCCCGGTTGCACATATTCATGATTGCTGCGAACCGGACCATTTTTTCACCAGCCGGACCGATCTGAGCAACTTCGATCTTTGGGTCATTGAGCTCACCCCGGATGGTCTTTTCCACCTCACCAGTAATCTTACCCCATAGGTGGGATGCATCGTGAAGCTCGGCTTCGCCATCGTGTAGCCATAAATAAACCGGTTTAGGCGATTTTCCGGTGATAACAATCCCATCAAAGCCAGCAAATTTCAGCTCAGCTGGGAAAAACCCACCCACCTGACTGTCGCCTATTAATCCTGAAAGGGGGCTTTTAGCGGTGACGTTCATGCGGCTCTGACCGCTAATGGACACCCCAGTAGTAGGGGAGAGCATGAACGCCAGTGTATTCTCGGCACCCAACGGATCAGCGCCAGCGGGAGTATTCTTGAACAGGTAATATGTTCCCATGGCACTACCACCGAGGTAGGTTTTATAAAATTCCTCAGTTGGCTGCTCGGTGCTAATATTCCCCTTGGTCAAATCTATATGTAGGATTTTGCCTGCGTATCCGTAAAGCATAGATCATTCTCCTTCGCTCTTTTTATTGGGCTGGTTTATGAGGATATGCCACCTTCGATGAAATTGGATGAATCGTCCAAGTTTCTTGTAGAAAAACGACAAGTAATGCCGTAATCCTGGATTTATCGGAATTGTAGCTCAGTTTCCCAGGTACTCCATATTATATCAACCAATATCCGTTTACGAATGAAAAAGAAGGTGGATCAGTCATATCAAAAAAAATATTGACTATCCCTCGATCGAAAATAAATAAAAAAAGGACGTTGAGAATCTGCAATTTTTCCGCTTATAATGAGTCTACCCTTTGGATTATCTTCTTTCTTCCAGTCATTCTAACCTCTGTCAGTCCATCAAAGAGACAAAGCGGAAGTCTTTTTATTCGAACCGACAAGAAGAAGCCTTATCATGTATAATTCTTACCCGTTATGAATAAACGTTTCCTGATTGGCGCAGGCCTTGCTGTGCTCTTATTATTTAGCTTCGTCCAAAGCTACCACACCCTGGCAGCTCCTCTGGCGCAATTGACCGTTTTTCCAACTCCCACGCCGGGTCCGGACGGGAAAATTATCTATGTTGTTCAGCCCAATGACACCCTTTGGCGGATTTCCGCCATTACGGGAGTGAAGATCGAGAAGATCCGGGAATTAAATAATCTGGGAGTCAATGATACGATCATGCCTGGTGATAAGCTGCTGATTGGGTATGCAGGTCCTTCCGGACCAACCGCAATACCTGGGGTAATCCCTACCCAAGCTGCTACGACTCCGACGCCCACATCATTGCCAGGCTGGGGGATTTTATGTGTGCTGCTGTATAACGATGTCAATGGGGATTCGATGCGCCAGGAAAGTGAACCATCCATCCCTGGTGGGGAGATTAGCGTGAGTAACCGCCTGGGGAGTATATCGGTAACAGCGCAGACTCCTTCGGGCGGGGTCGCCACCAACATTCAAAATCCGACGCCTGCGGAAAGAGGCTATGCCTGTTTCGATCAGCTCCTGCAGGGAGAATACCTGATCAGCGTGGCTGCCCCTCAAGGGTATAACCGCACCACCGAGTTAAACCAGAATTTGCAACTTGAAGCAGGTCAGACTACAGAAATCGCCTTTGGGGCCCAAGCGAATTCGGAGTTGGAAGCCCAGACTGCCATCATCCCTGAAAGCCCTCGCAAAAGCCCTATGATCGGTATTATTGGGGGAGTATTGCTTGCGGCGGGGATCGGGTTAGGGATTTACGCAACGTTACTACGCCGTGCAAGCGGTACTAAAACCCAATAATAATCGAGTTTGTTACCTAATTAAATACTGGCAAGCTTCTTCTCTACACGGCGCCAGAAGCGGGCTTCATCGATCACCACACGTTCGTGGGTACCTTCACCAATTTTTTCCAGACTGTCCCAAGCTTCGATCGAGAAATAAACACGATTTTCGTTCAGTGATAACACCTCTGCTCTAACGCGTATCGTCGCACCTACCGGAGTAGGGGCAAGGTGGTGCACGTCCAAATGAGTGCCCACACTGGAATAACCGTCAGGCAGGCAGCAGGTCAGCAATCGGTGGGAGACACGTTCCATGAAGGCAATCATCCATGGCGTTGCCAGGACGCGCGAAGATCCGCTGCCCAGATGGATGGCACTATTTTCCAGTGTAATCTCAAAATTATCTTCGCGGGTCATCCCCGGGTGAAATAATTCGGATAAGTCCATGATCAGCTCCTTAGCGATAATACTAATCAGCTCGAAAATTGACATGAGCATCTTCTTTAAAGGTGGTCAGACACATAATCAGTGCAGGTTGAATAATCAAGCTAGGCACATGAAGTGACAATTGGCACAGCGTGGATTATAGCAGACGGAACACCACAAGTGCGCTCTTAGCTTTCATTTAGCTACAAGGTGTATACTTGAAACCATTCATATACAGGAGGTTAGATATGAGTATCAAAATTACCTGGTACAGTCATGCAACATTAGGCCTGGAGGTAGGTGGGTATAACATCCTTGTCGACCCATATTTCACTGGTAATCCAGCTGCTACGACCACTGCCCAGGATGTTCCTGCAGACTATATTTTGGTCACACATGGACATTTCGATCATGTTGGTGATGCAGCGGCAATCGCCAAACGAACGGGAGCGATGGTGATTAGTAATTTTGAGATTGCCGAATGGATGGATAAGCACGGCGTCCAGAAGACCCACGGCCAGCACATCGGGGGTGCGCATGCGTTTCCGTTTGGAACCCTCAAGCTGACCCCAGCCCTGCATGGCTCTGGTCTTCCTGATGGCACAAATGGGGGCAACCCGGCAGGTTTCCTGCTGACGCCGAAGGACGGGATGAAGATCTACATCGCCGGCGATACAGGCCTATTCAGTGATATGAAGCTGATAGGGCAGGAAGGCATCGACGTGGCTTTTGTACCGATCGGTGATAACTACACCATGGGACCGGACGACGCTTATAAAGCGGTCGAATTGATCATGCCCAAGCATGTCATCCCGGTGCATTACAATACCTGGGAACTGATCGCCCAGGACGGAGGAAAATGGGCTGAACGTGTTGCCAGGCTGGGTGTAAGGGTGCACGTGCTAAAACCTGGTGAAAGCCTGTCGTTGTAGGGTGATGCGTAAAGGTGCTTATGTTTGACGGACTATTTAAACGGAGAAACCTGGAAGAGCAGAGCAAGAAGGAAGGACGTCTGCCGCCTGGACAATCGTTGACCATAAAATTCCCGGTGCTGCATTACGGGCCAGTACCGGCCTTCAACCCTGCCACGTGGGATTTCCGCGTCTGGGGTGAGGTAGAAGCTGATCGTAGCTGGATGTGGGCTGAATTTAACCAGCTGCCACGCACAACCTTAATCATGGACATCCATTGCGTCACTCGTTGGAGCAAACTAGATACGACATGGGAGGGGGTTTCTGTACGGCATCTTATCGGGCAGGGATTGATTAAGCTAAAACCGAGCTCGAAGTATGTGCTACAGCATGCTGAGTATGGATTTACGGTAAATCTGCCTTTGGAGGTGGTGTTGGCAGATAATTTTCTGCTGGCGACCCATTTCAATGGGCAACCCTTAGCGCCTGAACATGGCGCTCCTTTGCGTGGAGTAGTGGGGTTCATACCTGGGCGAGACAACCTCATGACACCCTATTTTTGGAAAGGCGCCAAATGGCTGCGCGGACTTGAGTTCATGGCGCAAAATCAACCGGGTTTCTGGGAACAGGCGGGTTATCACAATGAAGCGGATGTGTGGAAAGAGGAACGCTTCGGATGACCGGTGATAATCCAAATCAGCAGTAAATCGGATTGGAGGCTAAATTGAAGGAGTTAATCATGCGTGCGCTCGACCAGGCTCAAAGCCGTGGAGCGCAATATGCAGATGCTCGCGTAGTCAACAACCGCACAGAAAGCATCTCGGTGAAGGATGGGATCGTCGAGGAGCTGAGTTCGTCCGAGACAAAAGGAATAGGTGTGCGGGTGCTGGTGAACGGTGCCTGGGGTTTTGCATCCAGCCGTAATCTGACCAATGATGAAATCGGCCACATAACAGCCCAGGCAGTGGACATCGCTCATGCATCCGGGCTGGTGAGCGGAGAAAAAGTGGACCTGGGTCCAAAAGTGACCAGCCAGGGCAACTACCAGACACCATTTAAAATCGATCCTTTCAGTGTACCACTTGAAGATAAGCTTGCAGTGCTCTTGAAAGCAGATGCAGAAATGGGGCAGGTGGAAGGTGTTCGGACGCGTTGGGCGGGAGCGACTACCATCAAGGTGCACAAGCAGTACGCCAATACAGAAGGGGCATTCACAGAACAGACGATTGTCGAAACCGGCGGTGGTATTCAAGCTACAGCGGTAGGAGGCAATGAGATCCAGGTGCGGTCATATCCCAATGCATTTGCCCAGCAGCAGGTGACCGGCGGCTGGGAAGCTCTATTGAGCTGGGACTTGCCTGGCAACGGACAGCGCATTGCCAGCGAGGCAGTTGCCCTGCTGACAGCTGACCCCTGTCCATCGAATATAACCACTTCGCTCATCCTTGGGGGCTCACAGCTGGCACTGCAAATCCATGAATCGTGTGGTCACCCTACTGAATTGGACCGGGTGTATGGCAGCGAAGCGGCTTATGCGGGTACATCCTTCTTGACGACCGAAAAGTTGGATAATTTCCATTATGGCTCATCGGTGGTTAACCTGACTGCAGATAGCGTGCGACCGTTGGGGTTGGGCACTTTTGGGTGGGATGACGAGGGCGTACCGGCTCAATCGTCGCCCCTGGTGCGGGAAGGTTTATTTGTGGGGTACTTGACGTCGCGCGAGACGGCGACCAGGCTAGGCAGATATTCGAATGGCTGCATGCGCGCTTCGGGCTGGAATCGAATCCCGATCATCCGTATGGTGAACGTGAGCCTGGAGCCGGGCATATGGAAGCTCGAAGACTTGATCGCCGATACCGAAGATGGCATATACATGGATTCCAACCGGTCTTGGTCGATCGATGATAAGCGCTACAACTTCCAATTCGGCACCGAAATTGGTTACGAGATCAAGCACGGGAAGAAGGGACGCATGCTGCGAAACTGCACTTATACAGGCATCACCCCTGAGTTTTGGAACAGCTGCGATGCGATCTGCAATGCTGACGAGTGGGTGATGTGGGGTACACCCAACTGCGGCAAGGGACAGCCTGGGCAGGTCGCTCACACCGGGCATGGAGCTGCGCCGGCGCGCTTCCGCAATGTGAAAATTGGGGTTTTGAAATAACGTATCCAACCAGGAGATACAATGATCGAAGAAAAAGAAGCTCGCAAATTATCTGATTCGGTCTTACAGCGCTGCAAGGGCAACCCGGCGGAGCTCACGCTTATGGTTTACGATGCATCTCTAACTCGCTTCGCTAATAATATTATCCACCAGAACGTGGCTGAGCGGGACGCCGAAGTTACCCTGCGCTATTTCATCGGCAAGCAAATTGGAACTGCTTCCACCAACCGGCTCGACCCGGCTGGATTGGATGAACTGGTCGAACGAGCCAAATCAAACGCAAAAACAAGCCCCGAAGACCCAAACTATCCTGGCTTACCTGAACTTGAACCTTACCAGCGTGTGGATGCCTGGGACCAGCCTACCGCGGACTCTTCCCCCGAAAAACGCGCCAGGGCAGTCGGAGTGGTGTGTCAGATGGCGGTTGAAAAGGGATTGAATGCCTCTGGTGCCTTATCCACAGGATCAAGTGACCTGGTGGTGGCAAATTCACAAGGTGTGTTCACTTATTACCGCGCGACCAATGCAGATTTTCAGACAGTGGTCATGGGTGATGATTCATCTGGCCGTGCGCAGGAGTCAGCCTGGAAGGTGGATGATCTGGCGGTTGAATCGCTTGGAAAGGACGCGATTGAGACAGCAATCAGAGGCCGCAACCCGATCCAGATCGAACCAGGTGAATATACTGTTGTACTTGAGCATTATGCAACCGATGATATCGTCAGCAGCCTAAATTTTACCGGCATGGGTGCCCAAGCGCTGCAGGAAGGACGCTCATGGATGAATGACCGGATTGGGCAACAGCTGATGAGCCCAATGGTCAGCATCTGGGATGATGGCCTGGACGTGCGCGGTAATCCGCTCCCCTTCGATTTCGAGGGTGTTCCAAAGCAGCGGGTGGAGATAGTTAAACGGGGTGTAGTGATGGGACCCGTATACGACCGATACAGCGGTGCAAAAATGGGCAAACCGAGCACCGGTCACGCCACACCGATCAATTTCAGATCCTTCGGCCCACTGGCGCTAAACCTGTTCATGGCGCCTGGGGAGGCTAGCGTGGAGGATATGATCGCTTCTACAAAAAAAGGGCTCTACATCAACCGTTTTCATTATACGAGAGTTGTTCACCCCCGCGAGTGTGTGATGACGGGCATGACGCGTGATGGCGTCTTTTTGATTGAAGATGGCCAGGTGACATACCCGGTGAAGAACCTGAGGTATACCATGGCGTACGTTAAGGCGCTGGCTAATGTGGAAGCAGTCGGAAAGGCTGCACATTTATTGGTGGGTGAATTTGGAGGGATATGCACATGTGTCCCGGCGTTGAAGATCAATGGCTGGAATTTTACCGGAAGCACGGTGTAACTACAGAGTGTTGCAGGTTAGATCGTTCGAACGTTCAAACGATTAAACGGTGAATTAAAGAATTTCCCTGAAATTTGTGATTTAAAAATTCCCTGATCCGTATTTTGGGTTGGGGTTTTTCTTATTGCGTATTATTTGGCGAATTAGTTATTTCCAGCTTTATGCACTCCCCACGCCGCACCTCGAAGGCATCGAAATCACGTGCGACGCTGGTGTTGGGGAAAATAGCCTGGGCTTCAGCCAACACATCTCGCTCCCGATATCGGCGTGAAATGTGGGTCAGAATCAAGTGCTTAACCCCAGCATCAACAGCCAATCTGGCGGCTTTATTAGCAGTGAGGTGAGCAAATTGATCGGCCAGCTCTGATTCTTCTTCGAGGTAGGTGGCTTCTATGATTAATGCATCCACGTCCTGAACGGCGAGCACCAGCTCGTCCACGCGACCGACATCACCTACATGTGCGATACGCGTGCCAGGTCGTTCAGGACCGAGCACCTGATCGGGCTGGATGGTGTGCCCGTCAGGCAGGGTGATGGATTTACCGTTCACCAGGTCGCGACGCCAGGGTCCGGGTGGAATGCTCAGCTTGTCGGCTTTTTCGGGAAGGAACGGGCGGCGGGTTTTTTCCTCGAAGATATAACCGAAGCAGTCAGGTCCACGATGCCAGACTGGGAATGCCTTGACGGTAAAATCATCTTCGTCCAGGATCAATCCGCTGCTGATCTGGATGAGCTGCAGGTCCATGGGTGGTTTGGCGCCTCGCAGCACAATGCCGTATATCAGGTCATGGATACGATCTAGCGCCCATTGACCACCGTAGATTTCAAGTTTATCGATCGTCTCCCAGCGCATGAATGTAGATAACAGGCCGGCCAAACCCAGGATGTGATCGAGATGACCATGAGTGATGAGTACCCGGTTCAGGCGCTTAAAACCCAGGCCGGATTGAAGAATTTGACGCTGGGTACCCTCCCCGCAGTCGATCAGGAAGCGGAATTCATCATGGATAACCACCTGACTAGATAAGCCCCGATGGACAGAAGGGGCAGAAGCGGAAGTGCCTAAGAAGACGATTTCGAACAAGAAGACCTCAATTTCTCGAGCTGGGTTATGGTGCAGCGCTAGAATTTTACCTTATTTCACAGATAAATACCCCGCGCGGAAGGAAGAAGGGCATTCGTGCTATAATCCCGAAGAGATGACCGAAACTTCCAGGACCCATCTGCGTGGGCAGAATACGAAAAAAAACACCCGGCAGTACGCTAAAACTAGCCGAGGGACTCCGTCTACTCACCGCACAACGCGGCGCGGGAGACCACCTGGTCGATCATCAACCAGGAAGAGCACCCCTTCAAGCAGAAAAAGTCGGAGTGGAGGCGCCTCATTAGCTGGTTTGTTGGCGTCCATAGGATTGCTTTTCCACCAGCCTTCTGCGAAACCAAAAGGCCGACCAGCTGCGGGCACACCACCGGTTCCAACGGGGATGAGTCTTGATCGCAAGCTTGATCTGACCGGTATTGCGATGCTTTTCATCGGTCTGCTCACATTGTTGAGTCTGATTTCAGCCAGTCATAACTCGGCGACTGCCAGCTGGCTCAAATTTTTAGGGCTGGCATTCGGTTGGGGCGCGTATCTGTTCCCAGCGGGGCTGATCTTACTCGGATTGTGGCTGGTACTACGCAGCTTCCAGCATGTCCCGCATATCGCCTTAGAACGATTCATGGGCGTAATCCTGCTGTTTCTCAATATATTGGGCTGGATGCACTTCTTTACATTTACACAAGATGCGTACGACCTGGCAGCAAAAAGCCAGGGCGGAGGCTATGTGGGGGCGTTCATTTTTAGACCTTTATCTCTCTACCTGGGTTGGGCTGGGATGGCCGTCACTTTGTTTGCGTGGTTGATTATTGCCTTGATCCTGGTACTGGATGTGGCGGTTGTGGATCTGTTTCGGTGGGCTCCACCGATGGTAATCCGCATCCAGGATGGTGTACAGGATTGGCTGGATGAGCGGCGAAATCATCGCAGCCGGACTTCCGCCAACCTGACTCAGAGTACCAAGCAATTGATTCCACCTTCGAACTGGCCAGAAATGACTGCATTGCAAGGTACGCAGACTAGCTCGATTGGTGTCAGCGGTCAAAATGCGAACCAACCCCGCCCGTGGGTGCTGCCTCCCATTGATCAAATCCTTGAGCGAGGCAATGAGACCGTTTATGATGATGATGTCGATCGCCAACGTGCCCGGGTGATTGAAGAGACACTGCGGGTGTTGGGTGCACCGGTCAACGTGGTGGAAATCAACCGTGGACCGACCATCACACAGTTCGGAGTGGAACCTGATTTCATTGAGACCCGCGGCTCTCGCACACGGGTGAGGGTCGCCAAGATCACCTCCCTGGCGGATGACCTGGCACTCGCCCTATCGGCACGGACGATCCGTGTGGAAGCACCAGTTCCGGGAAAAGGATACATCGGTATCGAAGTGCCCAACGAGCAAATCGCGCTGGTGACCCTGCGCGATGTGGTCGAAAGCGATGCCTTCAGGAGATTGAAATCACCACTGAGGTTCGCCCTGGGGCAGGATGTGGCAGGGAATGCGGTGGCGGCAGATCTATCGGCCATGCCGCACCTGCTCATCGCCGGGCAGACTGGTTCAGGAAAATCGGTCTGTGTCAATAGCCTGATCTGCTGCCTGCTGCTGCACAATACACCTGATGACCTACGCTTGATCATGGTAGACCCCAAGCGAGTGGAATTGACAAACTATAACGGCATCCCACACCTGTTGGCACCTGTGGTGGTTGATACCGAGAAAGTGGTGGGAGTACTGCAGTGGGTGCTGCGTGAAATGGACATGCGCTATCACAAACTGGCCCAGTTGGGAGCACGTAACATCAGCGAGTACAATACGCGGATCGAGAGCCAGGGCGATGGCAAGGAGAAAAAGCTTCCGAAGCTGGTGGTTTTCATTGACGAGCTGGCCGATCTGATGATGCTGGCACCCGATGAAACCCAAGGCGCCATCACCCGCCTGGCCCAGCTATCGCGTGCTACGGGGATCCATTTGGTGATTGCAACCCAACGACCTTCAGTCGAGGTAGTCACCGGGATTATTAAAGCCAACTTCCCTGCGCGGATTGCTTTTGCCGTGGCATCCAACACAGACAGTCGGGTGATCCTGGACCAGCCCGGAGCGGAGAGACTGCTGGGGCGCGGTGACATGTTGTTCCAGGCACCCGATGCGCCTGCTTCCATCCGTCTGCAGGGCACCTATGTTTCAGACAGCGAGATCCTCAGCTTAGTGAGCTACTGGCAGAGTTTCATTCCCAAAGGATCACTGGCACCAACCGCAGCTGGAGGTATACCAGATGTAATCCCATCGGGTATACCGCTGATGCAAATGCCACTGTGGGATGATATGCAAGCCCAAGAAGAGCACGACTCGCTGCTGGAGGAGGCAATTGACCTGTCACGCAGGCAGGGACGAGCCTCGGTTTCTATGCTTCAGCGACGCCTACGGATTGGTTACACCCGTGCTTCACGCCTAGTAGAAGCCATGCAGGAGAAGGGCATCATCGGAAGGGATACCGGTCCACAAGGCTATGAAATCCTGGATTATGGTCAGGCGGCACCTCCGGCAGACGAAGCGTAGACCGCTCGCTGCAGGCAGACGTAGTCTGGATGGTATAGAGGGATTGGATCACAAGGGAAGCGATATAGTAGAAATTCATGAAAAAGAATTATATTGGAACACGAGCAGCGGAAAAAGAGCGATAGAATTAGAGCAGAATGAGGCGAATATATTAAATCGCAGAAATAGGAATGGGTTGAGATCGCGAGCGGATAGAACCAATGCAATACTGTTACGTAGATAGAAAGAATAGTTTTCAGGAGATCTAAAATGGCTGATAAATCGAACCGCAAAATTACATACCCACAAAACGATGGGTTCTTCCAGGGATTAAGCCTACGCATTAGGCTGATCCTGCGCTTGATTGGGGATCCGCGGGTGAACCCGCTGCTTAAGCTGCTTCCCATCGGCTCATTAGTGTACCTGGTGCTGCCAGATATCGTGATTGGTCCGATTGACGACGCGGCGGTCATCTGGCTGGCAACATATTTATTTGTTGAACTATGCCCACCCGACTTTGTCCAGGAGCACCTGGACGCTCTGAAAGCCACACGTAAAGTGATGGACAACTATGAGGAAACTTCGCAAACCGTCGCTCACGGCGATATTATCGATGGGGAGATTGTGGATGGTGACGTGGAGGCGAAATGAAGCACCTATGTATCTTGCTTGGTGCTCTCATCATGATCTTCCTGGCTGGATGCAGCTTTGGAACGCCCACCCCTCTACCTAGCAATACACCCACCCAGGCCTTATTTATCCGTGTACCAACGCCATCAGCATATCGCACACCAACTTCCCGCCCGACAGTTGAACCAACACAGGTTATCAGCGGTACGGTTGAAATTACGACTCCGACAGAGACTCCGACATCAACCCCCACACCAACTCCAACACCGACGCCGCCGACGGTGAGTGAGCTGCCCGACCCATCTGGATATAGTTGGCAAGAGGTAGTCAGTGGCCTAGATCGACCAGAGGGTTTGACGAATGCGGGCGACGGTTCAGGGCGGTTGTTCATCATCGAACAGGCTGGGCTGATTCTTATTTTGAAAGATGGAGCAATTCTACCAACCCCTTTCCTGGATCTAACCCAGAAGGTGGACTGCTGCGGTGAGAAGGGTTTGTTGGGTTTGGTTTTTCATCCGAATTACATTGAAAATGGTTATTTTTATGTGGATTATACTGAAAAGATAGGCAATCAACTGTATTCGGTGATCGCACGGTACAGCGTTTCGGCAAATGACCCGAACCAGGCTGACACAACGAGCGAACTACGCATGTTGCATATTGAGCAGCCTTTCCAAAACCACAAAGGGGGGCAACTCGCGTTTGGACCGGATGGGTACCTGTACATTGGCATGGGCGATGGGGGCTCGCAGGGCGATCCGGATGGCAACGGGCAATCTCTGCAGACATTGTTGGGGAAACTCTTGCGGATAGATGTCGATCATGCTGAACCGTATGCAGTGCCATCGGATAATCCATTTGTTAGCGGCGGTGGTCTATGGGAGATTTGGGCGTATGGGCTGCGCAACCCATGGCGTTTCACCTTTGATAAGCGCAACGGCGACCTATATATCGGTGATGTGGGACAGGATTCGTGGGAAGAGATCGATTTTCTACCTTCAGGCAGCCCAGGAGGAGAGAACTTCGGCTGGAACTACTTTGAGGGCACACACCCCTATCGCGGCTCACCACCTGTGGGGATGAAGTTCGTCATACCTGTAGCAGAATATAGCCACGATTTGGGAAACGCGGTTATTGGCGGGTACGTGTACCGGGGAGCCAGCCTGCCTGCGTGGCAGGGAGTGTACCTGTACGGTGACTACGGCTCTGGCAGAGTGTGGGGCACACTGCGTTTGGCAGACGGGAGTTGGCTGAACGGTGAAATGTTCGACACAAGCAGACAAATCTCCTCCTTCGGAGTGGATGAAACTGGGGAAATTTACCTTGTGGATGATGGCGGCAGCATCCTGATCTTGAAATGATCCGAGGTGCCTACCTGGAGAAAAGGGGATGGGGGAGAGAGGTTGTTTTTAGCGAGCGAATTTGGTTTTGTATCGGCCTCCTGCTTGTACTTGTCACTGCCTGCACGCCTAGTACTGCGGCGGTTATTCCGTCTACACAGGCGATAATCAGGGGAACTACAAGCCAGACGATTAACACCGCCAGACCTACTCAAGGTAGTAACCAACCTCCAACAACCGCTCCTATATTTACAGAGACTTTCACTCCCCAGCCTTCAATTTCAATATCTGATACATACACCCCGAAGCCATCGCCCACGCCCACGACTGCGACTCGGGTGATATTCGCCGCGATTGGGGATTATGGCTCAGGGAATAAGGATGAAACGGATGTAGCCAAACTTATCGATAGCTGGCAGCCCGAATTCATCATCACGCTGGGGGATAATAATTATCCGGAAGGTGCAGCTGACCATATAGACGAGGCGGTGGGGCAGTATTTTCACAGCTACATATACCCATATTATGGCAGCTTTGGTGAGGGGGCTGGAGTGAATCGCTTCTTCCCCTCCCTGGGCAACCACGACATGCTCACGGAGAACGGGAAACCGTATTTAGACTACTTCACCCTGCCGGGCAATGAGCGCTATTATGACTTCACCTGGGGACTGCTGCACCTTTTCGCTCTTGATAACATTGATAGTGAGCCGGATGGGGTGGGAGCATCGTCCATCCAGGCGCAGTGGCTGAAAGCAGGCCTGGCGGAGTCGACATCAGCATGGAATATCGTCTATATGCATTACCCACCGTACTCGTCGGGAATGCATGGCTCGACGGATTGGGTCAGGTGGCAGTATGCGGAGTGGGGGGCGGATGCAGTGCTAGCAGGACATGACCACACGTATGAGAGATTGGAAATTGGTGGGCTGCCTTATTTCGTCAATGGGCTTGGTGGGGCAGGCAGGTATGATTTTGTAAATATCCTGGGAGGCAGCCTGGTGAGATATAACAGCGATTATGGAGCGATGCGGGTGGAGGCAACGGAGACACAGATCATGTTCGAGTTCATCACGCGCTCTGGCGAGGTGGTGGACACCTATAAGATGGGGAAATAATACATAATAATATAAAAGGTGATGGATGTTTCCACCCACCACCTCGGACCAACCATATGATTGATCTACTATTGGGAATAATAACAAATTCTGCTTGTCAACCGATAGAATTTCCAATCATACTTGAATAAGTAATTACATTTATGCAGCAACTGGTAGCGTTACACCAAGCAATGCCATCAGATCCTGGTTTGTAATGGGGTCATCTTCCACAATCTTGCCATTAGCGAGACGATAATAGGTTAAACCTCGTACTGAAAAGGCTTTTCCGGATGGCTTGGAACCCATGATTGAACCAGTAATCGTTCCAGTCATGGTGAAGCGCGCCACCACCTGGTCGCCTTCGGCCACCAGGTTTTCGATCGTAACATGATAGTCTGAAATTGCTGTTTTCATCAGACCACTTATTTGCTTAAATGAATCAATACCCTGTCCGGTTAATCGATTCACGTAATTAGGAGCGCAAAGTTGGTCTATCAATGACATATTTCCTGTCTGCAGAACCTCCAAGATGAAGCGTCGTACAATAGTCTTATTTTCTTCCGTTGACATTTTTTCCTCTTGTTATATAAGTTAGATTTTAGTAATCTTAGATAGATTTTAGCAATCCACCCTAAGTTAATTATATCACCAAAGATTACCTTATATATCCAATATAGTTCTTTATAAGAGTCTTCTCATCAGTCAGACGGGTTAGGTGTTGAATCCATTCACTATGCAGCAGTAAAAGAATACCATGGGGCTGCGTGAGGTATACGCCCTAACGAGCGGTCTATCACAACGGTTTTTAAAGATAAAAACTGATAAAGTATAAATAAACAAGACTTTCTCGCACAGAAAATTCGGTAAGTGCACCCTCTGAGACAGAGATCAATTTGGATCTTTTAAGGTAAAAATTGCTTACAATTCAGCGAGGGAATGGCTAAGAATACAAATGCGGGATCAATACTCATTTCTCCCTTGACGATTTTGTGAAAATAATGGTAAACTCAAAAAGTTGTTAATACCACACTAATGAAAGGAAAGGCGCGATAAATGAGCGATCTCATCAAGCGAATTTATGAAGTGCGGACGGTCGCCCCTAGCGGCGGACTTACCGTTCCTTCGCGGAGCGCGCCTATCGCTCGTTAGGTTAGCTGGATTGAATCTTACGACCACGGTGTGCTCCAAGCCCCGTGGTCGTTTTGGTTAATTTTGGGTGTAATGGTTTCGACCGGTAACGGGGACCCTCTCCGTGACCGGTTTTTATTATGCAGATGGCTATGATAGAGGATCACCAATAGACACTGATAGACAGAGAGGCAGAAAGCTTCGACGGAAAAGAACCACATCGCATCGCTCACGAAGAACGCTCGCGACTACGGACATAGACAGTCCTTGATGACAGATAGGAGTACAAAATGTTGGACGCAATACAGGTACAGGATGCATACAAGAAGTTCGGTAAAGACAGCCACCCGCTGTGGAAGCGTCATACCGTTTCATCTGAAAATGGCAAGTCGCTCAAGGTGGCGGTGGACCATGTTTCCTTCTCGGTGCACGAGGCGGAGATATTCGGCGTGCTGGGACCGAACGGATCGGGGAAATCCACACTCATCCGCCTGATTGCGACGCTGTTGCTGCCTGACGCAGGCTCAATTACGGTCTTCGGGCATGATGTAGTGCGCCAGCCAATGCAGGTCCAGCGACTGATTAACCGGGTTTCGGTGGAAGCCAGCTTCTTCAAGAAGCTCTCACCAATGGAGAACCTGGTGTATGGGGCACGCCTGTATGGGATGGAGGGTAAGGAAACCCGGCGCAAGGTGGTGGAAATCTTAACCCGCCTGGGCCTGGAGAAGAACAGCATTGGACAGCCGATGGAGGAGATGTCGCGCGGTATGCAACAGAAAGTAGCCATTGCACGGGCGCTGCTCTCACAACCCAGGCTCCTGCTGCTGGATGAGCCTACCACTGGACTGGACCCACGTTCCAAGCACGAGGTGCAGGCGGTGATCCGTGAGCTGAATGAGCAGCACGGCACCACCATCCTGCTCACCACGCATGACATGGGTGAAGCGGAGGCGTTATGCCATCGCATCGCAATCGTGGATAACGGAAAGATCGTGGCGCTAGATGACCCGGAAGCGCTCAAGAAGCTGATCCCGCGCTACGGGCATGAGCCCACGCTGGAGGACGTGTTCCTGGAACTGACCGGGAATAAACTGGTATCGGAGGAGGAAGAGGAGGGATGAAATGTTACACACAAGAGACAATACTGGCGAAGAGCACAGGCGGGAATGGAGCAATTTCCGTCCGGCAGTGAAGTCATTGCTGAAAAGCGCCTGGGATTTGTTTAAAGCCTTGGTCATCAACACACGCGATGTTTTAGGCTCTGGGAGGATCAATTTGTAGGATGGAGAATTATTTGACCCCCTCCCAACTCCCCCAAATTGCGAAAGAAATTTGGGGAGGAGAAAACGAAAGGAATGGCTCGTACAGAATAATGGTTAGAGTTTTGGGAGTAATTGAAATGTCTACATTAGTGAATGAATTCAGAGCTACTTACGCGTTCATGGAACGCAATGCCAACCTGGTGAAGCGATACTGGTCGTGGGAATTGGTATGGATTACCTATTCCATTGCCAACAGCCTGTCGGTGAGCTTCATCGGTCTGGGCATGGAGAAGATCGCTGGCACGTCTGCAACGGACGGGCGCTACCTGGTTCTTTATCTGGTGGTGGGGACTCTGGTTTGGCGTTACCTGTCGCTGATCTTCTACTGGATCACGGATGTGATTGGCATGGAACGTTGGGAGGGGACGATCGAATACACGCTGATGGCGCCCATCCGGCGCGTCACGCACATGGCAGGGCAAACACTGTGGGCTGTTATCTACAGCATGTTCTCGACCGCGATCATCCTGGTGGTAACTGTTGCTATATTTAAGATCGACCTTAGTCACGCCAATCTGCCAGGGGCGACGGTGATGCTGCTGGCTGGTAGCCTATCATTTATTGGCGTGGGCGTGATGGGATCGGTACTGCCACTGCTGTTCCCCGAGCGGGGTTCACAGATGACGCACGTGATCATAGCAGTCCTGCTGCTGGTCTCGGGTGTGTATTACCCGGTGGAGGTGCTGCCAAGTTTCCTGCAAAAGCTGGCCGTGTACAGCCCGGCGACCTACGTTCTGGACGGCACTCGCAGCGCATTACTGCAAGGCACACCCACTGGGCAGCTATGGCAGTACATCTGGCCGACCCTGCTGATGGGTGTGGTGGCGATTCCAATGGGGTTATGGGTGTTCGGACAGGCTGAAAGGTATGCCAAGAGGACCGGAAAGCTGCACAGGAATGGATGAGGATTTTTCGGGTGAAGCATCTGGGACGCTCTTCGTCCTTGATGCTTCACCCTTACAGAGATCGATGAGGGAAGAATGTCTATATTATCGGCTAATGATTTAAGCCTATCATTCGGGGCGTTTGACCTGTTCCAAGGGATAACCATCACGATTGCCAATGACAGCAAAATCGGATTGATCGGACCCAACGGAATCGGGAAAACCTCGCTGATGATGATCCTGGCCGGTTTGAACCAACCCACCGCCGGCAGCATCCATATTGCCCGGGGGAAACGGTTGGGGTACCTACGGCAGGAAGCCAGCAGCGCCTTTGCAAACGACACTAACGCCGTCTACGCAGAGATGTTGGGCGTGTTTGCTGGCTTACAGGACCAACAAGCCCGTCTGCATAAGTTGGAAGCGGATATGGCGGGTGGCTGTTACACTGAAGAGATGCTAACTACGTATGGAGACCTGCAGGCAGCGTTTGAGCATGCTGGCGGTTACGACTACGACCTGCGGATTCAGCAAACCCTGCAGGGGTTGGGTTTTGGCAAGCAGACCTGGGATATGCCCCTGGAGCACCTGAGCGGGGGTCAAAAGACGCGCCTGCTACTGGCACGCCTGTTGCTAGAAAAACCTTCCCTACTGATGCTGGACGAGCCCACCAACCACCTGGATGGTGAAGCCATTGAATGGCTGGAGCACAAATTGAAGGATTGGGATGGGGCGGTGCTGGTCGCAAGCCATGACCGCTACTTCCTGGATAACTCTGTGGACACCATTTGGGAAATGAGCCAGAGCGGGATCGAAGTTTATTCCGGTAATTACAGCAATTACCTGTTACAAAGGGACGCACGCTGGGAATATGCACAGCGGGTATTTGAAGAAGAAAAGGAACGCTTGCAAAAGGAAATGGATTTCGTTCAGCGCAACTGGGTGCGCGCCAGCACCCATGCACGCGCTTTGGGGATGTTGCGCAAGGTGACACGTGAGCTAAAGGTGGTGGATGCCTATGGTATCTTGGAGCTGCGTAGCGGTAGGAACTGGCATGAGCTGGACTTACGCGCTGATAAGCCTCTGGATGTGACTGAAGCTATCCGCAAGGTGAACGCCCTAACGATGCCTTCACGCCCGCCGCACATCCGGCCTCGTTTGGTGCCATTGAAGGATAGCATCAATATTATCCTTAGAGCCAGGCAAGCCGAGATCGGCTACCCTGGGAATAGGCTATTCAGGATACAGCAGCTTGAATTGAGGCGGGGTGAATGTGCAGCACTGATCGGACCGAACGGGAGCGGAAAGACGACTTTCCTCAAGACGCTGCTCGAGCGGGTGGAAACCTTAACGGGCGAGGTGCGGCTGGGAGCGAGCCTGGAGATCGGCTATTTTGCCCAAGCGCACGATGAGCTCAATATTGAGCATACTGTACTGGACGAGCTGCTCTGCAATCGTGAGATGGATCCCGAGGGGGCACGTAGCCACCTAGCACAATACCTGTTCCGCGGCGAGGATGTGTTCAAACCGATCAGCGCACTAAGCGGTGGTGAGCGGGGGAGGCTGGCGCTGGCGATCTTAGCGTTACGCGGGGCTAATTTCCTACTGCTGGATGAGCCAACCAACCACCTCGACCTGCCGGCGCGCGAAGTACTGCAGCAAGTGCTGCAGGATTTCAAGGGTACAATCCTGCTTGTCTCCCACGATCGCTACCTGGTCGACCAGCTGGCAAGCCAGATTTGGGAGCTTAGGGATGGACGGCTGGATGTGTTTGATGGGACGTATCGTGAGTTCGTGCTGCAGCGGGCGGATGGAGCATCACAAGCGAGAAAGATGTTGCTGCCATCCAAGCCACTGGCGAGGGATAACAGCCGGAATACACGTCGCCTACAGCAGGCTCTGGAGAAGCTGGAGCAACGCATCCGGGAGCAGGAGCAGGCAGTGCAGCATATCTCACAAGAGCTGCATCACACCAGCGGCTCTAATGGCTTCAAGTCGATCAATGACCTGAGCTGGAAGTATGCCCGGGCGCAAGCTGAGCTGGAGCGATTGACCGGTGAATGGGAAAAACTGGTGGAGAAGGCATGATCGAGCCACGATCGTATAATGATGAGCGTGAACTGGAAGCAATGCGCAGTTTGCTGGTTCGGGGGCGCACGGCGAACAATGGTACTTATTATATCCACTGTGGAGACCTGGTCTGGTGACTGTACTATCCACCTCTGGAAGGGGATTACTGGAATGATATCTACTTGTGGGATGACCCAGAACATCCCGGCAGATTGCTGGGATGGACATTGGCCTCGCCTGTTTTTGCCGGATTTGACGTTTTCATACAACCAGAACTCCGAGGTAGCTTTCCAGCCCGAGAGATGTTAATATGGGCTGAGGAAAAAGCGCTGCAGGTTACACGAAGACAGGGAAAGTCAACCATTTACGTGTTATGGGTCTTGCATGATGACGATTTCCTGGATAAGCAATTTAGGCAGCGGGGTTATCGGCTGGCGAGGGGGATGGTCCACTTCGCTAGAAACCTGGATGAGCCGATCCCACCTTCCAAGTCAAGCGGAGAATTCACCGTTCGGGCGTGTAAAGGGGAGGCTGAAGTGGATAAAAGAGCGCGAGCCCAATATGGTGCTTTCGGATCCAGCGCACCGTTCGAGCGGTACCTCGAGCGCTTTAGAAAGTTTATGCGTTCACCGGTATATGACCGCAACCTGGATATCGTTGCTGTGTCTGCGCAGGGTCAAATCGGGTCGTTCTGCATTGTGTGGATGGACTCAGTCAACCAAGTGGGCTTGTTTGAGCCTGTGGGTACCCATCCAGACTTCCAGCGCAAGGGACTGGGAAGAGCCGTGATGTTGGAGGGCTTGCGTAGACTTCAGGATGGCGGCATGAAGTGTGCTATCGTGTCCACGTTTGAGGATAACGAACCGGCAATCAAACTGTATCAATCGATGGGTTTTCGAACCGTCTTCCGGCTGGGAACCTATGAAAAGGATGTGTGAGATGGACGTACGAAGTTATAACCGTGATCAATGGGATAAACAGGTGGAATATGGTAATCCCTGGACGATTCCTGCCAGCCCAGAGGTGATTTCAGCAGCACGGCGGGGAGAATGGTCGGTGCTATTGACCGAGCAAAAAGCTGTGCCACGCGATTGGTTCCCTCACGACCTGCACGGCGTGGACATTCTGTGCCTGGCATCGGGAGGCGGACAGCAAGGACCGGTGCTGGCGGCTGCCGGGGCGAACGTAACCGTGTTTGATAATTCGCCCAGACAGCTGGAGCAAGACCGGATGGTGGCACAGCGTGAAGGGCTGACACTGATCACAGTGGAAGGAGATATGCGAGATTTGTCCGTCTTCACCGACTACAGCTTCGACCTGATCTTTCACCCGGTGTCGAATGTCTTTTGCCCGGAAGTGCGCCCGGTGTGGAAGGAAGCATTTCGCACCCTTCGACCAGGTGGTGTTTTACTGGCAGGATTCGATAACCCTTGTGTATTTCTATTCGATTCCCATCTGGCTGAAAAAGGTGTGTTCGAGGTCAAGTATAAATTGCCATTCGATGCCACCAAGCTCAGCGAGGAGGAGCGGCAACGAGAGTTTGGGAATGATTCACCGCTTGAATTCAGCCACAGCCTGGAAGATCAAATTGGTGGGCAACTCGATGCGGGTTTTATTCTGACCGGATTGTACGAAGACCAGGAGAATTCCCCCCTAGGAAAGTATATGCCGGCGTATATCGCCACACGGGCGATCAAACCACGGGATTGAGGCAGTGAGGCTGTGTCTGGGACTTACACCACAAGAACAATAAAAATTACATTTAAAGAGAAAATTGAAAATGAATAGAATGCCCTAAAAGTTTACTGGCTCATAGGGGAATATACGAATAACTCCCCGTGATTCCAGTGAACTTAGCGGGAAACAAATGAGGATAACATCATGGACATCAAGAATGACATTGCTGAAGCGACCATAGACCCCAGAACAAAGGATATTGCTCGATTGACGTTGCGTGGATTTCAGGGTGAGGCGGATTACCCTAAGATGCTGGCGGTTATTCAGGGGTGCGCGGCTACGGATGGTCTCGAGCGTGCCGAGAAGCTCGAGGATATCGTGAATACTTATACTCATCTGCACCATTGCGAACCTTACAGCGTCATGCTGTTTATAGAAATTGACGGGAATGTGGTGGGATACTCTCGCACCTGGTGGGAAGTGGAGGGCAGTGGACGATGGGTGGGTTTCCAGTTCGGCTATGTGCTGCCTGAATGGCGACGCAAGGGCATTGGGAGCACCCTGTTGGGTTTCAACGAGCAGCGACTGCGGCAAATTGCGAAACAGCTAAAAGAAAATTGTGAGTTACCGCTAGATGCCCCTTGCCAGCTAGATAACTTCGTCAGCAGCTCGGAGACGGACAGGATCAATTTACTCGAACGACGGAATTACCAGGTGGTACGCAATGCATTCGAAATGGTGAGACCTGACCTGGAGAATATCCCTGACCTGCCCACGCCAAACGGAGTTGTGGTGCGAGCGGTGGAACCAGAACATATGCGGCTGATTTGGGAAGCGTCGAACGAAGCCTTCCGGGACCACTGGGGATATATCCCTGACCCGTGGGAAGAGTATGAGCAGATGATCCACGATCCTGATTTCGATCCCAGCCTATGGCGAGTGGCGTGGCAAGGTGACCAGATTGCCGGGATGGTTCTGAGCTTTATCAACAAGGATGAAAATGAGATCTTCGGGCGCAAACGAGGCTACACGGAAAATATATGCGTACGCCGACCGTGGAGGCACCAGGGGCTGGCGAAAGCGTTGATCGCACAAAGCTTAAGCGCACTCAAGTATCGGGGTATGACCGAAGCGGGATTGGGTGTGGATGCTGAGAATATTTCGGGAGCACTTCACCTGTATGAGTTTATGGGATATCAGGTGGTGAAAAAGAGCAGTGTGTACCGAAAGGAGATGGATGAGGAGAGTTAGGAACATTTTAATAGGAAAATTTTGGAACGCGAAAGAAACGAAAAGAGCGATAAAAACGAATAAATACCTGGGCGGATTTCTCCACCTTGGTGTTATTTAGGCGAGTTTTCTAGAAGTAAAGTAATTATTTAATAGATCCAAGATTGCGATGATCTGTAAATAGGGATATATGAAAGGTTTCAGCTTCTAGAATTCCATTAATTATAAGGCGATGAGAAAGGAAGATCGCTTTGCTCGAAAAGACCTCTCGTTTGCAATGACAGATTATAGAAAAATATACTCGGGATGTCCCTGGTTATGAACAAATATATTCAATTAGTTATGAAATAACTTTTCACCAGCGCGGATGGGGACTTTAATGTGGTTTTCAAAAGGTGTGAGCGGGCAGGACCAGTAATCATTATAGGCGCAGTAGGGGTTATAGGCGAAGTTGAAGTCGATCTTGAAGCGATTGTTACCGATGGGCTGAGGTTCCAAGTAGCGCCCAGCAGGGTAAGTTTCTTTGCTGGCGAGACTGTCTACGAATGGAAGAAAAAAGCCATCTTCACTGTGATAGATGGTCAGCTCAACAGGTTTCTCATCCACCGAGAATTTAAACTTGCCATAGCGTTCGTATTCCTGAATTTCTCCGGTGGTCGTCTGCATTTTGATCTGCTGTTTATTCGGAAATTCCTCCACGGTGACCTCGAGGCGTAGATCTAAATTCGTTGGGAAGTACTGGAGACCCTTGAAGCCCTTTTTTTGCCCGGGTGTGAGTGGGCTCTGACCATCCTG
The DNA here is from genome assembly GCA_041479245.1 of Anaerolineae bacterium. Classification (GTDB taxonomy): domain Bacteria; phylum Chloroflexota; class Anaerolineae; order Anaerolineales; family UBA4823; genus FEB-25. The sequence continues at coordinate 26,356 of JBGOXS010000027.1, forward strand.
GGCGAAAAATTCATCTTTCATCTTGCGGAAGTCTTCCAAATCGGTCATTTACTCATTTCCTCTCCGAACATTAGATGCTGCACCTCAAAAACAGTGGCAGGTGCAGGTTATTAATTCATTAATTTAGGGTTCGAAAATATCCACTTATAATGATGGATGAGGGATTAATACGATTAAGTGATGTCAATTGTTGGGAGTGGCGAACCTTTGGTGAGGAGAAATACTCACTTTATAAAGACAGTTCGACTGAGATTGGAGGAAAATTATGCCTCGTGACCTACCGCTTGGAAATGGCAGCTTATTGTACGCTTTTGATCAAAATTATCAAATCCGCGACTTATATTGGCCGCACGTTGGGCAGGAGAACCATGCACTGGGGCACCCATTTCGCACCGGTGTGTGGGTGGAGGGACAATTCAGCTGGTTCGATGATGAAAAGTGGCGCAGATCTTTGAAATACCAGGCTGAAACCCTGGTGAGCGAGGTGATGCTGGAACAGCCCGAGTTAAAAATCTCAATCCAGTCTGCGGATATGGTGGACTTTCACGAGGATTTGTTCGTCAGGAAGATGGAAATCAACAACCTGGATTCAAAGGACCGGGAGATCAGGTTCTTCTTCCACCATGATTTTCACATCGCAGGCAATGATATCGGAGATACGGCCTATTATGAGCCGGAACGCAGGGCGATTTTCCACTACAAAGATAAATACTGGTTCATGATCAATGGTGCCGTCACAACCGGCGATGGCGAGCCTGGGCCAGGATGGGAGCCATCGGAGGGTACATTCCCGGGATTGGTGATCGGGGTTCATCAATGGGCATGTGGATTAAAGGAGATCCGTAATTTGCAAGGCACCTGGAGGGATGCAGAGGACGGCCAATTAGAAGGGGGCGTGGTGGCACACGGATCGGTCGATTCGACCATTGGTTTCAACCTGCAGATCAAGGCGGGAGAGAAGCGGACGCTTTACTACTGGATGGCAGTGGGGTCAAATTTTGAGGGTGTGACCACACTTAACCGAATGGTGCGACAGCGAGGTCCACAGTCGTTCATCGACCGGACGGAAGCTTTCTGGCGGTTGTGGCTGAGGGTGCATCTGCCCGTGATGGATGACATCCCCCAAGCGGTAACGGACGAGTATATACGCAGCCTGCTCACTATTCGTACCCAAATTGACGAAGGTGGAGCGATCATTGCAGCCAATGATACGGATATCTCATCGGACGTGCGTGATACCTACAGCTACATGTGGTCGCGAGATGGCTCGTTGGTGGCAGAAGCACTGAACAAAGCAGGTTACCTGGACCTTCCTCGAGCATTTTTTCAATTCTGCGATACGGTGCACAGCCGCGAAGGCTACCTGCTGCACAAATATAATCCAGATGGATCACTAGCTTCCAGCTGGCTGCCTTGGGCGGTGGATGGAGAAAAGCATTTACCCATCCAAGAAGATGAGACCGCCTTGGTGTTATGGGCGTTATGGGAGCATTTCTCGCGCCATGGGGATGTCTTTTTTATCAAACCGTTGTACAGGTCGTTGATCTGCCCGCTAGCAGATTTCATGGCCGGTTACCGGGATGAGAGTAGCGGTTTGCCACTCGCCAGCTACGATTTGTGGGAGGAGCGCCTGGGCATCTTGAGCTGGACGGTGGCAGCTGTCTGGGGTGGATTGAATGGTGCGGCCCATTTCGCTGAAGCGTTTGGAGAGGCTGAGAGAGCACACAAATATCACCAGGCTGCCGAGGAGATCCAAGCTGGCACGGAGGCACATCTTTGGCTGGCAGATCTCAAGCGATTCGGTCGGATGGTCAATGTGGATAACAATGGCAATTGGAACGTAGATGAGACGCTCGATTCCAGTGTGGTGGGTCTATGGCAGTTCGGTATGTATCGACCGGATGACCCGAAGATTGTTTCTACTATGCACGCTATTCGTGAACAGCTGTGGGTGAAAACGAATGTGGGGGGTGTGGCGCGTTACAGGAATGATCTGTATCACCAGGTGAGTCGGGATATCAACAACGTACCAGGCAATCCCTGGTTCATCTGCACCCTGTGGTTGGCGGAATGGTACGCTCTGACTGCTATAAAATCTGACGATCTTAAACCAGCCATGGAGATCCTGGAATGGGCGGCAGCCCACGCCCTGCCTAGTGGGATTTTAGCCGAACAGGTGGATCCGTACACAGGCCAACCAGCCTCGGTCAGCCCGCTTACCTGGAGCCATGCGGCTTACGTAAGCACTTTGCTCACCTACTTGCAGCGGGAGAAGCATCTCAGAAAAAAGTGAAAAAAAACGCAAGGGCGGGTTTATTACCCGCCCTTGTGTGCATGTGAATAAAATGGTGAGCTAGCTGAGTTTTGTCCCACACTCAGGGCAGAACTTGGCGCCCTTGGTTTCAGCACCACAATTGGGGCAGTTTGCAGGAGCCTGTTCCATCTTCGTGCCGCAATTAGGGCAGAATTTGGCGCCATGTGTATCGGTGCCACAGTTGGGGCATAGTGTAGCCAATGGTTGAGTCATTGGTGTACCACATTCGGGGCAGAACTTAGTACCTGGAGCAGCCAGGGTGCCATCCTTAGGGCACTGCGCCATCTGGGTGGTGGCTTTACCTGCAGCTTCCACGGCTTTCCCGACGTTATCCAGGGCACCTCCCAGGCCAAAAGCATTGGCAAAGCCTTTAATCGCAGCGCCGGCCTGCGCGCCACGAGCCTCGGAGATCTCTTCTGTGCGCGGGCTGTCCTCCTGGCAGAATCCACTTTGGGTATCAAAATCGGATAGGCAAACGATGCGGCTGCATGTTGGACACTCGCGGAAATGCACCTGGCACTGATTCCAGGCAGATTGAAGCTGAGCGGGATCCATCTTGTAGCTGTAACGCGGGTCTTCTCCGACCACATTATCGGCAACGCTGCCGCCAACGAGAGGCACCTTGCGCAGTAAACCACCGAGGGCTGAACGCCCGAGGTCTGTCTTCACGGCATTGACGACATCAGGTTGACTGCGAAACTCGCGTCCGCAGATATCACAGTAGAAAATGGTATAAGGACCAGCGCCGTCATTGCGGATGTCGTAACGCGGCATACGTGAAAATGTAGGCATGACTCACTCCTTAAAATGATGGATTTTGGATGATCTGTCCATGAGGACGGATGTAAGAAGCAAGTATACATTGTGTATTTGAGGGATGTCAAGCAAGGGAGGAGGGGTGTTAGTGCAAAGTAGTAGAGTCCCCTTTGTGCAAAGTTAAAATGTCCCCTTTAAAGGGACACAACATGGACGAACTACTGACAATGAGCAATGCAGAAATAACCAGATTAGAAGTCATGCAACGCCTGAAAGGTAAACG
>JBGOXS010000028.1:0-29002 GCA_041479245.1 Anaerolineae bacterium
GGCAAACCCATTCAAGACGTCCTTACCAATGGTGTTGACTGATATGGTTTATCAATCCCTTAAAAAGGGGACATCTCTACTTTGTAGAAAAAGGGACATTTCTACTTTGCATTGACAGACCTTAATAAGTGACATTTCTACTTTGTCTTGACAGACCTTAAAAAGTGACAATCAATCTGTTCTCACGGTATCCCGTATCCGGGCGAGCCGTATCCCGTCGTATAGTTTGCCATCAATTTATATTCTCATCAGGAGACTCCCCAACAATTCTGTAATTCCCAGCTTCCTTACATAAGTGATAAGCACATCGCCCGGGTTATCGGATATTGTATATGTATAATCAATCTCCCATAATCCTTTACTTCGAAAAACAAGGGTGACTCGGGTGGTTCAGTTATTGCAACCTCTCAAGGTGGAGGTTTCATCATGAACGATAGGTTAGCTTCCGCCATATTAACCACAAAAAAACGTGATAACCATTCTCACGTGAAAACCAGGCGCATCCAGAGATTGCCCAAGTCGGAGGCTGCTCTCGAGCTTCGCTATCGTGCCATGCTGGAACAAATCCCTGCCATTATCTACACCGATTCGGTTGGTGAATTCAACCGGACAGTATATATCAATCCCCAGGTAGAAACAATTACGGGCTACACGCCAAAGCAATGGCTTGACGATCGCGAGCTATGGTTCAAGATCATCCATAAAGAAGACCAAGAACGTGTTTTATCGGAGAGCATTCGCACAGGAGAGACTGGAGAACCATTCAAAGTAGAATATCGCATCTGGACGCGCGATGGTCAGACGAAGTGGATTTACAGTGAAGCCTGGCTGCTTCATGATGCTTCAGCGAAGCCATTATTTTGGCAGGGGTTTATAATCGACATCACCGAGCGAAAGCAAGCCGAGATGGAGCTGGAATACCGCGCAGCCGAACTTTCTGCCCTCCAGGAAACAGTGCTCAACCTTACCATGCGCCACTCCCTACCGGATTTGTTAAATCTGATCGTGGAACGCGCAACCAGGTTGCTAAATGCGAATGGTGGGGGATTGTACCTGGTAGATCGCGAAGCAGAGGCGATCAAGTGTGTTGTCAGTTATAACACACATCAAAACTATGCTGGTACTGTCCTAAAATACGGAGATGGAGCAGCCGGGAGAGTTGTAGATTCGAAAAAGCCATTAATCATAAAAAATTACACCACCTGGTCTGGAAAAGTGAATTGTTGCGAAACAGATGAGCCCGCATTCCGAGCCCTGGTTAGCGCCCCGATGATCTGGCAAGGAGATGTGAACGGCGTCATTAATGTTTTTAGGGAGGAATTGTTTACCCAGCGGGACATGGACCAATTAATTTTATTTGCCAACCACGCCGCTGTAGCCGTGGAAAATGCACGGTTATACGAATCTGCTGCTTTGGAGCTAGAAGAACGCAAACGTGCGGAGGCTGCACTGCGCGAATCCATCGTGATATATCGCCAGGCGATCGAGTCGACTGGTGGAGTGCCATATTTCCAATCCTACAGCGAGGATGGAAACTCAATCCATTATGACTTCATTGGTGAAGGCATACAACAGATTACGGGGTATGGACCGCAAGAGTTTACTGAAGAATTATGGAATTCCCTCGTCCTGGAAGCCCATGTTGTAGGAGAATTGGCAAAATACCCATGGGATGAAGCCATTCACAGGGTGCATCTGGGGAAGAATACCGGTTCCAGCTGGAAATGCGAATACCGGATCAGGGCGCGAGATGGAAAGATCCATTGGGTGTTCGATTCTGCTGTGCAGCTGCGAAATGAAAATGGCGTCTCGCACGGATCGATCGGGCTCTATCGAGACATCACGGAAGCCAAGCGTGCAGAGCAAGTCCAGCATGCGACCTACCGGATTTCGCAAGCAGTTGTTACGACTGCCAGCCTGGAAGAGCTTTTTCACTCCATTCACCATATCCTTGCCGAGCTGATGCCGGTGGAGAACTTCTACATCGCCCTGTACGACACTTCCAATGACCTGCTGAGCTTCCCATACTATGTCGACTTATACGACCAACCACCTCCGCCCGCCAAACCAAAACACGGGTTAACCGAATACGTCCTCCGCACGGGTAAACCGCTGTGGGCTCCGGAGGCAGTTTTCCAACAGCTGATCGAGCAGGGTGAAGTGGAAGTTGTAGGTTCCGACTCGATTGACTGGATCGGGGTGCCTCTAAAACAGGAGGAGCGAGTGATGGGGGTTATGGTAGCGCAAAGCTATCGGGAGGGTGTGCTTTATAACCAGGACGACCTCGACCTGATGGAGTTTGTATCAACGCAAGTTGCGGTCTCCATTGAGCGAAAGAAAGCAGAAGACGCTCTGCGTGTGAGTTTAGAAGACACACGCCAATATGCCGACCGAATGGCGCTGCTCAACCGGGTCGCACGTGCCATCAGCACTACCCTGGATTTAGATGCCTTGCTGGAGATTGTTCACAAGGAAATCATCAACGCTGTCCCCGCTGACTCGTTTTTCGTTGCCCTTTATGACCCCGAAACCGATCAGCTCGAGTTCCGAATCAGGGTGGATGGCACTGTGTTTGAGAAACCGCATGTCCGTCCGCTCGGAGATGCGCTTACGGCACAGGTGGTACGCGGCAGAAAATATCTCCTCATTCAAGACTACGAGCTGGAGAAAAATCACTTGCCGATAATGACGTTATGGGGCACCGGACTGCCCTCCCGCTCGTGGTTGGGCGTACCCATGCAGCTTGCGGATGAAGTAGTGGGGGTAATCTCAGTCCAATCCTACCGGCCGAATGCGTTCGGAGAGAGGGAGCGCGAGCTGCTCTCAACCATTGCTGATACCGTCGCCATCGCCATTGAAAATGCGCGTTTGTATGAAGCTGAAAAACAGCGTACTACCCGGCTGACACAGATTGTCGAGCTTGGGATTGAACTTGCCTCCCTGCGTCAGGAGAGTGAGGTTTTGGAGACGTTGGTCAAACATGTGGCAAAGGTGATGGATAGCGCCACCTGCACTGTCATGGTTATTGATGCCGAGAAAAATGAAGCCATTTTACGGGCGGGTATAGGCTTACCCGCAGGCTCAAGCAATACTATTGTCCCATTATCCCTACCTGCGCTTCGAAACCTGATTGTTAGCGGTGAGCCATTGATCCTGTCAGATATCGATCGTCAGGAGCCGACCATACGCCAGCTGCTGGTTCGGCCAGATCTTAAGGCTTTTTTTGCCTACCCGATGATAAGAGGCGGTCGTGTGATTGGCGTACTCACATTGAGCAAATTGAGGGTATATCATCCGTCTGCAGAAGAAGTCTCCGCTTGCCACCTGCTAGCAGAGCGCGCCGCTGCAGCGTTGGAGAATGCAAGACTTTTCGAAAAGACAGAACGCCATCTCCAGCAGGTGCAAGCATTAAGGACCATCGATTCCGCCATTGCTTCCAGTTTTGACCTGCGGGCCATATTAAACATCATCCTCCAGCAAATCATCGGTTTGCTGGGTGTAGATGCAGTAGATATACTATTGCTAAATCCTAATAATTACGCTTTTGAGTATTCAGTTGGTAAAGGTTTCCACACCAACGCCATCGAGAAATCCCGCTTTTTATTAGGCGAGGGGGTCATCGGTCACCAGATCATGGAACGTCGTACAATCCACATCCCTGATTTGAAATCATTGCTCCATAATTTCCTCCGGGCAGACATCTTCAAGGCTGAAGGATTTGCGACTTATTCTGCAGTACCGCTGATCGCTAAGGGCGAGGTCAAAGGTATCTTGGAGGTTTTTCAACGGACGCAGGGTGAACAAGGCCTAGAATGGGTGGAATTTCTTGAAACACTCGCCGGGCAGGTGACGATTGCCATCGATAACTCACAGTTGTTCACCAACCTGCAGCGTTCTAACCTGGAGCTGAGCCTGGCATACGATGCGACTATCGAAGGCTGGTCGCGTGCGCTGGACATGCGCGACTCTGAAACGGAAGGTCATACCAAGCGCGTAACAGAAATGGCCCTTAGTCTGGCCCGCGTGATGGGGATGAGTGAGTCGGATCTGGTGCACATGCGCCGGGGGATCCTGCTGCACGACATGGGCAAGATGGGCATCCCAGACACAATTTTGCTGAAACCTGATGCCCTGAGCGAAGAAGAGTGGAAAGTCATGCACATGCACCCCCAATATGCCTTCGAGATGCTGGCTCCAATATCCTACCTCCGTCCAGCACTGGATATCCCCGGAAGTCACCATGAAAAGTGGGATGGAACTGGTTATCCCCGTGGGTTGAAGGGTGAGCAAATCCCACTGGCAGCGCGTATATTTACTGTGGTCGATGTTTACGATGCACTCACTTCCGATCGACCGTATCGGAAAGCCTGGACGAGTCAAAAAGCCCTCCAATATATCATCGAAGAAAAAGGGAAATTCTTCGACCCGCGCGTGGTGGACGTATTTTTGTCGATGAAACAGGAGATGGGTTTGACTGATAATGGGGAATTAAAATAATCACGTCCTGGTCTAAATCACCAAATCTCACAGATTTTATTATCCCGTGGGATCTTTTTGACGAATATCCCCGCTTTCTCCATAATTTCTGCACAATCTAAGAGTATTCTTACAACTGGTCTTAAAGACCGATATAACACCGGGTGTAATGGGGATTTGAGTCCCAACCTTCAGGAGGTAAACATGTCGCAAAATAAACGGCTATTCGCTGTACTCTCGATCATTGTATTGCTGGCGATTATTCTTGCTGGCTGCTCAGGAAGCGCCAACGCCCAAACAGGTACAAATTCGAGCGGTTTCACCGGTTACGGAACGGTCAACCAGGTGAGTTATACCAACACAGTTGAGAGCACCGGTCAGATCCAACCCCAGCATATCGCTTCATTGGCGTTTGCCACAACAGGTAAAGTGGCTCAGAATAACATCACAGTTGGGCAGACGGTAACCGCAGGTCAGACATTAATGACCCTTGACCCATCATCAGTCCCTTCCAACTTGTTAACATCTCAAACCGACCTGACCACTGCAAAAAATGCCCTCAATCAGCTGACCATTCCTGAGCTGTCGACGGTGTCAAATGCTCAGAAAGCCCTCTCGGCTACCTACAATACCTACCAACAGGCTCAGGCTAACCTCTCAAGCGCTATCATTGGCAACCAGACCGCCAGCGATAAGGCGAATTATGTCAATTGGTCAGCTGCCAAAACTGCCCTGGACAGCGCCCAGAATAGCCTTCCCCTGGCAAATGCGCCCATTATTGTTCAAGAATACTACCAGGCTGTGCGGGATACGAGCGCATTATCGGATGAATTAACTGCTGCTCAAAATAACGCCAATTTGCACCCGGACAATACCGCAGTGGCACAAAAGGTCACAGATTTACAGTCTGCACTGCAAGCCAACCAGACCGCACAGAACAACCTCCAAACGAGTGTAGATTCAGCTACTGCTGGTCTGGTCATTACATTATCTGAAAAATTATCCGCATACGATATTGCTACGAATAACTTCATCAGCACGGTAACAACCGCCACCGCCAGCACCAATGTCAGCTCGGCTCAGATTCAGGCGGATCTGGCAACCAAACAATCGACTATACTCGCCGAACAAACCACTTTACAAAATCAAATCAATTCCCGGGCAGGGATGAATGGGACACGCTGCGATGCTTCAACAATTTCCAACTATCAGTCAATTTATAACGGTGCAGTAGATAGATATGCTCGTTCTGCCCATATTGTCGATAGCCCAGAATATCGCGCCATGCAGACAGCAGAAGCCAACCTGAACTATTGCAATACTGATTGGACCGATGCTGAAAAAGCAACAGCCGATGCGAACATCGCCTCCACGCGAGCTCAGATCCAGCTACTCCAAACACAGATTGCAACCGATCAGGCTCAGCTAACTGATTCTTCAAACTCGGTTTACAACCTGGCGATACAGCTGAATACTGATTGGACCGCCTATCAGGATGCCACCCAACTGCTGAACAATGCCGTTACCACCCTCTATCAGCTAGAAGTAAGCCCTAACCCAGATGACTTGGCAGCAGCGCAGGCAAAGGTGCTTGCCGCCCAGGCAGCTGTGAACAGCATAAACCTGACTGCACCGTTTAATGGAGAAGTGACCACAGTAGGCTACCTACCTGGAGACAGTGTCAGTCAGGCCACTCCTGCAATTGTTCTAGTGGATCGCTCAAACCTCTATGTTGACCTGCAGATCGATGAATCACACGTGGTAAGTCTGAGCGTTGGTAATAAAGCCACCATATCTCTGGAAGCAAACCCCAACCTCTCCTTGACCGGTAAGGTTACATATATCAATCCCGTTGGCACCTCCAACCAGGGCGTCGTCTACTATGATGTCCGGGTTACCCTCGATAAAGCTGATTCTTCAATCCTGATTAGTGCCACAGCCGATGTGACCATCCAGGCAGGACAAGCGCAACCCGTATTGACCGTCCCGGTAAGCGCGGTGGGAAGTGATACCCAGGGTGAATATGTCAATGTGGTCAATTCAGACGGCAGTACTCAGCGAATCCCTGTCGTGAGCGGGCAAATCCTCTCGGATAATTCCGTCATCGTATCAGGAAACCTGAAAGCAGGCCAATCTGTAGGGCTGCTGCCCAGCTCCTCCACAGGTACAAATAATACTGGTGGCGGATTTGGTGGTGGCGGTGGTGGGCGCCTCATACCGTAAACCGGTCAGTCATCTACCATAGGAGCTATGATTATGATCGAGCTCGAGAACGTCACTAAAGTATATAGGATGGGCCAAACGAAGGTATTTGCCCTGGATGAGATCAACCTGAAGATCAATGCAGGAGAAATGGTCGCCATCATGGGCCCAAGTGGATCGGGGAAAAGCACTTTGATGGCAATCCTCGGCTGTCTCGACATCCCCTCGAAAGGCGTCTACCGCCTGGAAGGTCAGGCAGTCGAGAAACTAAATGATAACCAGCTGGCGAAGGTGCGGAGTCAGAAGGTGGGGTTCGTATTCCAGCAGTTCAACCTGCTGCCCCGCACAAGTGCCCTGGAAAACGTGATGCTGCCGTTGCTCTACGATGGGGTACATGGTAAGGCACGCATAGAAAAAGCTAAATCGGCATTGGAAACTGTCGGGCTAGCAGACCGCATGCGGCATAACCCAAACCAACTATCCGGAGGTGAGCAGCAGAGGGTGGCGATTGCAAGATCACTGGTAAATGATCCGACCATCCTGCTAGCAGATGAACCGACCGGCAACCTGGATACCAAAACCGGAGATGAAATCATCGGTCTATTCCAGAGGCTTCATGAAGAGCACGGACAAACGGTTGTATATGTCACCCACGATTCCTTTATCGCCCGGCATACTCAACGCATCATCCGCCTAGTGGACGGTAAGATCACCAGTGATGAACAAGTTGCCCATCCGCTGGTCGCGGGGACGCCTCGCCCGGAAGAAGCTCTAGATGATTAACTGCTGTGTTAATACACAAACCTTGTCAGCGTTGAAGATTGCGCTTGAAGGAGAGAAATCATGAATATCTTTGAAAATATACGAATTTCATTCCGAGCACTAGCCTCCAATAAACTGCGCTCAGGACTGACCATGTTGGGCATCATCATCGGTGTAGCCGCTGTAGTTGCTTTAATGTCCATTGGACGAGGGGCTACACGGAATATTACCAGCGGGGTGGAAGGATTAGGCTCGAACTTGATTTCAGTTTCATCGGCCCGCAATGTTCGGCAGGCTGGGGTGGCAGCTCAATCCATACCTTTATATTACTCAGACTATCAAGCAATCGCCAAAGATACAAGTAATGTGGCTGGGATAGCACCGATCTATCAAACTTCCGCTCAGGTGATGTATGGTGCCAACCAATCTCAATTCGCGATCACTGGTGTAACGCCTGAATTTACCTCAGTCAATGCATACACTGTGGCTGATGGTCGTTTTATCACAAATTATGATAATTCTGCTGAAGACCGCGTTGTTGTACTCGGCTCACAGGCAGCTTCGGATTTATTCAGTGGACTAAACCCAATGGGGCGGAGTATATCAATAAATGGCATTAACTTTACCGTGGTTGGTGTGCTGGCATCCAAGGGCACAACCAGTTTTTTCAGCCAGGACGATGTCATCCTGATCCCACTACAGACTGGATACAGCCGGGTGTTTGGAGGCAGGGCACTAAACAATGGAAAGCTAACACTGTCCAGCATCTCACTTTCAGCTACCAATTCAAATGACATCAACCCACTAATCAGCCAAGTGGAATACATCCTGCGGAGAGATCATAGTCTCACCTTGAGCGATACGTTACCTTTCTCTGTTGCGAGCCAAAGCCAGGCGCTGAGCACACTAACCAGCATCACGACCACACTCACAGCCTTCCTGGGAGCCATCGCTGGTATTTCACTGTTCGTGGGCGGGATCGGGATCATGAATATTATGCTGGTCTCCGTTAGAGAGCGTACACATGAGATCGGTCTGCGCAAAGCTGTCGGAGCCAGGCGCTCTGTGATCCTGATGCAGTTTATCGTTGAAACTATCACTTTAAGTCTCGTTGGAGGGATTATCGGCATTTTGCTGGGAGCAGGTATTGCTGGTGTAGTTACCCTGACGGGGTTGATCACAACATACGTCTCCCTGGATGTGGTCTTGTATTCATTCTTCTTTGCCGCGCTGGTAGGTCTGTTCTTTGGGATCTATCCAGCATACCAGGCCGCATCACTGAGACCCATCGAAGCTTTGCGGTATGAGTGATATGGATGATTGTATCGCGTCGAGCGATTTTTTCGGGGATAAAAGCACACTCCCGGCTAAGTAGGCCGCTCCCCAAAAAGACAAAGATTTGGAGGTAATATGGACACGAGTAATGTAGATACTGCTAATATCGACAATCCTAATATGAACGCTACTCATATTGGCACCATAAAAAGACCGTCTGTGGTCACGATCGCAGCTGTCCTGTTAATCATTTTGAGCTTGTTCGTTGCCGGGCTTGGGATTGCCAACCAGTTCGGGTTGTTGGGCGGTGGTTTTGGTAACAGCCAATTTGTGCCAGGGCAATTTAGAAACCGCAACTTCACACCACCGAGTGGGTCTCAATCCAATGGTTTCCCGCAGAATGGTTTCCCGCAGAATGGTTTCCCACAGAATGGGCTTCCCAATGATCAAAATAACCAGGGTACAAACCCAAACTTCACCTTCAACCGTGGTGCTGGCACTGGAATTGCCACACTATTCCGAATAATCCGCCCGGTGACGATTGCCCTGGATATTATTGTGCTAGTGCTTTCAGTGATTGCTTCCATCGGACTGTTCAAAACCAAACTATGGGCAGCAATCATGGCTATTGTGCTATCGGCTCTAGTGATCCTACTCACCATTCCAGGGATGATTCGCATTTTTTCACCTGTCACATTAGTCGAGAACCTCGTACGCATCCTAATGGCTGTGGCAGTGATCGTGCTTCTGGTCCTGCCCGTTTCACGGAAGTCATATGCAACTTCCAGGGCGGGAAAAGAGGAAGAAGTCGAGAGGACCGTGAGATAATCTCGGTTGTTAAACCCCTTATGTGTATCCTTTCAATCACCGGTGATTGTATGTGATAATGGAGGCGACATGGCTAAGAGGATATTGGTGATCGATGATGAGCCAAAAATCGTGGAGATATGCCAGGATTACCTAGTCAAAGCCGGTTTCGATGTAATGCATGCATATGATGGACCCACAGGATTGGCACTTGCTCGCAAGAGCCAGCCTGACCTCGTGGTCCTCGATCTGATGATGCCAGAGATGGATGGCTTGGACGTATGCCGCGACCTGCGTCGTGATAGCAACGTCCCGATCATCATGCTCACGGCGCGAGTGGAAGAGACAGATAAGCTCATCGGACTCGAGCTAGGCGCGGATGACTATATGACCAAACCTTTCAGCCCACGCGAGCTGGTGGCACGGGTTCGTACGGTTCTGCGCCGAAGCACAGGCAATCCACAAGCCGAAATTATCTATGCAGGAGACCTAGCACTCGACCGGGGTCACTATAGTGCGCGCTTCCCAGATCGGGAGATCCAGCTAACACCGACAGAATTTGAACTGCTGGCTACCCTAGCTAGCCAGCCGGGGCGCATCTTTTCTCGAGCGCAGCTGCTCACCGCTGTACGCGGTGTGGCATTTGAGAGTTACGAGCGTGCCATAGACTCACACATCCGCAACCTGCGCCGTAAGATTGAGCCCTCGGATGGAGGAGCCAGCCACATCGTGACTGTCCACGGAGCTGGATATAAGTTCATCGGGACAGACCGATGAGCCAGGAAGATGTATCTTCCGCAGAATCCATCAGGCGGCGGTTATTGCTGCTCCTGTTACGCGCGTTTGGTATCGTCGTCTTCCTGACTGTTGTATTGATATTAATCGCTTCCGCCATCGTCATCGCCAGAAGCACCGGGGGTAATCCAATCTTTCGCACACCCACTGCTATCGTCCTCGAAACCTATTACTTGGGACATGGAAGCTGGCAAGGGGTGGAAATTGTGCTGGAGGAGCGCACCAACACATCCATCCGCGCCTTACGACCAGACTGGGACCGGACCGTTGTCGTGGATGCTAACGGGATCGTGATCATCGATCATGGCAATACCAGCAGCCCCTTGATTGGTAGCAAATTTACTCCGCGAGCTAATGAAACCGGGCAACCACTAACCATCAACGGATCCCTGATCGGTACTTTATGGGTTGATCGAGGCACACCCCCCAGAGCTGTGCAGCTTATCTTCACACTGATTGGCCCTACTGCGATTATCTCGATCATGCTAGGTATATTAACCCTGGTCATCGGCCTGTTGTTGATGCGTCGAATGATTAACCCGCTTTCGGAAGTGATTGCTGCAGCTCAAGCAGTATCACAAGGTGACCTCAGTGCACGTGTGCCAGTGGATGCCCGAAATGATGACTTAACCGCCTTGAGCATCCACTTTAATCATATGGCAGATGAGCTCGAACGATCCGACCGCCAACGCCGCAATATGCTGGCAGACATCGCCCACGAGCTGCGCACCCCAATAACCATCCTGCGTGGACGGTTGGAAGGCATCCTGGATGGGGTATACCCAGCGGATGAAGCTCATATCGCTCCAGCCCTTGAAGAAACCTACCTGCTCGAGCGGTTGGTGGAAGATCTACGCTTGCTGGCGCTGGCTGAATCCAACCAACTGCGCTTTGAGCTGAAGCCAATCAACCTGACCGAGCTAGCTAAGGCGATCCTGGGATTATTCTCCGCCCAGGCTGGTGAGAGGAACGTACAGCTAAAAATGGAAGCTGAGGCCGATATTCCTGAGGTAATGGTCGACCCACAGCGTTTTCAGCAAGTGGTTGGCAACCTGATCGATAATTCGCTACGTTATACACCCGAAGGAAGCACTATCGATCTGATCATTCAGCGGCAGGAGAATTCGGTCGAGCTTACCGTGGCGGATGAAGGTCCAGGAATCCCTGAGGCTGAGCTCGAGCATGTCTTCGACCGTTTTTGGCGCGGTGATAAATCACGCGCCCGATCCACCGGTGGTGCGGGGTTGGGGTTATCCATCGCAAGGCAACTGGTCGAAGCCCAAGGTGGAAAGATCACAGCACATAACCGCCCTGAACGTGGCTTTGCAGTTCAAATCACACTGCCTGTGCATGAGCCCTCAAGCTCAAAATTGTAAACGCAATATCCATGACTTGCAGGCTTTCTTTGAGAAGAATTCTAGCCGGTTTTATACGTCTCGAGTGATCGCCTCCACGCTGGCATTGGTGAGGCTGACCAATGCATCCACCGGCAAACGGATATTTAGACCCCTGCGCCCGCCAGAAATGTGTATTTCTCGAAACCCAACCGCAAACGAATCGACTACAACTTGAAAACCTTTGTTGATCAAGGCCAGAGGTGAGATGCCGCCGACTTGCAATCCGGTGAGCTGTTCTGCTTCACGCTCTGAAGGCAGGTGTAGTTTTTTTTCATCCAACACTTTCGCCAATAACTTAAGATCCACCTCTGCAGAACCCGGAACCACAGCCAGGATCGGCTTTCCCTTACCCTCGCGTGTAACCACAATGGTCTTGAATACCAGGTCAAGGGGTACATTCAGCAGGCGTGCAGTCTCGACTGCACCTAATTTCTCAGCCGACAGCTCGAAAGCGACGTATGGAACTTTCATAGAATCAAGCAAACGGGTTACGTTATTGACAACCATGGATTTATTACCACCCATTAATTTATTAGTTTCATCTCTTTTTGTACCGATGATTGCTATATTTAACCGGATCCATCTCCATCACGAGCAACCCGCTAGATTGTACTGCAAAATCCGATGATCTATATCAGTAGCTTATTTACACAGGCTGGAATTATCGATGAAGAATGGTCTTGCCTAGTTGCTTTGGAAAAAAAATCATGCTAACTGTTTAGGATTTCGCACAGTGGATTTAATTCTTAACGACAAGTGATAAACTTAACCCGTGTCACGATCCCTTACAACCAAATTAGCTAACGTGGAAGCCAGATGCCAAGCAATCTACTAGGTGTCTTATTTGCACTTACCTCGGCAGCAGTGTGGGGTGGTGGAGATTTCAGTGGAGGGCAGGCAACACGCAAGAGCCACCAGTACCAGGTACTGCTGCTGGCAGCACTCTCCGGGATAGTAGTGCTGGTAATTAGCGCACTCGTCCGTGGGGAAAGCCTGCCAACTGGACGGAGCGTCCTTTGGGGTGCGATGGCTGGGGGTGCGGGCGCACTGGGGATGGCGGCATTATATAAAGCATTATCCATGGGGAACACAGCCAGCGTGGCCCCTACATCGGCGATAACCTGTGCGATGCTGCCAGTGCTGTTTGGTATCCTCACAGCAGGACTTCCCAAACCTGTTCAGCTAGTAGGGTTTGCGCTTGCATTTATCGGCATCTGGCTGCTGAGCAAAACCCCCAAGGCAGGAGACAAAACTTTTCGTGAAGGAATCCTGCTTGCACTCCTGTCTGGGATTGGATTTGGAGGGTTCTTTATATTTATATCCATGGTTGAGAAGGGGCAGATTTTTACCCCAGTGCTGATCGCACGGGCTGTCACTCTCGTTATCGCATTCATCATGCTGCGACTAAACCATATTCCACACCCTGGAATTACATCCAACCCATTAGCACTTTTGGCAGGAGTACTGGATACCGGTGGAAACATCTTCTATCTGCTCGCCACGAACTTCACACGACTGGATGTAGCGGCGCTACTCTCTTCGTTCTATCCAGCCGGAACGGTCATTCTTGCCGGACTCATCCTGAAAGAAAAGGTGTCCGCGACCCAATGGGCAGGTATGATTCTGTGCTTGCTAGCGTTGATTTTGATCATTATATGAAATTAATCAGGTGCTTCCTCACCATTCTGTTTCGTGGACGAAATATTTCGAAAAGCGCAATCGGTAATTTGAGCGATATCAATATGTATGAGCGGCGTACAAGTCGGCTGAGGGAAGCGGATAGAAATCACGGGTTGACCTTGCATATGAAATGCTTTATAGTGCAGTCAACTTGACCTTTAGTATTGATAAAAAAACTGCTGAGATTAAGTCATATCGTAGAAACTGATGAATACTTTCATATATTTGCGTATGTAGCGAGAAAGGACTATTTTTTGTGGAGCAGACGCTGAACCCGTCACCGATAAATCTTAGCCAATTTAATTATCAGCTGCACATCGATCTATCGAATGGAGACTGGGAAGGAGTTTCCCGAACGGCATCCGAACTTCTGCAAGCCGAACCGGATCAGCCTGTGGCTAAATTCTTCTTAAATATTGCCTGCATGTTCACCAACCCACCCAGCATGATCCAGAATAAACAGTACATAAGTAGTATGGTAGGTAGAGCTAAAGAAAATGAATGGAATGCCATACTAAGCTGGTTCAAGGAATTCCAAACGGAAGCAGACAGGCACAATCCGTACTTTCAAGTCATCGATTTTAACCTCCAACCCCGATCCAAGAAACGGGAAACCATGAAAACAGCCCTCCAAGAACATCCGCATAATGCTGAGCTGTTATTCCTGCACGCGGTGGCTCAAGAAGACAGGGTTGTATCCATAGATCTGCTGAAACAGGCCGTGGAAAGTAAGCCAGATTTCCCAGCGGCATACTACTTGTTGGGAATTTTTTCTCTGCAGATGAACCAGATGCAGCTTGCGGAGGGCCACCTGATGCGGGCAGTGGCGCTAGCCCCAAACTTTTTGGAGGCGCACTACCAGCTCGGATCTTTGTATACATTGTATAAACCTGGATCGAGCGAACAGGCTGCGATGCATTTCCAAAAGGTGATCGAGCTTGACCCGGAAGGTGGAGCAGCAATTGATGCCAAAAAAGTGCTGGAAGAGAACACACAGCCGCAATATGGGCAACGCATAGGTCGTGGAGTTGGAGGGCGAAGGGCTGGCATGTCTATATTTACTATCCTGGGTATTTCGATTTTGGCAGTCTGGTTGTTTGCATATCCGATATCAAACATGTTCAAGCTTTCGAACCCCTTCGCTGTGGGAGTGATGGCGGGTTTATTCGTGTTCATCGGGTTGTACTCCACATCAAACAGGAAGAAGTGAGGCAAGATAGACTTCCTCGGAAGAAAATGATATTCAGTAACACGTGTTACAGATTCTCGAATTTATAAAGTTTGACTGGGGGGATAGCTGGTCAATGGATAATATATCGATACCGGGAAGAATACCCGCTACAGGTTGGCGGAGATGCACACCATGGAAATTAGGCTCCTAACCCGAGAATTACCAGAGATTACCGGAGAGACAAAACTATGGAGGAGATTATGGACTGGCAAAAGCATGTAAATAGCCCCGCGATCGATTGGTTGTTGGAACCCGAAGATCCGGGAGTGCGATATCTGGCGCTGCGCGACCTGCTGGACAGACCTGCGGACGACGAGGAGCTAGTTCATGCACGCCAGGCTGCCCATGTATCAGGCCCGATAGCTAAAGTGCTGGACAAGATGCAGCCAGAGGGGTATTGGGCAAAACCCGGACCTGGATATACGACGAAATATCGCTCCACCGTCTGGGCATTGATATTACTGGCGCAGCTGGGTGCAGACGCAAGCCAGGATGAGCGCATCAATCATGGGTGCGAATACCTCTTGCGGCATTCATTGGTAATCGGCGGGCATTTCTCAGTTTATGGGACGCCTTCGGGCACAATCGACTGCCTGCAGGGCAACCTGTGTTGGGCACTCCTTGAAATGGGTTATGATGACCCGCGTCTGGCACAAGCTTTCGAATGGATGGCGCGTACCGTAACAGGGGAAGGCATGGCGTCGAGAAATGATAAGGATGCTGAGCTCAGATATTATGCATATAAGTGTGGACCCTTGTTCGCTTGTGGACCCAATTATGGCCAATCGTGTGCGTGGGGAGCAACCAAGGTGATGCTGGCATTCGGGAAGCTCCCGGAGAAGCAGCGGACCCCATTGATCGATGAAGCGATCCGACAAGGCGTGGGCTTCTTCTTCAGCGTAGACCCTGTGACGGCGAATTGGCCGACGAGATTGGGGGATAAGCCGAGCCGCAATTGGTGGAAGTTTGGTTTTCCGGTTTTCTACATTACTGACCTTCTGCAGGTCGCGGAGGGGTTGGTGGCATTGGGGTATGGAAAGGACCCACAGCTAGCCAGCACGCTCGAGCTAATCCGGAGCAAGCAAGATGAACAGGGCAGGTGGGAACTGGAATATGATTACACCGGCAAGACGTGGGTGAATTTTGGAGAGAAAAAGAAGCCGAATAAGTGGGTAACATTGAGGGCGTTGAAGGTGTTGAAGAGGGCGGGGTATAACGGCAAAATCAGCGTAAACTCAATACCGCCAAAGGGATGGTTCGCAACCGCCAAATCACGACCATGGGTATGTACCATCCGACGGGCAATTGCCAGATCCT
Source organism: Anaerolineae bacterium (assembly GCA_041479245.1). GTDB lineage: Bacteria > Chloroflexota > Anaerolineae > Anaerolineales > UBA4823 > FEB-25. The sequence continues at coordinate 15,943 of JBGOXS010000028.1, forward strand.
AACATTATTTTCACCTGGTATATGGTTATTATCATTATTATTTCTAGTGGGAATACGCTACCGTATTGCTGAGGTAGAATATTATTTTAACGGTTGGTATCAATCCTGAGACATAAGGATATATTCCGGCTGGTTTTTGAGTTTACATAGCCGAAGTACTCGGTGCAGATTCTGAATTGGTAGATGATATCGTTTTTTGAATGATTTACAACTGATATATACACCAGGAGGAGAGAGAATGGCGAGTATTCAATTACATCTGCTCAAGCTTTATCTTCGGACCCAACGCTTAATTTCCCCACCAACCCAAAATATCGATTTAAACAAAGAGCGTTCCAGTTTGGATGCATTTTCGGAAATGTTTAAACCCCTGGCAGAGCTGGATCATATTCCAGAGGATATCGATGGCGTAGTGGGTGAATGGATCACCCCGCGTAAGGTGACCGGTGGACGGGTTATCCTCTATTTGCACGGCGGATATTACCTGAGTGGCTCGGTCAAGTCACACCGGAACCTAGCAGGGAACATAGCCATTGCTGCCCAGGCGCGTGCTTTGATCATCGACTACTGCCTGGCACCAGAAAATCCTTTCCCAACCGCTCTAAACAACGTACTGACCGCATATTCCTGGCTGTTGGCACAGGGTGTATCACCAAGTCAGATTTTCCTTGCAGGCGATTCGGCAGGCGGCGGGTTAGCATTAGCTTTGTTGCTTGCGCTACGTGATCAGGGTAGCGCCCTTCCAGCAGGAGCCGTGTGTCTATCGCCCGCCACCGATTTGACCCGCAGTGAAGAAAACTGGAAAGCTGACGCCAAAAAAGAATTGGTGCTCAACCCTTACATGGCTCGGCAAATCCGACCATTGTACCTGAGAGGCCATGATCCGTCCGATCCGCTTGCATCTCCCGTGTACGGAGACTTACATGGACTACCACCCCTGCTCATCCAGGTTGGATCGGATGAGGTATTGTTATCTGATTCGACATTATTCGCGAAACGTGCCAAAGAGGCGGGTGTGGACGTCACATTGGAAGTATGGCCTGGGATGCAGCATGTATGGCAGTTCACTGCCAGCTACTTGCCCGAAGGGCGGGAGGCGATTGAAAGGATTGGGGAATTTATTAAGACGGTCAGCAAGAAGCTTGAGAAGGCAGCAACGGAACAGCAAGCAAAGATCAATCTTTGATTGTGAGACGAGGAGTCAGGAATACCAAAAAGCGACCCCCTCCCACCTCCCCCATTTAAAAAAAAATGAAAATAGGGGAGGGGTAATAAACCTTACGGAAGTCATGAACCACAACCAGTGAATTCAATAGTGCAGATTATCAGATCAACCAGGTTGGATAGGTTGATAAGTGGCAATCACCACGCCGGTCGGGGTCGGCTTGACATCGACGAGCTTGAGGGCAGAGTAAGGAGCGCCTTCAGGGAAGAGACGCCGGCCTGAGCCTAATATGAGCGGGTGGACCAGGAGCACGTATAAATCGACCAGGTTGTGCTGCATCAATGATTGCACGAATACTCCGCTGCCCATAACAAGGAAATCCTTGCCCGATTGGGATTTGAGCGAAGCGACAGCTGCTGCGGCATCACCTCTGAGCAAGGTCGAATTGACCCACGGCAGGGGTTCTTTCAAAGTAGTTGATGCAACATACTTTTGGGCATTGTTCAGCATTTCGGTGTACGGATTGTCTGAGCGGTTAGGCCAGACATTATAGAAATCCTCATAAGTTCGGCGACCAAATAACAAGGGACCCGTATTGGACATACTTTCCCCAGTGGCAAAGCTCATGGCGGCGTATGGAGCGCCCCAACCTCCGTATTTAAAGTCGCCGCGCGGGTCTTCGTCGGGGCGACCAGGCGCCTGCATAACCCCATCAAGAGTGAGATTGGTAAATACGATTACTTTACGCATATGGTGTTCCTCCGATCAGGATCGTTTGCTTGATCTTTGCCTTTGGCAACTTTCTCCAAATTAACACAGGATTTAAATTAGCTCGTTTAAGTAAAAGAAACGAGAGCAGTTGATGATTAATTCACAAAAACCTTTTATACCAGAGAAGGTTAAGCCCACAGGTTTAGTAAAGATGATGTACGATTTTCACTGTTTTCTGCGGGCTGCTGCAGCACCCAACCATTACCATCAGGATCTTTGAATGTGGCTTCCTTGCCGTATGGCTGCTGCTTGATGGGCAAAATTTCCAATCCACGACCACTCAACTCAGCGAAGGTTCTGGCGATATCATCGGTCACCAAGATAATGCCCTGGAGACTGCCAGGCGGCATTTGTGCAAACCAGGTGACCAGGAGGATCTTGGTCTCTACTCCCGGGAATTCCAACCTGATCCAGCGTGTGCCAGGCATAAAGGGCTGATCCTCGAGCTGGCGGCAGCCTAACATATTGATATAAAATGACTTTGAAATATCCTGGTCTTTCACCGGAACGGATACTAACGAAATTTTGGTATACATTCACATCCTCCTTAGAGCGATTAATCCGTCCATTTACTCGCACCTCAATACCACCGTTTGGAGAGGCAGAATTATCCTTTTCAACATTTGCCCAATACTTGATCATCCCGATCGCGGTCGGGTAGCCAATAATACCGGTATCAGCAGAGCGGACGATGGTGGCGATATCATCGTTGAGCTCCTGATCTGGAGTGCGGAGCATCCAGTCGAGCTCACCATTAAGCCCACATAAAAATCCATCCAGTGTCAAGGTCATGTAAATAAACCGTTTTCGCATTTGAGAACCCTTCGGTGGTTAATTTGACTATCTTTCGTCAGATCCACAACCTGTATCTGCTGAGAAGGAGAGTATTGTATCGAAAACATTTGATGATAAATCGCTGCGGCTTCATCAGTGCTATTTACCGACAGCAGCCTGTGGAAAGCTTTGCACTGGTGCTGACTGGGTGCCTGATCCAAGGGGGACGTAGGTGGCTCCGATAACACCCGTACTCATGATGGACGAATGCACGAGCTTGAGATTCAGCATGCTGGTGGTCTCATCAAACAGGCGCATCCCAGCGCCGACCACGATAGGGCAGATATTCAGACTGAGCACATCGAGCAGCCGGTTGAGCAGTAGAAAGCGCACCAATGTGGGACTACCCGGAACTTGAATATTCTTGCCGGGCTGCTGCTTCAACAAGGTGAGCTGAGTGACAATGTCACCTTTGATCTGAACTGCGGGCTGCCAGGAGAACGTATCCAGAGTGGACGAAACTACATACTTGGGTGAGTGGTTCAAGAAATCAGCCATGAGGACATCACTACCCTGCCCTGGCCACAATTGGGCAAACTCGAGGTAAGTCCGCCGGCCCAATAGGACAGTATCTGCTTGTAATATCCCTGCAGCGATCCCCTGGCTCATCTCGTCATTCATGAACTGGAACCCCCACTGACCAGGCGATTCGACGACCCCATCCAATGAGATAAAAAGACCTGCAGCAATTGTACGCATATTATCCTATCGAATCAGGCTGTTATTTCTTTGGCTCCAGAATGAGCTTAATGACTCCATTTTTAAAAACCCTGGAATTAATCAATCGTAGCGCCTGCTTTGGATTTATGTCTGTAAACAAAGGTTTTCCCCGTCCCAGGATGACGGGGTGCAGCCATAATACATACTGATCGATCAGACCAAGGCGGGCGAACTGCTGGACGATGCTGGCACTGCCCATGAGCACCATGGGTTTTTCAGACTGTTTCTTCAGTCGCTCAATTTCGCCGGGGACGATTTCTTTGAGAACTGTGGCGTTATCAAACTTGCCCCAATCGGCTTTCTTCAGTGTTTTCGAGAATACAATCTTGGGAGTGAGATTCATCTCATTAACCCCGGGGCCTTCATCCTCCACGCGTGCTCCAGGCCAGTACTTTGACATGATGTCATAGGTTGTGCGACCCAGGATAATGGCTTGCATCGAGGCCGTGACATCGGCATCCATATCGCTGGCCATTTCAGTATTAAAATCATCAACCACCCAGCTCATGTCCTCATTTTCCCCGACCATCAAATTGTCGAGGCTGACAAAAATTGACGCGATTACCTTACCCATAATCAATCTCTCCTATATAAACCAGATGGTTCGCTGGCAGTGGTATTGAGAACAGTACTGAGTGCAATGTTGAACAAAGTATCGGCGTTGATCTGGTTTTTACAAAGTTGCCGACCCCTAAGCGAAATTTCTATAAAACCTGCTGAATAAAGGATCTCTTTTGTCACTATGATTCCCCGCTTACCTAATTCAGCAATAAATATTATCGTAATCCGATATATATTGTCGTATTATCATACTGATTAAGGGAAATGTCAAGAAGAGAGCAAAGCGTTTGGATTGTGTGAAATTTTCGTCCCATAGGTTTTTTATTAAAACAACAGGAGACATGGGTGAATAGCCTCCTGTTGTTTTAAAAGCTCAATAATAATTTATCTATAAATGATAGGTAGGAAGATATCGGCTGGAATATCATTGTTAGTGATCGTACAGGTGGCCTCATCGCCCAATCCCAGCGTGATGCTGCTGCCAATTACAGGAGCTCCGGTATTCTTTTCGCAGCTCCAGGCGCTGGCGATATAGCCAGCAGGACCACCACTCTCGGATAAATTATATGTGCCAGCTGAGAAGGTAGCGCTGCTGTCGACCGGGGTGGCGCCACTGAGCGGTGTAGGTCCTGCTGCAGCGAGTATCCATTGGTTCGCCAGTGCAGTGCCACCACTATTATTGATCACAAGCTTACGCAGGTGAAGGATAGGGGCGTTATCATCGTTGATAATAGTACAGGTGGCGTCATCGCCTAATCCCAGCGTGATACTGCTGCCGATCACTGGAGCACTGCCGTTCTTCACGCAACTCCAGGCACTGGCAGTGTAGCCAGCGGGACCGCCATTCTCGGACAAGTTATAGGTTCCAGCAGAAAAGTTATAGCTGCTGTCGACCGGGGTGGCGCCACTGAGCGGTGTGGGTCCAGCTGCAGAGAGCGTCCATTGGGCCGCCAGAGCAGTGCCACCGCTATTGTTGATCACAAGCTTGCGCAGATGAAGGGTAGGGGTGTGGTCATCGTTGATAATAGTACAGGTGGCTTCGTCGCCCAATCCCATACTGATAGTGCTGACGATCACAGGAGCACTGCCGTTCTTAACGCAGCTCCAGGCACTTCCTGTATAGCCAGCGGGACCACCACTCTCTGATAAGGTATACGTTCCAGCTGAGAAGGTAGCGCTGCTATCAACCGGGGTGGCGCCACTGAGTGGCGTAGGTCCAGCTGCAGAGAGCGTCCAGTCGGTCGTCAGAGCAGTGCCGCCGTTGTCGTTGGTAACGGTCTTGCGTAGGTGCAGGACCGGGGCAATGTCATTATTGTTGATCGTACAGGTGGCCTCGTCGCCCAATTCCATAGTGATACTGCTGCCGATAACAGGAGCACTGCCGTTCTTAACGCAGCTCCAGGCACTGCCTGTATAGCCAGCAGGACCACCACTCTCGGACAAGGTGTAAGTGCCAGGTGAAAAAGTCGTGCCGCTATCGACAGGGGTGGCGCCACTAAGTGGGGTAGGTCCAGCTGCAGAGAGGGCCCAGTCGGTCGCCAGAGCGGTACCGCCGTTATCGTTGGTCACAGTCTTGCGTAGGTGCATGACCGGGGCAAATCGGATCAATTCCTGGCGTCCTTGATCAACCACGTAACCCAATGTCGGTACGGTAATTCCCCAGGGGCTGGATCCCACTGGCATCTGATAGATTTTCCAGCCGCCTGTATTCAGGATTGATGAATAACTTGTATCAGTCCAATTTAAATTACCACTGGTGGCGGTTACCGTGCCAGTACTGGGTGGAAGAGCCGAGATGCAGGCAGGAGTGACGGTTTTGCTCGCAACGTTTAGGGTCAAAATGGTGTGGCCAGCCACGAGTGGGTCCAGGCGACCGATACTGGCTAGGCCTTGCTGTGTCGTATACCAGATGAAACCCGATTGGATAGCAATCATTTCCGGGGAAATCCCATTTGGCACGGCATAGCTGGTTAGCTGGTTGGTAATGGGGTCTAGCTGGGCAATCACTTTCATACTCTCATCGGCATACCACAAATTACCAAGTGCATCCACAGCCAACCCCATCGGAGAGCTAACCAAAGGCAGCGACCATGTTGTGAGGCTATCGTTACTGATCTGCTGACGCATTATCTTGTTTGTAGCGGTTAACCATAGGTAATCCGCATCCCTAACGATGTAATTCCCCACTCCTGGAAGGGTGAACGAACACAACTGTGCCTGAACTGGATTTGGATCCAAACGGTAAAGGTAAGGATTGGTAGAATCGGTCGCATAAAAGCGACCCGAAGTATCCAGATTGGTGCCTGAAAAATTAGCTGCACCAGGCACCTGCCATGAGGAGAAGGTGCCGTCGCTGATATTAACCTGGCCAAGGGTATTCGAATTAACATCGGCCCACCACAACCATCCTCCCGCCTGGCGGGCGTCGGTCGGAGATCCACTCACAGGAAAAACATTGTAAGCACCGCTAGAGGGATCGACCCCCCAGACCTCATGGGCTCCAGAATCGGTAATCCATAATTTGCCCACATCGTCGGGGTTGATCTCAAAAGGCAAGCCAATTGGGTTGAGCCCTACTTCGGAAACAGGCAGGTCAGCCCGGGCACTGGCAGTGAAACCCAGCATAACTATCAGGCTCACCAAAACAAAGGGTAAAAGTAATTTAAGGCCAAATTTTCCGTTCATTTGCGCATCTTCCTTTTATCATCGCTCCGGGGGATTTGAGGTCAATTGATAGTGTAGTGTGGGGAGGGGGAAAAGTCAAGAGGTGCTGGTTAAAAAATCCCTTGACAGGATTTTTAGCTGATGATAGACTCTCATCGCTTGTTAATCTTTTGAAGAAAGGAGCGCGTTTTATGTTCAATATGATCTCGGCGATTGTCATTCATGATGCATGGGCGCGCCTCCAGGTGACGGGGTAATACTGTTCGTACATTTGTAATCTACCTGCCACGGGAGCGACCATGCCCCGTGGCTTTTATTTAACTGCTTACAAGCTGCGATCTGACCAGACAGCTGGTGAGGTAGTTCACCGCTTGATAAATAGTTTTATGTTATTTTTCCAATCCAGCCACGGGAACTAAACGTGGCTGGATGTTTTTTATATTCAGGATTAAAGACAATGCACTCTGATGTAACAAATATGTACGACGGGAGACCCACCTTTACCGGTGTGGTCTACAAGAAAACGATCGGGAATTATATCGTCCACACTAATGGGCGGGCTTTGCCATGCGAATTGTCTAACCGCATCCGTAAGCAGCTGATCTACCCGACCGCCGACCCAGGCAGCCTGCACCACCGTGTGCAAAAGGTGGTGGAGCTCGAGCACATGGATCCTATTGCAGTTGGAGACAACGTGCGATACATCGTCTCGGAGGATGGCAGAGGGTTGATCATCGACTTGCTGCCGAGGCACAACAAGCTTACACGTCGAAGCGCGGTTCCAAAACCGCTCCACCATGGTGCACACCCCTTCGAGCAGATCATCGTTACGAATGTGGATCAGGTAGTGGCGGTAATCGCCGCGGCACAACCAGATCCGAAGTGGAACTTGCTCGACCGCTACCTGGCCTCAGCTGAAGAAGGTGAGATTCCGGCACTAATTTGCATCACCAAGCTGGACTTGGTGAAGGACGACGAAGAAGAGCTGAACAAGATGATGGATGAATACCATCGAATCGGCTATCCTTCGGTACTCACCAGCACCGTCAGTGGCGAGGGGATCGATGACCTTCAAAAAGCGCTCAATGGGCACATCTCGGTAATGGTGGGTAAATCAGGTGTGGGGAAAACCGCCTTGTTGAACGCCATACAGCCGGGATTGGGCCTGCGAGTGAAAGAAGTTAACCTGGCGACAGGTAAAGGCCGTCACACCACCACCAACCTGGAGATGTTCCCACTGGAAGGCGGAGGCGCAATCGTGGACACACCGGGGACGCGTGAGTTCGGGTTGTGGGAAACCAACATAGACATGGCGATGCTTTTCCGGGAGATGCAACCATTGGTGGGTAAATGCCGCTTTGGGTTGGACTGCGAGCATGATGCAGAGCCGGGCTGCGCCATCCGTAAGGCTGTGGTGGCAGGCGAGATCAATCCACGCCGCTACCAAAGTTACTTGCATTTGAAAGAGGAAATGGTAGATGTACGAAGAAATTTATGAGCTGCCACCCAACCAGGATTGGGGAAGGCGAAAATACACAGCTGTTCGATCGACGCGATGGCACCAGGACAAGGCGGAGAAAGGCTTCAAGTGTCAGCTATGTGGGGCTTATGTTTACACTATGCCTGGAATCGCGGGTGTTCAAAATCGAAACCACTGCCCATTCTGCCTATGGTCACGGCATGTCGACTATCTAAAACCCGGTGACCGCATGTCAGCTTGTAAAGCTGTTATGCAGCCCATAGGGTTAACTGTGAAAGAGGGCCGCGACAAATATTCGAATAATGGCAAGGGAGAGCTGATGCTCATCCACCGATGCGGCGATTGCAGCAAGCTGTCACTCAACCGCATCGCTGCGGACGACCAGGCTGATATGCTTGCTGGAGTATATCGAGCTTCGCTCGCGCTGGATGAAATCACGATTAACCATCTACACCTGGCCAAAATTCACCTGCTGCAGGCGAATGATGAGAGCGCCGTATTCCTCCAGCTATATGGTTGTTATTGTCAAAGATAGAACCAAACGCAATGAGGAGCGAATAATGAGGGTTATCAAAGATCGAGAGAAAATAAAAGGAGACGCAGCTCTTACTGCGTCTCCCAGAATTCAACAGTCAGTGAACATGATCTATGGCTGGGTTTCGGCACCATCCCACATCGGGCAGTCATCAAATCCGGGACCAAAACCCGGACCAGTATAATTCGTCATGTGTTGGAGCATCACATCTGCTTGTGCCTGGGTGATGACACCATCGGAGACAGCTTTCTTTAATGCTTCCTGCCGAATTTGCAACCAAAGAGCCGGTAGATCAGCATCGGATTTTCCCTGGGCGATAGCGATTTGTTTCGGGGTTTCACCGTTGGTTATTCGGGTGTTCACTTCGTCAACAGTGAGACCAACAGCGCTGGCGAAAGCGGAAATCATATATTCGTGCATGACACCGGCATATTGACCCATGCCACTACCATTCATCATTCCACCACGACCATATTCACCCATCATCCCCCCTGGGCCATAACCATTTTCGTTCCGGCCCATCATCCCACCTGGACCATAACCTTGTTCATTTCGGCCCATCATTCCACCATAACCGGGTCCGGATTGGTTCCCGTACTCACTCATCATTCCACCAGGACCATATCCGAATGGTTGGACAAACTGATCGCCATTTTGAGTGTTAGTGTCGATAGATGATTGATTCTCGACATTACCTGATACCTGGGCGTATACCACACCAGCACCGCCAATAACGATAAGGGCAAGCGCAACAATCAAACCGATAATCAAGAACTTTTTCATTAAAACTCCTCCAAGAATGTATCAGAATATTTTTAAGATCGGAATAAGCACAAGACGCGCATATAGTGTAATCGATATTTATGAATGAATTGTGAAGAAATGGAAATAAATCAGTAATCAGGTTTTAGCAATATCGAGAAAATCACTCGATATAGGTTAGCCATTAGCCGTTAGCATTTAATCCTCATTTACGTTTGCCGAAAATACTAGCTTTACGGGAATTTATTCCTCACCTGCCAAGTAGCGGACTTTTTCCCAGGGAGGGGCATGCGACTCTTCTGCCAGCACCCCGCGCAGCTCAAAGATTTCATCACGCAAGACGGCAGCTTTCTCAAATTCCAGATCCTTGGCCGCCTGTTTCATCTGGATCTCAAGCTCGGAGATCAGACGCTTGAGCTCATCCTTGGGCATCTGAGCCGGTCTGGTAGGCCGTTCTCCGCGTGCCTCAGCCTGGGCCTTGCCGCCCAGCTGGTCGGTCAGATCGCGCACGGCTTTAACGATACTAACCGGCTCGATACCGTGTTCCTTGTTATACGCCACCTGCTTGGCACGGCGGCGGTTGGTCTCATCGATGGCAAATATCATCGAAGCGGTCATCTTATCGGCATACATGATAACCTTGCCGTCCACATGCCGGGCTGCACGACCGATCGTTTGGATGAGGGCGGTACCCGAGCGCAGAAAACCTTCCTTATCGGCATCCAGGATGGCAACCAGTGAAACCTCCGGCAGGTCGAGCCCCTCTCGCAACAGGTTTATACCCACCACCACATCGAACACACCCAGGCGCAGGTCTCGCAGGATGCCGACTCGTTCCAGGGTTTCGACTTCCGAATGTAGATAGTGTACTTTTATACCGAGCTCCATCAAGTAGTCGGCGAGTTTCTCCGCCATGCGCTTGGTGAGCGTGGTGACGAGCGTGCGCTGGCCGACCTCTACGCGCTTGCGGATCTCTACGATAAGGTCATCCACCTGACCCTCAATTTTGCGGACCTCGACTTCAGGATCAACCAGCCCGGTGGGACGGATGATCTGCTCGACGACCTGCTCAGCACGCTCCATCTCATAGGGTCCTGGAGTAGCGGAGGTATAGATGGTGTAACCCATGTGCTGCTCAAATTCTTTGAACTTGAGCGGACGGTTATCCAGTGCAGAGGGCAGACGGAAACCATATTCCACCAGAGTCTCTTTCCGCGAGCGATCTCCGTTGTACATCCCGCGGATCTGCGGGACAGACATGTGGGACTCATCGATGATGAGCAGGTAGTCATGAGGTAGATAATCAATGAGCGTCCAGGGGGGAGAACCGGCGGCACGTTGGTCGAGATGACGGGAGTAGTTCTCGATACCGGCGCAGGAACCAATCTCACGCAGCATTTCGAGGTCATAGATGGTGCGCTGCTCGATGCGCTGGGCCTCCAGGATGCGATCCTGCTCACGGTAATACTTAACCCGTTCATGCAGCTCGTCTTCAATATCGAGGATAGCCTGTTTGAGCTTATCCTCAGCGGCGATGTAATGCTTGGCGGGATAAACGGCGATATTGTCAAGCTGATGCCGAAGCTCACCGGTGATGGCATCAAATTCGACGATGCGCTCGACTTCGTCACCGAAGTAGGTGACGCGATAGCCGAAGCGGTCTTGGTAGGCGGGGATGACTTCGAGCGTGTCGCCGCGTACACGGAAGGTGGCGGGCTTTAAGTCCATGTCGTTGCGCTCATACTGGCTTTCGATGAGGTCACGCAGCAATGCATTGCGGCGATAGATCTTACCCTTCTCGATATTGATCACCACCCGGCCATACTCAGCCGGGTTGCCCAGTCCGTAAATACAGGATACAGATGCTACGATGATCACATCCGTGCGCGACATGAGGGCGGTGGTGGCAGACAGACGCAAGCGTTCGATCTCCTCGTTGCGCTCTGTCTCCTTCTCGATATACAAGTCGTGGCGGGGTACGTAAGCTTCAGGCTGGTAGTAATCATAATAGCTGACGAAGTATTCGACGGCGTTATCAGGGAAGAACTCTTTGAATTCGGCGTAGAGCTGGGCGGCTAGGGTCTTGTTGTGAGCCATTACCAAGGCAGGGCGTTGGAGCTGGGTGATCACCTGCGCCATGGTATAGGTCTTGCCAGTGCCGGTGGCACCCAACAAAACCTGGTGTTTAAAGCCTTTATTAATGCCGTCAATCAGTTGGCGAATAGCCTCCGGTTGGTCACCGGTGGGTATAAATGGGGCAACGAGTCTGAAGTCCATAGGATAAGTCCTTAAGAGGAAGACTTTATATGATACCGCAAATCATTAGATAGAACAAGGGTTCTATTAAGGAAATATTAAATTAATCGCCCGCTAAATCGATTGCTGAACAGAACTCATACTAAAATCGTTTATAAATCAACAACAGCAAGGCAATTTATTTTCTCCTTGGCAAACGTACGCACAACCAGAACAAGATAGATATCCTAAGATCTTTTAGTATCGATGAATTATCAGACCGAATCTACTGATACCGTGCGAATAGAGTTGCTTGAATTACCGTTACGATAGTCAAGGATTAAATACCTGATCATCCATACAAGTATTAACAAAATTAGTAATACCTGTGGACGAATTACACCAAAAATATAGAAATTACTATAAGCAGAAATAAAAAATATAAACGGACTACATAATATAAGAATGGAATAAAGCCGTCTCGGATAATTCATCTGACGCAGATAATCATAAAATAAAACTGCAGGGAAAACTAATATCAAAGAATCATGTGGATATAGATGTAAACTTAAAAATACTGAAAGGACAGTAATAAACGAAAAACGTAATTCGAAACTCGGGTTGCCGGGTGGGATATCTGGAAGCCATAATAACCATGTAAATATGATACCGACAAATAAAAATATGATACTCATAGAGTTAATCAATTGGCTTTGAGAATTTCCAATGATTCCTGTAAGTAAACCCCTCAAGGTATATTCTATCCCTGGAACAAATCCAAAATCTCTATATTGATTTCCAGAAGAAATAAGCATTAGGCCATATTTATACCAAGATAAATATCCATACATAATAGTGGAGATAAACACCATTACCAGGAATGTGAAACCAGCTGAAATTGCTGCACGAATATAGCGTTTATTTAATGTAATGCTACCAAGAATAAGAACAGCCTGTGGTTTAATAATCATTAGAGCTAACCAAACTCCTGCATTAACCTTTTTGGAGTTATTCAAAGCTATATATATATGAACGATACAAATTAACAGAATTAATGAAAACTGTCCTAGCAATATAGTGATAGATAGTGGCCAAAATGCTAAAATGGTTATGGATAATAATATTCGTTCTTTTTTTGTCCAGCGTGAAAATTGTCTATTTAATAAAATAATCAACCAAATGATTAATCCTAACTGAATTAAAGTCCAAATATAATAAGCAATATTAAATGGCAAAAAGGACAGGGGATGGAATATTAATCCTAATATTGGAGGATATTGAAGGAGATATACACTATCCTTGATTATCCCTCCCAATATTCCATTTTGTAAAA
>JBGOXS010000029.1:0-28872 GCA_041479245.1 Anaerolineae bacterium
AAATATCGCCTTCATCACTTGAGGCTGACGTAACGCTTCCCTGCAGCTGCAGATGGCTGAGAGGGAGACCTGTCGGTGCCAGCTGCTGGTTGATGTAGTCTACCTCGTCCTTATACTGGAAAAAGTCTGCTAATCCCAGGCGTGTACCGAGCTCTTTATATACCCACATGGCAGATTTTGCCTCACCCTGGGGCTCGATCACCGGTTGGCGGATGAAGATTTGGTTGCCCATCGGTACCAGCGGGTCGTAGCGCTCCAGATAGGATGCTTCCGGTAGTACCACATCCGAGAACCAGTCTGTATCATTGACCAGGATATCCATCGTCACGATGAAATCCATTTTGTTGAAAGCTTCTAGGGTCTTCTGGCGGTCTGGCAAAGATAGCACCGGATTCTGGCGTGAAATGAACCAACCGTGGGCTTCGTAAGGTTTCCCTTCCACAATTGAATCGCGCAGTTGTTGGAAAACACCGATCTTGAGCGGGACGAATGGATACATCCAGGGCACACCGTCCAGGCGTTGGGCGGAAATGCGCGGGTAGGGTGGTTGGGGAGGGCTGCCCAGGCCTGCGGTTTCGTCCTCTACCGGGAACATGGTCGTCCCCCAATTGCCCATTAATGCATTAAGGATGGTGATGGCACGCTCTGTTGGAAAGGAATTGATAAAGTTGGAGGTCCGCCAGCCATTGTGCGCCAGGGCATATCTTCCTGCGGCAGCAAACTCACGCGCAATGCGCCGAATGACGTCTGCCTCCAGCCCGGTCAGAGTAGCTGCCCACTCTGGGGTGTAGCTCAACACTGCCGAGGACAACTGTTCAAAACCTATCGTGTATTGATCAATGAAGCTGGTATTGTAAAGCTTCTCGCTGATGATCACGTTGATCATCGCCAAGTGGAATGCCAGATCGGTCCCAGGGCGCACAGGCAGCCATTCAGTCGCCTTGGAGGCTGTCTTGGTGAAACGCGGGTCGATATACACCACCTTGGCTCCCAGTGCGATGGAATCCATCAGATCAGTGGTTTCTGATGTAGAAATGGCTTCCGTCAGGTTGCGCCCGGTGAGGATCAGATATTTCAGCTGGTTGTAATCTCGGGCTGGCTCTTCCATTCCATAAGTGATTGTGTTTGCGACGATCATGGCATTGAAACACAGGCTTCGCTGGGTGCCGTAATTGGGGGAGCCAAATCCATACAGCAGGTTTTCGAATAGCGGCTGGGACAGGTTGTGTGTGGATGAGAAAACCATCGCCTCTGCTCCATACTTATTCTTGATCGCCAGCATGTTCTCCGCCACTGTTTCTAGTGCTTCGTCCCACGAAGCCTGGCGGAATTTACCCTCGCCGCGCTTACCCACACGAATGAGTGGGGTGAGCACCCGGTCGGGGTCGTAGGTGTTCATCAGTCCCGATTGACCCCTGGCACAAAGCCTTCCTTTGGAGTGTGGGTGTTCCGGGTTGCCTTCTAGCTTGACCACACGCCCCTCAAACACCTTGGCGCGCACTCCGCAGCGCCACACGCACATCTCGCACATGGTACAGATGTACCCGCTGCCATTGCCATCCAGCATGTCTGCCTGCCGTGCTGCCTGGGCGACAGGTGGGGGGATGAACTGCCCCACCGCAAATGCTGAAGCTGTCGCTGCGCCTAATTTTAGGAAGTTACGTCGTGAGATCTGTGTTTTCGGCATAATTAACCTTTCAATCTGTCCTGCCAAATTTATTGGCAATCCAGGTCAAGGTGCTTATTCTCCCTTATCTTTGCGTTGTAACCCTGCCCGCTCAATCAAATAAAACAGGAATATTACGATCAGGGCAAACAAAAATACAGTCAGATAGGGATTCAAATTCAAAAGATCAGGAAGTACAACGTTGCCAAGGTTTGCGATCTTGGAAATGGCAGGGAATACCTTTGAGTAGGTCAGACCATACAGTACCGCACCAGCTAGAAAGCCCAACAATCCAGGACCCATATAATCCAGCTTGCCTTCGCCGCTCCCGGCGGCGCAGGTGCCTGGTCAGTACCCGGCGCCCGCCATTCCCACTCCAAAAATCAGCCCGCCAATCAGGTTCCCCACGATATAAGTGGCAGGCACAGTTGGGAAGGTGACCCAACCCAGCCCGCGAAAGATGTACAGCCCGATCATCGCTGTGACGATTGCCGTCATCATGTATTTGAGGATGGTCATGTCGGTGAAACGGAACTGGTTGGCAATATTGTTATAGGAGGTCAGACCGGCTTTGTTAAGCGAAAACCCAAAACCAACACCCAGTACAAGTGCGATGATAACGCTTGAGACAGTCATGGTTTAATACCTCT
This sequence comes from Anaerolineae bacterium, assembly GCA_041479245.1. Lineage (GTDB taxonomy): Bacteria > Chloroflexota > Anaerolineae > Anaerolineales > UBA4823 > FEB-25. Next base: position 2,317 of record JBGOXS010000029.1, read on the forward strand.
TTCTGTAAACGATTAATGCGGTAATAACGCCAGTGATCATGAATCCCGCCATGAATAGGAATGCCGCCGGCACAAACAGCATACCGCCTGAGATAGCCAAACCGCTGGTGCAGCCGCCGGCAATCCCAGCTCCGTATTCGACGATGATCGCGCCGACGAAACCAATCACCCAGCGTTTCCAGGGCTGCGGTCCAATGATGCGCTTCCATTGGGCATCATCGTTGAAGCGGAACTTGAAAGTGTGGCTGGAGAAAGCAGCCAGTGTTCCACCGAAAAAGATACCCACGAGCAGGATCACCGACCAGGTGATCTCAGGGCGTATGACGGGCATAGCCCGCCCTCCCTCCACCCCCCAGTAGACGTTGCTGAACAGGCCAGGAACGATTTTCTTGCCAATCAAGCCTACGATGCTTTCGAACGCCCCTGAAGCACCGAGCAGGGTGTTGGCAAGCAGCACCGTGAGCAGACCAACAATGCCCAGAAGGATGCCCGCCAGGTAGGGTGACCATGTCTTTTGGGATATAAATGCTTTGATTTGATTCATAATTCCTCCAAATATTGGTATCTGATGATCTGTGGATCAGCGACCCGCTAATCCCATCAGCAATGCACGTGCATCTCTATCCAGTGACTGCACCCGCTTCACCAGCTCGGGGTCGAGGTGTGATAATGCATGCAGCATCTCGTTTGCCTGTTCAGGGTTGGCCAGGATGCGTTTGAGGGCGTGCAGTCCCACCGGGTTCAGTTTGGCGATGAGCGGCAGGAGCTCGGTTACTTCGCCCGAGTAGCCTTCCACCACCGGTATTTGCCCTTCCACAGGTGCATGGACTGCTCGGGAGCCAAAGAATCCTTTCAAGCCTCTGCGGCGCCGTTCGTTCCAATAAACAAACGCGCCCCCACCCAGTAACAATGCCAGGATGATCACCACCAGGATTACATTCCCCCAGTTGATCGGGTGCTCACCGAGCACGGTTTGTTGGTACTGCTGGATGTAATCGATTGAACCGGGCTGGCTGACGACGATACCCCCTCCACCACCAGTAGGCAGAGTCTCCATCGTTGAAGTTGTTACTGATGTGGCTTCAGGGGTTGCTACAGGGGGTGTGGTTCCGCCTCCGCCCAGGGTCACTCCCAGCGTGGTGGCATATTGCTGCGCCAGTTGCTCGTAATCGCTAGGGTGACAAGAAGCACAACCTGCTTTTACATCGGAGAACCACGGCACCATGCCGGTGTGTGACGTAGCTTTGTCGGTGCTTTGGGGGTTCCCGGCATGGCAGCTGACACACGCATCGATCTGGGTATGTTGGGTGTGCCAGGCGGTTCCGTCATTATTGACCGGGTCCTGAGCTTCCGTTTCATGGCAATTTTTACACGACGATGCCTGGGACCCGCATTGAGCGCTGGTCCTTGTGGTGTTTAATAGCAAAAAAAAGCCAGCGATTAGCAATGCTCCAAGAAAGATGGATATTAAATAACGTATCCTCGGATGTGGCATGCTTTCCTCCTCAAAAAAGTTTCCTTTACCAAGAATTGTTACTTCATGATCGAATTTAGTAGATTAAGCCTCGTTAGCTACCTGGTTGGTCTCATCGGCACTCTCCATCAGATTGGCCCGGTAGGTCAGCCGGTCACGCAGCACCATACGCAGCGTATTCAATGCATCTACCAAACGCATATCCGTCAGGTGATATTCCAGCGTCGTCCCCTGGCGGACGGTGTACACTAGCCCTCTCTCCCGCAGTACCTTCAAGTTACGGGAAGTCGCGGGTTGGCTGATGCCTAATTCTTCGGTCAGGTCATTCACCGAACGAGGTTTTTCAGCCAGGGCATAGATCATTAAAATCCGGTTGGGGTCAGCTAAGGCGGAACAAATATCCGCATGGAGCTGTGAAACTTCCTGGGTCAGTTGGGGATTGGTCATAGGTGGTTTGTCCAATATATGTACATACGAATATTCCAATTTATGATATATTAACGGATATCCTGTAACATATAAAGTATTATTCGTCACAAATAATTTGTGATGCTGTCACATTAATAGGTACTCTTGTGTAATTATATAGGACATTGGAAGGAATATCATCAATGTTTGACCGGGAAGCACCATCTGTATATGTAGGTCAGTTGCTAAGGCAGTTACGGGATGAGCGGGGTATTTCCATCCGTGAGTTGAGTCGGATTAGTGGTTTGTCTGCCAATGCTCTGAGTATGATCGAGCGTGGTCTAACCTCGCCCTCAGTCAGTACGCTCTATCGTCTGACTGACGCGCTGAATGTCCCCATTACCGCCTTGTTTCGCCAGGATCAAGCCCAGGAGGCTATAGTTTTTCGATCCGTCTCAGACCGGACGCATATACCCTTTCCTTTGGGTGTCTGGGAGGGGTTGGGTGGAGAAGCATTCACTGGCAGGATGCAGCCTTTCATGCTGACTCTGGAAAGCGGTGCCGAGAGTGGTCAGGAAAAAATCGTCCATACAGGCAGTGAGTTTGTCATGTGTCTGCGCGGTAAGCTCGAGTATGAAGTGGAGGGGAAATATTACCTGCTTGAGGCTGGTGACAGCCTGCTGTTCGCTGCCCGGCTCACTCACCGCTGGCGCAACCCGGGTAATACCGTAACCAATGCCATCGTCGTCTTATCTGGCTTTGATGACTACGAAAAACCCGGAGTATTCCATTTTCCTACCGAAACCTGAATCGATTTCAATCCAAAACCATCCTGCATTTGTGTTTCTATGGATTTTCCAAGCCATCCTAAGTTACAATTTTTTCATTATCCACACCGAAATTATTGTAAGGTCGGATCTGTCCCGTCAATTATTTGACCGTACGGAAATCGCCCGAAGCACTAATTAATTCATTCTCACACAATCTACCCGCCTCCCCATAACAACCCTCACAATTTAAATGTGACATATATCACTATACATTCTCTTTCTTGTGATTATAATCACTTATATATATGCATATACGTATATATGCTAGGAGCTAATATGCCGTACGCCCTCGAACAAGAGATTAACCAATTGCATGCCGAGATCTGCGCCGGTCTGGCAGACCCCAAACGGATCCTCATTTTGTACGCCCTACATGAAAAACCACGCAATGTTAATGAACTCGTTGAACTTCTAGACCTCAGCCAGCCCATGATTTCGCGCCATCTTAAAATCTTGCGCGAGCGCGGAATGGTCACCACCACTCGCATCGGTCCCACCATTGAATACAGCCTGGCAGATGAACGCCTCATCGAAGCCCTCGACCTGCTGCGCAGCGTATTGGCGAACAAGCTTAAGAGCCAGGCCGCCCTGGCTGATACCCTGAACCACCCGACTTCATAATTCATCTCAAAAGAAGGAATATCCAATGAAAAAACTCCTTATCCTTGGCGCTGGTACTGCTGGCACCATGGTCGCTAACCGCCTGGCACGTGCACTGGACCGTGATGAATGGCACATCACCCTCGTCGATCAAAATGAGGTACATTATTATCAGCCAGGTTTCTTGTTCCTCCCGTTCGGCATCTATAGCAAGAATGACGTGATCAAACCCAAGCGCGATTTCATCCCCGCCGGGGCAGAGATGATTATGTCGCCCATCGAGCATATCGACCCTGAACATAACCAGGTGAAGCTGGAAAATGGCGGCAGGCTGCTTAATTACGACTTCCTGGTGATCGCCACAGGTTGCCAGGTGCACCCCGAACAAACCCCGGGCCTCACAGAACACGAATGGCGCAGCACTATCCACGAGTTTTACACCATTGATGGAGCCCAGGCCCTTGCCAAGTACCTGCGCAACTGGCAGGGTGGGCGCATGGTGGTCAACGTGGTGGAGACTCCCATCAAATGCCCCGTGGCACCCCTTGAATTCCTTATGCTTGCCGATTGGTTCTTTCACGAACAGGGATTACGTGAGAAAGTCGATATCACTTACGCCACCCCGCTTTCCGGAGCTTTCACCAAGCCCGTCGCCTCCCGCTATTTGGGTGACATCCTCGACCAGAAGGGAATCAAGGTGGTTCCCGATTTTATGGTCGAGCACGTTGATCCTGATGCTAAAAAGATCGTCTCCTACGATGAGCAGGAGATTGAGTACGATCTACTGGTGAGCATCCCTCTGAATATGGGTGATGAAGTCATCGCCCGGTCAGGGTTGGGGGATGAGTTGAATTTCATCCCTGTGGACAAGCACACCTTCCTGCATCCGAAATACGACAACATATTCGTCCTGGGTGACGCCGCCAATATTCCCACTTCCAAAGCCGGTTCGGTAGCCCATTTTGCCACCGAATGTTTCACCGAGAATTTTATGCGCCACATTGACGGTCTGGAAATGTTGCCCACCTTCGATGGACATGCCAACTGCTTCATTGAATCTGGCTTCGGCAAGGGTCTCCTGATCGACTTCAACTATGATGTCGAGCCCCTGCCAGGGCGTTACCCACTCCCAGGGATTGGGCCGTTCTCCTTGCTGCAAGAGTCTGAAATGAACCACTGGGGAAAGATGATGTTCCGCTGGATGTACTGGAACTTGCTCCTCAAAGGTCAGCAGCTTCCCCTGCCTGCACTGATGAGCATGGCAGGCAAGTGGAACAATTACTAAGGAGGCGCCATGGACGCAACTCTGCAAAAGCTGAATCAGAAGATTGATCTGCTAACTGCTCAGGTAAGCTACCTGAGTGAGCAGGCACAGATCAACGAGCGCCAGCGCAACGAGCGTGCTGAGCTTGTGCGTGATATCACACCCCTAGCCAACCAGGCGTTCACCCTGGCGGTCGAACAGTTGGAGGAAGTCCAGGAGTACATCGACCTAAGTGACCTGCTGCGCTTGCTCAAGCGCTTGCTGCGCAATGGTCGCAACTTGGAGAAGTTGCTCGACCAGCTGGAGAGCCTAACTGACCTGCTCGAGACCGTCGGCCCGCTCGCAGATGACGCCTTCGGTAAGGTCGTTGACCTCATGGCAGGTTTGGAAGCTAAAGGATACTTCACCTTCGCCCGCGGCAGTGCCGACCTGATGGACCATATCGTTGCTTCCTTCAGCGAGGAAGAACTTAACCGATTGGGAGACAGTCTGCCTCAGATTGCCAGCCTGGTTAAAGATTTCGCCCAGCCTGAAGTATTTGACTTTGCCCAGGATACATTGGCGGAAGCCAGGCAAGAGCTGGCAAAACCTGTGAATACTTCAAATCTGGGATTGGTCCGCCAGCTGAATAACCCCGACGTTCGTCGTGGGCTCGCCCTCTCCCTGCGCATCATGCAGGTGCTCGGCGCCCAGGCGGTCAAGACCACTAAGCCAGAATAAACAGTTAATCGACAAGCGCCATATTGGCAGCTAATAATTCATAACGAAAGTAAAGGAGTAACCGTATGCCAACAAAAATGATTGCAGGGAAAACAGTGCAGGTGAACGAAGAAGGATACATGACCAATCCGGCAGAGTGGACCAAAGATATCGCTGTCGAGATGGCCAAGGATGAAGGCCTGGTGGAGCTATCTCCCGCTCATTGGAAGGTGATCGACTTCGCCCGCCAAACAGCAGTCCAGAGCGGCGCCGCCCCCACTCTGCGCACCATCACTTCCAACGCCGGTGTAACCACCAAGGAGCTGTTTGCTCTCTTCCCCAAGGGTCCTGCCAAGAAAGTCGCCCGGATCGCTGGTCTCGGCAAGCCCGAAGGCTGTGTGTAATTCTTGTCATCGAGGAGCGTACTTCGTGACGCAAGAATCTCCTCCACCCGGATGTCATTGCGGAATCCCCGCTGGTTTTCGGGGAAGGAGCGTTCTCTGTTATGAATCAATCTTCTTCAGACACATTGTATGTTCTCTCACCTGACAGAAACAGGCACGATGAAAATCAGGTATGTTTTATAAATATTTACCAAACAACTAGGAGACAATCACATGACTGATCACAATGATAACCGCCACATGGCATTTATCTGCTCCAAAGGCAACCTCGACATGGCATACCCTGCTCTGATCATGGGCTGGGCTGCCGTTGGCAACGGTGTTGACGTTTCCATCTTCTTCACCTTCTGGGGACTCGATATGATCCGCGAGGACCGCGTCGATCACCTGGAAGTCCCACCCATCGGCAACGCCAGCATGAAGATGAGCATGATGGGTGTGCCAGGCAACATCGGTATCCCGCAATTCATGGGTGGCCTTCCAGGCATGACCCCCTTCGCCACATCTCTTATGAAAAGCAAGATGAAGAAACTTGACGTCCCTCCGGTACGAGAGTATCTGCAGATGCTGATGGACGCAGGTGCCAAGTTGTACCCCTGCAAGATGACCTGCGACATGTATAATCTTACCCAGGATGACTTTATCAAAGGCGTCGAAAAGGTATTGACTGCCAGTGATTTTATCGATCTCACACCCGGTGCCCAGATCATTTTTATATAGGATCTATACAAAATTACAATTGTAGTCGCACACCCGCCCGGTCTGACATCAGACCGGGCGAGAGGGATTTGATCAACAATTATTAATCCTGATCCCCTGTGCCTATCCTTAATCTTCTCAAGATGTAGAAGCTGGTATTGTGCCACCAGTTTTGGTAGCGCATATACTAGCCCCTATCTTCCCATTACCATCGAGTGCATCGCCTGCTATAGCCTCTCCAGACGCATTATCCTGCTTATTTTTTCCTTAATTCCTTATTCACCCTGTCAGCTGCCAGCTTGCCTGTTATGATCGATATCGGCAATCCGGCTGGGCTGTATGTCCACTGACCTGCCTGGAATATTCCTGGTACAGGTGTCGAAATGGAATTCATAATTTTAGGCAGCCTGCTTTCTGCTGGCATAGGGTGGTTACTAAATGCCCATCCCGTGATGGCTCCTTCTGAGTTGCCCGCCACCTTGGCCATCGTCAGTGGTGTGGAGCTGAATTGCTGCAGGATAGCCGCCTTTATTCCTGGGTATATAGAACCATCCAAGGTGTTGACCATGCATCTCTCGCACAAGGATTTAAAATCATCGTACCAACCCATCTCTTGAATATGTTGTGTGAGCTGATAGTCGAAAAGCACACTCACGATCAAGCCGGTCTTCCCGGCGGGTGCCAGTGTCTCATCACGCATCACCGGGATAGAAATTTCATAGGTTGTCAGTGCAAAGAATTTTTCTAGCCATTTTTCAATTTCACCCCGCTCTGCCTGGATAGGGAGTGGTCCGGCTAGCGATTGGCCTAACCTGCTAGGCGTGTAAAAGAAGTGCTCACTAGACTTGTTAGAAAAGTAGTTCTTTTCGAGGTTAACTGCGAGGAATACTGTATAGATGGAATCGTTGCCCAATTTATCGGCGACTTCCAACTGTCGGTCTAGGATTGCTTTTTTTATCGGCCCTTCCTCAATCTTATCCAGGTTGACTAACCGGTAAAAGGACTTCAGGTCTGCCGCCCACACCAGCCTGCGGTAATTGTGCTCGTTCCCCTGTGCATCCCTCACCTGCCGTTTCTGCGGGTCAATCCATTGGATTTCCGTGTTGTTGCTGATCTGCCCCCCGTGCTCGTCAATAAACCTCACCATTATTTCTACGAATTTACCCGTTCCACCCACTGGGTAAGAATAATCCAGGTAAAGCTTGATGTAGCTTAGGGCGAAGAAAGCCGGGGTTCCTTGAAAGAAATGCTGTGAGATGATGTCCAGCAGGCTCTGGTTGTGGGTGTATTGCCTCAAAAAATCCACCACCGGCACGTTTAATGCTGTTATTTTTCGCACGGTCAGGGCATATTTCAGCATCCAGGGTAGGATTTCCTTCACCAGGTACTCGCGGTCTTTCTTCATATCCAAAAAGATGGGGTTATCTATGCCATATTGAACCTTCATATACCGCATGATCAACCGGATTTGCGAGATAATATTGTTGATTTCATTTATACTCTCGGGGTACAGCCCGATGAGCAGTTTCTGGTAATCCTCAACGTTTTCGACGCTTTCCAATCGAATGACTCGGTCTTCAATGCCAAGCGAGATGTGGTTTTTGACCAGCTCGAGGTCAACGCCTAGATGCCTGAGCATGGGGAATAACACCCCTGAATTTTCCACTGCTCGGATCCCGCCATCAAACACGAAACCATCCCGTTCGAAGGAGTTGATCAGTCCTCCACAGGAAGGTTCCTTCTCGCATAACAGGGTGCGGTACCCGGCTTTGGAAAGATATGCACTAGTAGTTAAGCCAGCAATCCCGCCACCTACGACAATAGCATCATATTCCATATTCATTCCTTAAATTCATACCCATATGCACTAAATATCAACTGATAAACAAGCAGCCGCAAGTTTCTTAATACTGCCCATGATCAAAGATCGAGAAGAGGTTTTATCGTGATCCTGTTTACCGACATTCACGCCAAACCGGTCAATTGTTCGCTGATCGCCCAGATGCGCTTACCCAGACCTCTATCCAGGGCATATCGAGCTGGTTTCTCATCGATCGTTTGGTTGAAAAACCTGCCGCTTACTGCTTGCATTTCGGGTGCAGCTGCTAGATAATAAATAGCCTCCCCCGAAATGACCGGTTCTTTGAGCATCCACCAGATCAAATAGCGTTGGTACAAACGGTATAATGTCCCGTTGTTCATGCCAATATTGGATCTTACCTCACCCGGATGCATGGCATTGATCGTCACGCCACTGCCTTTCAGCTGGTCTGCCAGCTCCCAGACTGTCAGCAGTTGGGCGACTTTTGAAGCCCCATACCCCTGCAGTCCTCTGTAATGCCTCCGCTCCCAATTCAGGTCATCCAGATCCAGACCTCCGAAGCGGTGACCCTGCGAATTCACCTGGATGATTCGGGCTGGTGCGCTCTCAATCAGTCGGTTGAGCAGCAGGCGTGTGAGTAAAAAAGACGCTAGGTGGTTTACGCAAAATACCGTCTCGACGCCCTCTCTTGTCAGGGTGCGGTGGGTGTTGTGCAAACCGGCGTTGTTGATGAGAACATCGATGCGTTTGTAATCTGTTAATATGGTTCCCGCAGTCTGATGAACTTCGCTTAGGCATGAAAAATCTGCTTGCATCGCCTCGACCGGCACTCCATATTCACCCTCTAATTCATCTTGCACTTTTACTGCCTTCTCATGGTTGCGGCAGACCAGCACCAGGTGCGCACCACCTTGAGCCAACCTTTTCGCTGCCTGATAGCCAACTCCGGAGGTCGCACCAGTGAGTATGCACACCTTCCCATCCATACGTGCATTGGTGGTTTTCTGTGTCATCCGGGCATTAGCGATAAATTGGAGTTCTTCAGGTAGTTTCATGCTTGCAGACCAGCTAACCGAAGTACCGGTGCATGAACTTCCAATACGATTTTCGTAGCAGTGGGATGCCGTTTAGGATAGTTCCCCACAAATCGAAGTAATCCCTCTGGTAAATGATCCGGTTGTCTTCACCGATACTGAGCTTGGTGCAGCCGTATAGGATGTTTGTCGGGAACCTTTTAAAGTTCATCATCATTTTCCACTGGAAGAATACCTCATGATGATCCATAACAATAGAGAGGATATCCATATTAAGCTGTTCACACCGTTTAGTCAGCCTCCCGCACATCGCCATGAATTCCTCTTTACTTTCGATGCGTTGGATGATGTCTTCAAAAACGATATCATCGTGATAGTACGGAAATAGATGCGACCAGTCAGGCTTGCCTTCCCGGTTATAGGTCTGGGACCATAATTCCCTGATCCTTTCGGTAGTCAATGGTTCCAGGGAGAGGTGATTTTCGCACCCTTGTGTATCATTCATCTTGTTTGGTAACCAGTAATAAGTGAGGTAATAGTATGAAATTTGCCGTATTATAAACGATATGTGAATAGGATTCGAATTTGTGGTGAGTGAATTTTAGTGGATTTTACATAATTCTAATTCTTCTCCTATCCGAAGAATATTTGTATCTTGGTCGTATGAGATGTTTCTTTCCTGACTTTTGTAGGTTAGCATTGGAGGCGTTTGTCTGAAATCCAACGAAGTATGGGCGCTTGCCCCCTACCCTGAGATCCTACCTGACCTTGATCAAGTATTATTCCCATTCATCAACTGCGCTCTACGCCTGCCAGGGTGAATCTCTCTCGTTCACAACTCCCTGAGATCATATCGTCCTCCCCGTTACAAGCGGATGAAAGATGAATAATCTTAAAACTTCTTAAACCCCTTGTGGAATAGAACAATTGTGCTATAATCTATCCGTAATTACTCACCACATTCCTAAGTATTATCCTATTAATCAAAAATCATGTGAGGAAGCCGTCATACACACATGTTTGTATATCCAATCTGGAAAATTCGAATGATTTATATTGCCTATTTTGTGAACCTTGTAGATGCGCAGGGGAGGGATTTGAAATGAGGTATTTGGGATTCCTCCCCTGCGCTGCTACAAATGTAAATCTTCAGCTGGTGAGTAATTACATCTATCCATAAACATCTCTTCCGTCCTTTTGTTATTTCCTCGAATCGAACTTCATTTTCGAGATGATGGTGGCGGTGACTGTATATATTAAGTTCACTTCTGGCGAGGAGAAAAAGAATTGAATTCTTTTATTTTTTTTCAAAACAAATCACTTCAGTCCTGCTCAAAGTTCACTCGTTAAATAATATGTTTTTTTTGTTAACCCTTCATGGATGTTATTCCATGAATCCGATCTCCTCCTATTCCAAGAAATTTCTCGATGCGCTGTGATAAAGTTCATAATCCAGGTCTCACTTCCCTCCTCCGTCAATAATACCTGAATTCTCGAAAGATATTCGTTCCTCATCGTTTTTTCAATCAAACGAATCCGCTAAACCTAAATTATGTATACGAACTCACCCCAGAACAAGTGCTCCATCAGCAGGTTCATCGATCCTGGTTTTTATATTGGTGTGACTGAAGTCGCCATTGCCAAATATGAATTGAATGAAATTGAATTTTTTACACAATTCAAATATCTCACGGTTTGTCCATCTTTTTCAAATGTTTCACGAACGTGTTTTTAGAGGACGGATTATTCAGCGATCATTACAAACGGTGACAGAAATAGTATTTATCTGTGTAGTTGTGTGTTTATACGCCTGCCCTCGACAGTTTTTGGCGGGTGTTGGTGATTATTCATTCTCTGCGCTCTCGGCGTTCTCTGCGGTGGAAATTATTAATTTACGTTGCAAGCCCCATCGCCAATTCGCATTATAATTATCCGGGGAATTTCTCACCTCGAGGTGAACACAATGGAAAAACAGTTGAATGAGATAAAAACCCGTTTGATGGAAATCTATGACCTGGAACACATCGGCGCTTTACTGAACTGGGATGAGGCCACTTATATGCCGCCGGGTGGCGCTGCGGCGCGCGGCAGGCAGAGTGCCCTCCTCGGTAGGCTTGCGCATGAAAAATCAATCGACCCTGAAATCGGCCGACTGCTGGATGCCCTTCGTCCTTACGAAGAGAGTCTTCCCTTCGATTCGGACGATGCTTCGCTCATCCGTGTAGCCAGGAGGGATTTCGAGCGCTCGATAAGAGTACCGCCTCAATTTGTCGGCGAGATGTACGAGCACTTTTCCAAAATATACAATACTTGGGTGACCGCCCGCCCAGAAAACAACTTCAAGGCGCTCGAGCCCTTGTTAGAAAAGGGCGTTGATCTCTCCCGCCGTATGTCTGACTTCTTCCCCGGATTCGAACACATTGCCGACCCGCTGATCGATTTTTCTGATTATGGCATGAAAGCCACCACCTTGCGCACTCTCTTCGCCCAGTTGCGGCGTGAGTTGATCCCTATTGTCCAGGCGATCACCTCCCAGCCTCCTGCAGATGACACCTGCCTCAAGCAGCATTACCCCCAGGCAGAACAGCTGGCGTTCGGTGAGGAAGTGATCAAAACACTTGGCTTTGACTTTAACCGTGGGCGGCGCGACCTCACCCATCATCCATTCATGACCAGCTTCTCCCTTGGAGATGTGCGCATCACCACGCGGGTGAACGAAGATGACCTGAGCTACAGCCTGTTCTCCGACATTCACGAATCGGGGCATGGTATGTACGAGCTGGGTATTCGGCAGGAGCTGGAAGGCACCCCACTAGCCGGAGGCACTTCAGCCGGCGTGCACGAGAGCCAGTCGCGCACCTGGGAGAACCTGGTGGGGCGTAGCCGGGGCTTTTGGGAGTACTTCTTCCCCAAGTTGCAGGCTCGCTTCCCAGGCCAGCTTGAGCATGTGTCCCTGGATACGTTCTATCGGGCAGTCAACAAGGTACAACGGTCGCTGCTTCGTACCGAAGCCGACGAGGTAACTTATAACCTGCATGTGATGATTCGCTTTGATATCGAGTTGGCACTTCTGGAGGGCAACTTACTAGTGCGCGACCTGCCCGAGTATTGGCATGGGCGCTATTACGCCGATATGGGCCTCCGCGCTTCCGACGACCGCGATGGCGTGATGCAAGATGTGCACTGGTTCAGTGGTCCTGTTGGTGGTTCGTTCCAGGGTTATTCACTGGGGAACATCATGAGCGCCTTGTTTTTCTCCCGGGCAGTCAATGCCCACCCAGAAATCCCGGCTGAAATGTCACAGGGGAAATTTGAAACCCTGCACAGTTGGCTGGTGGATAATATTTACCAGCACGGGCGCAAGTTCACCGCCAACGAGCTTATCGAGCGCGTAACAGGCGGTCCGCTCACTATCGAGCCGTATATCGCTTACCTGAAGTCCAAGTATGGAGAGCTATACAAGCTATAATAAAAAAGACCTCACAGGTTTTTAAAACCGCTTCATAGGTGCGATGTTTTTCGCGCTTCTACTGTGAGGACTGTATTATATGCAAATTATTGATCAGGTGTCCAATCCCAGAACCAATATGCCAGTCCCTGCCACTTCCCCCAGCGCTCAAAGCTTGATAGCACTTGTTTTGGAGTGACTTTCTCGCCTCCGTAGAATTCCTTTGACACAACCTTTAGCGCCCAAGAATCTACCGGCAGATAATCGTAGCGCCCCAGCAGCATGAGCAGGTTTGCCGCCGCATACCCACCCACACCTTTGATGGTCATCAGCTCCTTCCGCAGCTCAAGGGTGGGCAGGGAGCTGGTTTTGAAGCCTTCAAGATCAAGCACACCAGCTGCTACACGGTTGGAAAGCTCATTGACATATTGGGCACGGTAGCCCATGCGGCACAGTTCACGCAACGTCGGCTCGTCCACTCGCGCCAGGCGTTCAGGAGTGGGAAAAGCGTGCTGTTCTGGATCACACAAGAGCGCCTCGCCATAACGCTTGGTCAGCTCACGGCACATGCGTAGTGTATGTTTCCATAGCGTATTGGTGGTGAGCAGCGTTCGGATGACATCCTCAAATAGCGTTGGTGAGCGCAACACTCGGCCTGCCTGTCGCTCGACCATCTTGGCAAGTTTGGGTTCTTGCCTTGCCAGTGCGTAGAATTCTGTAAAATCCTGGTCTAGGTCGAGCATCCACGTGATGGTCTGGTTGAGCTCAGCTTGCTCAATTTCAGATATCGCCTCGGTTGTGTCTACCCGGACAGCATTATCCACTGGGTTGGCTTCGAATCGTAACACTTTTCCTGTGCTCAAGTGGATCACATACGAAAGTCCATGGTGCTGAGTTTCAGCGAATGGTGGCATTTGGATCCATCCGTGGGAACGTACCACAGCCGGTAGGTTGAACGAGGTAGGAGTTTTGAGTATGAAAGTCATTGTTTTTCCTTTGTGACTAATGGATATGTTCCGCGTTGCTGCGATTAAACCCCCATGCCCATAATTTCTTTTTTTTGAATTTCGATCAGGTGGTAATATTCAGAATTACTTTCCCCAGTATCCTGATTTTCCACAATTAAAATCATCGCATCTCGGCTCATAATAACGCTGTGCCAGACATTCTGCCTGACGTTGTATAATTTGCCGCCTTCCATGACATGCCTCTCCAGACCTGTTACCATCGGACCATTTCCTCCCAGGATCAGCGCTGCCTGTCCCTCCAACAAAATAAAAACTTCATCCGTTTGGGTGTGGCGTTCCAAGTAGGTGATCTTTTCTGGCAGAGTTGTCTCTATCCAACGCAAGATTGCCACTCGCCATGCACCAAAATAGATCAACGGCCGATAGCCTTCGCCTCGATATTCTTTTATATCCAACACATTCTCATCCATTTTTCCTACCCATCACTTCCCCAGCCATATGTCCACGTTGTGATCAGCTGGTGATTCACCAACCTGCACGAGGTTCCCTGTCATCGTATGTCCATCCACTTCGAACCTCACCACGCCCCAGCAAACGTGTTCCGGATTATGCACCCTGATATGCAGCCGACTGCCTCTGAAGCTGCGTTCAACTGTAAAACCATCCCATTCCGGCGGAATGCACGGATCAATCCGCAGGCCATCAAACTCTGGTCGGATGCCCAAGATCCACTGGGTAATGGCGACGTAATTCCATGCGGCAGTGCCCGTCAGCCAGGAGTTTTTAGCCTCGCCATACGCTGGAGCCTCGCGCCCGGCGATCATCTGGGCGTATACATACGGCTCACAGCGGTGCACCTCGCTGATCGTCTCTCTCTTGGATGGGTTGATGCGCAGGTAATAGTCATGGGCTGCAGCACCATTACCCAGCTTGGCTTCAGCGATCATAACCCATGGGTTAGTGTGGCAAAAAACGCTGCCATTTTCCTTATAGCCTGGTGGATACGAGGAGATCTCCCCGAGGTTGAGGTGATAATGGGTATACCCCGGCTGGTGCAGCATGATGCCATGAGGAGTAGCCAGCCTATTGGCCACCGAATCCAGCGCCAGCCTGGCACGTCCGTCCATGATCCCCAGGCCTGCCATAACGCACATTCCTTGCGGTTCGATGAATATCTGGCCTTCTGTGCACTGACTCGAACCGACAGGGTCGCCAAAATCATCATATGCCCGCCGGAACCAGGCGCCATCCCAACCTGCCTCCCAGACTGCATTTTCGATCTGCCGGGAAGCAAGAGTATAGCGCTCAGCCGAAGATTCACCTTCCCTGCGCTTGGCAATTTCATTCATCTCACTGGCGGCCAGGATGAACAAGCCGGCGATGAACACGCTCTCCGCCACCTTGCCATCCTTGTTTGTCGTGGTCTGGAAGGACTGTCCGGGCGTGGAGGAGAAGCAATTCAGGTTGAGGCAGTCATTCCAATCAGCACGCCCGATGAGCGGCAGACCGTGCGGGCCGAGTCGGTCAAGAATATACTGCATGCTGCGTTGTAGATGCTCATATAGGGGTTGCTCGCTACCCAGTGTGTTATCGTATGGAACCGATTCATCCAGAATTGTCCAATCCCCACTTTCCTTGATATAAGCGGCTGTCGATAACACTAGCCACAACGGGTCATCATTGAAGCCCGAGCCGACTTCGTTGTTACCGCGTTTGGTCAGTGGCTGATACTGGTGATAAGCACCTCCTGTTGGCAGCTGAGTGGCTGCCAGGTCAATGATGCGTTGACGTGCCTTTGCCGGTGCCAGAGGCATGAACCCCAGCAAGTCTTGGTTTGAATCCCGGAAGCCCATCCCGCGCCCGATGCCCGACTCAAAATAGGAAGCTGAGCGGGAAAAATTGAATGTAGCCATCAGTTGGCACACGTTCCATATATTCACCATGCGGTCAGTATGGATATCGGGCGTGCGCACCTGGACCGTGTCCAAGAGTCCGTTCCAGTAGAGTTGCAGCTTTTCGAAGGCAGCTTGAACTGCATCTGTGCTCCGGTACTTCTGAATAATGGGCAGGACAGTGCGTTTGTTGATCGTTTGGGAACCAGGTGAGTCGAATTTATCCTCCGTCGAGTTTTCATGGTAGCCGAGCATGAATGTGACCGTTCGCTGATCAGCAGCTTTCAAATTCACATGCACATGCAGGGCTCCGACGGGCTGCCAACCGTGAGCGATGGAATTGTCTAACACTCCCTTTTCCACGCCGGCAGGCGCATCCCAACCGCGATATGCTCCTAAGAATGCTTCACGGCCAGTATCGAAACTTGCTAGCGCCTCAGAGCAGGTGAAATAAGCAAAATGGTCACGCCGCTCGCGGTACTCGGTCTTGTGATAGATCACTCCGTCCACCACTTCCACTTCACCCACGGAATAATTGCGTTGGAAGTTGGTGGCATCGTCCATCGCATCCCACAAGCAGAACTCGACTGCTGCGTAGATAGATAAATTAGCATCTTGCTCACGCAGGTTGGTGAGGTTAAGCTCCCAGATTTCCATGTTCTCGCCGGGTGGGATGAAGTAGCGCAGACGGGCTCGAATCCCTTTCTGGATGGATTGGATCGTAGTGTAACCCATTCCATGCCGGCATTCGTATTCGTCCAGGTTGGTACGAGTAGGCTGCCAGGTGGGTGACCAGAATTGAGGTGTCGATGCCTCATCATCGCGCAGGTAGACGTAACGCCCGCCTGTATCAAGCGGGGCATTATTATATCGATAGCGTGTCAGCCGACGGAGCCGCGCATCCTTGTAAAAAGAATACCCCCCGGCAGTATTGGAGATGATCCCGAAGAATTCCTCGCTGCCCAAGTAATTGATCCAAGGCAGTGGGGTGTCGGGCTGGGTGATAACGTATTCGCGCTGTTCGTCGTCAAAATATCCAAATCGCATGTTATCCTCTTGGTGATAATGTGTTTCTACTGTACTGTGATCACCTGATGCAATTCGCCTTCAGCTAGGCATGGATATTTATAATAATCACGACCTTCCGCCAGCTGTCAGGCACAGAACGCTATTTATGGCTAATATTTTGATTTACTTGCGCAAGCAAACCTTCGACCAATTGCTCTGGTGACATTGACTCTGCTGCCACCTGAAAATGTAAATAATCACGTAAAGGTAATTCCATAAAAAATTCCGAGGCTTCCAAGGCAACTCTGGGATCTTCACTATGGACTTCATTGGAGGTGGTCTGCTTTTGCGCTACTATTTGTCGGACAAGTGGTTCAATTACACGCCTACCAACCGGGTCATCCAGCCAATCTCGCAAGGTGGAATCACGATTAAGCAAGCTGGGTAGCACCTGGGTCGATTGCAAATTAACGGTCTGACTGCAGCGGATGTCATTGGATGAAGCTCCGATCAAAATGTCAAATTGCCCATCCTCGGTGATCCACTGCTTGTAACCTGGGTGGTAATATGCAAAAGCACGGAAATCGAGCGCCAATATTACTGTTTTGGTTTCGCCTGGTTTCAGCTCAACCTTAACGAAGCCTTTTAGTTCCTTCGGTGGGCGGACCAGGCGGGATTCGTGGTCGTGTACGTAGACCTGGACCACTTCCTTGCCTTGCAACTTGCCTGTGTTGGTCAGATCTACAGAAACGTTCAAGCCATCCACATCCTTAAAGTTTGAAGCTGATACTTTCGGATTGCTGTATTTAAAGGTCGTATAGCTCATTCCGAAGCCGAACGGGAATAGCACACGCGTCTCTCTGGCATCGTAATAACGATAGCCAATGAAAATGCCTTCACCATAGAATACCTCGTCGTTGCCTCCGGGGAAATTGATGTGCGCAGGTGTATCTACCAGCTTTAGCGGGAAAGTTTCCGCCAACTTGCCGGAGGGATTGACTTTTCCAAAGAGCACATCGGCAATTGCCCCTCCGCCTGCCTGTCCCATCATCCAGGCTTCCAGAACAGCTGACGTGCAGTCAATCCACTCGCTCATCACCACAGGCGCACCATTATTAAGGATAACGACGGTTTTTGGTTGGACGGCAGTTACAGCCTTGATTAATGCCACTTGCTGAGTTGTTAAGTCGAGGTCAGATCGGTCGTACCCTTCCGATTCCTTGGCCTTTGGCAAGGCTATATACAGTAAAGCCACATCGGCAGTGCCGGCATTTTCAACCGCTTTATCGATTAGGGCTTGGTCGAAACAATCATCGTCCGGATATCCCTCTGTATAGCTCAAATAGGCATCACCAGACAATTTTTGAAGCTCCAAGAAAGGGCTATCCAACTGGGTTGGGTTAATATGCGAGCTGCCCCCGCCTTGGAAATACGCTTCCTTAGCAGAGCGACCCACTACAGCGATGTTGTGCTGATTTTTCAGAGGCAGGATACCATTGTTTTTAAGCAGGACCATTCCCTCAGCTGCAATCCGTCGTGCCAGGGCATGGTGCGTTTCTTTGTTAAACGTACCCCGTTTTGTGGTTTTGGCAGCCTTTAAAACGACGCCCAGGATTCGCCCTACTGAATCATCTAATACAGCTTCACTCAGTGTACCTGATCGGACGGCTTCCACCACCGCCTTTACCCGTCTCTCTCTCGGGCCAGGCATCTCCAGGTCCAGGCCTCCTTTCAAGGCGGCTACCCGGTCATGCACAGCCCCCCAGTCTGAGATGACGAAACCATTGAATCCCCACTCGTTTTTGAGGATTTCCACCAGCAGCTTGTGATTCTCAGAGGCATAGATGCTATTAAGCTTGTTATAGGAGCACATCACCGTCCAGGGCTGGGCAGCTTTGACCGCAGACTCGAAAGCAGGCAGGTAGATCTCCCGCAGAGTCCGTTCATCGATATCAGAGCTGATGGTCATTCGCCGGGTTTCCTGGTTGTTAGTAGCGAAATGTTTGAGGGAGGTACCAACGCCTTTGCTTTGTACACCGTTGATAAAGCTGGCAGCCATCTTCCCAGCGAGATAAGGGTCTTCGGATAAATACTCAAAATTACGCCCGCACAATGGGGTGCGTTTCATGTTCGTCCCGGGACCAAGCACAACGTCCACACCTAAGGCCATACATTCTTCAGCCAACGCCTGCCCCATGCTGTGGATCAGGTCCACATCCCATGTAGAGGCTGTACAGGAGGCAGTCGGAAAGCAGGTGGCAGGTAGACTGCCGGTGATGAAGTCATTTACATCTGCCACCTTGCGCACACCATGCGGACCGTCTGAAAAGGAAAGCTCTGGAATCCCTAGCCGTTCAACCGGTGTGGTTGCCCAGGGGCTGGCCCCTGTACAAATGGCGGCTTTTTCTTCCAATGACATTTTTTTGATCAGGTCGTTAATCTGGGTCATTACTCAATCCTCTCAAAAGTCCCGTTAACAGTTGCGACGTAAGTATTGAAAATGGCTGCTGTCTATCTCGCCGTTTTTACTCAAGCTGAGTGTGAATATGAATCATACACAGACTGAATGCGAAGTGCTTTTTGCGCTTGGCTTAAAGTCCATCCAGCTGGTATGGGGCATGAAATCCTGGTTGTCCGATTTGCAGGCAGGTTAAAGTAATTATCATTGAAGACAACGTCTGTATCCACAAGGGATAACTCCAACAGTAGCGCCAGGGATTTGGCTGTCAGTTCGATCAGCAGCTGACCGCTCTCTTCCCGCAAGCGAGCAGTGATCAACGGATCAGTCAGCGACTGATGCTTTATCGGGGTAAAACCTGCAGTCTGCCTGGAGATATAGATCTCTCCCTGCCACAACTCGGCGATAAAAACCAGGCTGCGATAATTTCCTTCATTTAAAAAGTTTGAAAAATCCAGATTGCTGACCTGGGTGGCGGTTTGCGGCATAGCTTTTACTTCATCTTCCCCTTTAGTCAGAGCCTCTCCGTCAAGGGTATCCAATGACCATCTCACAGAACCTTCCCAGGGTTCGAGAGTATCGTTGGTGACAAATACTGCCTGTACTGGTGGTTTGTCCTCTATGGATAGTATCAGTGGTGCGTAGAAACGCCTTGCCGCATAATGCAGCGCCTTCCAGCGCCCAAAATAGTCCAGGCTCGACCATGAAGCCACCGGCCAGCAGTCATTCAGCTGCCAGTACAGGGTGCCGGCGACCCGGTCGGGGTGACGCCGCCAGTGTTCCACACCATAGCGAATGCCTTCCGCCTGGAGCGCCATGCTCAGATACACCAGCGAATCAAAATCCTTGGGCAGCCGGAACGTGTCCAACATCTGTCCAACCATCAGCGAGTTTCCGCTGGCATTCTTCTGATGCTGTTCCATGATGTAGGAGGTCATGTTCCAATCGGCTTTGGTAGCATAGGTGCGGATGGTTGCCAGAGGCGGTAGTGCTTGGAAACCGAACTCGCTCATGAAGCGCGGGTATTGATCACGATAAGAGCTAAAAGGTTGTCTCTTATGCCAGACGTCCCAATAATGCGAATCTCCCTGGCGCTGACCGTTCGGATCCTTGAATGGAGTATCGGAGGAGGGTGAGCTTGGCCAATAGGAGTGGTCCGGATCCTCCGCCTGGCACCACGCCGGCAGCGTGTGATGAAAGAACTGGTCGTAAGCAATTTTTAATTCCTGCAGCTCCTGGCGATTCCAGTTCCAATCCACCCAACCCCATTCCATCTCATTATTTCCGCACCACAATGCCAGGCTAGCGCGGTGGCGAATCCGTTGTATATTCTGGACAGCTTCCTGCTTGACATTTTCCAGGAAGTCTGGCTTATCTACTGGATAAATACTGCACGAAAAGATGAACTCCTGCCACACCAGAATGCCATATTGATCGCACAGGTCGTAGAAACGCTCTTCTTCATAGAATCCACCACCCCACACGCGCAGCATATTCTGGTGGGTTTCAGCGGCGGCACGAATGAGACCTTCAAGGGATTCATCCGTGATGCGGGTTGGGAATGAATCGGCTGGGATCCAATTGGAGCCCTTGGCGAAGATTTGGACGCCGTTGACCACAAAGGTGAAGGAGCGTCCCCATTCGTCTTCGTGCTGGCGCAGCTCAATCGTCCGCAGTCCGAGCTGGTAGCTTCTTTGGTCCAGCGGCCCTTCCTTGGAAGGATCGGTGCAGATGAGCGAGACTTCAACTTTATACAGCGGCTGATCCCCATATCCATTTGGCCACCATAGCATGGGCTTTGGAATTGGCACCTTGACCATTGCCACATCCGACCCACCGACCATGGTTTCATTTTCTAGAATTTGACCATCCGGGGCTTTGATGTGGACTTTAACCTTACGTGGTAAGTTTTCCCAGTGCTGCACAGTTACCCGAGCTTCAACACTAACCTTTCCACTCGTGTGGTTCTGCTGAAGATGGACTTCTTGAAGGCGTGCCTCACTGCGGCCTTCCAGTCGGATATCCTTCCAGATGCCTATCGGTGGTAGCTGTGGACCCCAGTCCCAGCCAAATTGACATGGGGCTTTTCGCAAGTGCGGACCACCCGGTATAGCCTGAGGCACACCCGGTAGCGGACGAATTGCCTGCTTTTCCGCTGCATATTTTATCGGTGAAGCGAAAGTAATGGTTATCGCATTTCCGTCTTCTGAATTTAAAAATGGTTTGACTTCCCATTCATACTGTCGGAACATGTTATCGGTGCGACCAAGATCGTGACCATTGAGGGTGACTGTTGCCAGTGTGTCCAGCCCGTCACATACCAGAAAGATTTTGTCTTCTGTGAGAATATTCCCCGAGCAGCTAAAATTGTACCGGTACTCCCAATCTGATTCAGCTACCCACTGTACGCGTTTTTCATTGTCGCCCACAAAGGGGTCCGGAATGCATCCAATCGCCAGGAGGTCTGTGTGGACGCCTCCGGGTACTTTTGCCGGCATCCATTCGGTGGTCTTTGCCTGCCGAAATTGCCACTCACCAATTAGGGGTTGAATATGCATAACGAATCGCCTTTTGGGTTCACAATCTGCTCAAAGGTATGGCTGGTGCAATAATCCGTGCATTAAGTTTTTTTGCTTGTTTTTATACTCAAGTGGTACACTCGACCGTTGATAGATCCCACTCTTCATATATCTTTGGAACATCACTGATCAGGCGTCGAGTGTAAGGTTCTCTCGGTGTTAGTATCACCTCATCGGCCGATCCGCTTTCCACAAATTTCCCATGCTCCATGATAAATACCTTATCAGATACATAATACGCCAAGCCGATATCATGGGTGATGAAGATGACCGTCATGCCGATTTCATTCCGCAGCTGCATCAGCATATCCAGGATGGTGGCGCGTGAGCACGCATCGATCATGGAGGTCGGCTCATCAGCCAGCAAGATCTTCGGCTTCAACAGGAAGATACGAGCAATCATTAAGCGCTGCATCTGCCCGCCGGAAAGTTCAAAAGGATACTTGTTGGTCAATTCCTCGTACTTCAAGTTGACAAAGCTGCATGCTTCTGTCATCATCTCCACTTTTTTCTCACGGGGAGCCCTCCCACCACCCCGCATGCGGATACAATCTAAAAGCACGGCATCAATTTTGTGAAAAATGTTATATGAAGAGAACGGATCCTGAAATATCGCCTGAATATTTTTCCAGTATTCCTGTTTCTGCTTATTAGTCCTGATATTGCGTAATTTCCCCTGGAAGTATATCTCGCCTGCTGTGATACTGATTAATCCTAGAATCATTTTCGAAAAAGTGGTTTTTCCGCTGCCAGATTCCCCCACGATCGAGACAACCTCACCTTTATAGAGGTCAATGTCCACATGATCAACCGCCAGCGTTTTCGTCGCCCCAAATCCAAATTCCTTGGTAAGCCCTTTGGCGCTCAGGATAATTTCTTTATTTTCGAGCATTTTGTTCAGCCTCCAATCGATAAGCCTCTCGCAATTCTCGTTCGGTCATGACGCAGCGATAAGTACGGTCGCCTTCAATGGTACGGAGAGGCATAGTCATTGCTGTACATTCTATTCTAGTATATCTACAGCGTGGCGCAAATCGGCAGCCAGGAGGTGGATTTTTAAGGTTAGGCGGCACACCAGGGATGGCAGTCAGTTTAACATTCCGCACACCTGCTTCAGGCACTATGATCGAACCCATCAAACCTTTGGAATAGGGATGTAGTGGGTCAAATACAGCTTCCCTGGCAGTGGCCTTCTCCACGATTTGCCCGGCATACATGACCATAATATCGTCTGTCACGTTATAAAGCAGGGGTAGCTCGTGGGTAATGAAGATCATCGATTTGATGAAACCATCTTTCATCAAGTCCTTGAGCATCTTAATGACCATCTTCTGCGAAGTGACATCGAGGGCGGAGGACGGCTCATCTGCGATCAGAATTTTAGGAAAAAGGATCACGGAGACCGCAATCACCGTGCGTTGCTTCATGCCACCTGAGAGCTCAACCGGGTATTTTTGTAGTACTGATTCGGGAAGTCCGAGGATACCGCAGCATTCACAGGCCAGCTCATAAACCTCTTTCTTGGATTTGTATTGATCATGGGCCTGGTATACATCTTCAATAAAGTTGATAATCTTGCGGGTGGGGTTGAGCGCGTTCATCGCAGCCTGAGGAATGTAGGCAATTTCAGTCCCCAATATCGATTTACGTACCACATCCGGGTCCATCCCTGAAATATTACGCCCATTGACGATGATCTCACCGCTCGTGAAGTGCAGCGGGGCGAAATAATACCCCATCAAGCTGAGTGCCAGTGTCGACTTTCCGCAGCCTGATTCTCCAGCAATTCCCAGCGTTTTCCCTTCTTCAACCTTTAGTGAAACGTGGTCAACCGCATAAATGTCTTCATTGTAGCGGGTGATATATTTGGTGGTGAGGTCTTTGACCTCTAGCATTACTTCTCCCATGGTTCGCCTATTCTCTCAATGCCGGATTGTATACCTGGTCGAGACCAGTATTCATCAAATTCAGCGAGAATGAAATCAGAGTAATTACTACGATCACGGGCATGTAAGCCCACCATTTTCCGAGGCTTGGCGCCATGTAGTAAAACGCCCAGTTCAACATCAATCCCAGAGTTGCAGATACCGTAGTTTTCGGTCCCAACCCAAGGATCGACAAGCTCGCTTCATACAGGATCGCCGTGGAAATTTGAAGGATCAGCGCCATAATGACATATGAAGCGATATAAGGGAGAATATCGGTGAAGATGATTAGAGCGATCGGGTGCCCCGACAACTTCGACAGATTGACGTGATCGCGGTTGCGCAGAGAGATCACCTGCGCCCGTACCGCCCTGGCAGTCCAATTCCACGCAGTAAACCCGATCACCACGGCGATGATCACAGGGCCACGCTTTTCCTGCCCGATGCTGTATGAGACCAAGATCAATATAACAATGGTGGGGATCACGGTAAAGAGATTGGTGAAAAACATGATGATATCATCCACAACTCCACCGATATAACCCGCCGCCAATCCCAATATCATTCCTATCGTGGTGGCAATTAAACCCGCCACAATTCCAATCACCAGGGATGTACCGGTTGCCGAAACCAGCTCGGCTGTCACATCCCGGCCGAAGTTATCGGTACCAAGCGATAAAAGGCGAACATTCGGTACTTCGCGGATGTTCACATAATCAGTTTGGGCGACACTACCGGTCGTTTGCACGGTACCTGACACCGGATCTGTGGACGCAATAGTCACGCCCTCTGTCGACAGAAGTCCCTGGAGCGAGGTATTCAGCCTTTCATAGAATCTGGTTTTGGCATACGTCATCCCCTCGAGTTGCTTGTTGGGATCATAATAGCTCGTCCACAGACCAAGTAGGCTTTTGGTATCCGTGGTATCGATCGAATTTTCTGCTACCCCTGCTTTCACCAGCCATTCACTGATGGCTATGCGGTCATCTGGGGTCAGCTTGCTGGCAATGCGCTTGGCTGCAGCATCATCCAAAAGCAGTGTATACGGAGCAGTACCGATGCTATCATACACATTCACATAGATCCCAGGTGGAAGAAATGAACCCTGAGTGCTACCTTGACTGATGATTCCCAAGGGAGGGGTTTTAACAAACAGCGGGAAAACGATCACCGTCAGCACAATCATAAAGAAAATGAGAAAACCTACTACAAACTTCCCGGAGTGAAAAACTTGTTGGAGAGTATTTTTCATAGTGGCCTCTCCTAATCCGACTGCGCCGCTTTGATGCGTGGATCGATGAAGCCGTATAAAATTTCTAGGGTAAAGTTTGCGATCAGTACCATCATCGTGATGATCAAGGTAACTGCTGAGATCATCGGATAATCCTGCCCCCTGATCGCACTTAACAGCGTGGTGCCCAGTCCTGGGTAGCTAAAAATGATTTCCGCCACAAGGGCTCCTCCTACCATGGTACCGATCGCCAGCGCCAGGCCGGTGATTTGGGGGAGCATGGCATTGCGAAATACATACTGGATGATCTTCGAGTCTTTGATTCCCATAAAGCGGCTGTATTTTACGTAGTCTGCATTCAGCTCATAGATGGACATGGAACGCATGCCAATCGCCCAGCCGCCAATAGCGATCAACACGATCGACCAGAACGGCAGCTGATAATGGATGATCACCGACCAGACAAAAGCCCAGCTAAGGTTGGGGATCAGGTCGAATCCATATCCGCCTGAGGTGGGTAACCATTTTAATGTGATCCCAAAAATGACCATCAAAATGGTTGCCATGCCAAATGCCGGTAAACCACTAGCAAAAATACTGAGCGGCATGAGCGCTTTATCATAGCCCCCCTTGAGGTAAGCCGCTAACACGCCCAGTATGTTCCCGATCAGAAAGCCAATGATGATCGCCGGGAACTGCAGAGCCACCGTCCACCAGACGGAATTTTTAAGAACGTCTGCCACCGTTCTGGGATATTGGCTGAACGAGAAGCCGAAATTGCCTTGGAATACATTTTTTACATAGATCACGAATTGCGTCAGCATGGGTTTGTTGGTGCCAAACAATTCTGTGTATTGCTTATAAATCGCCTGGACCCCGCTCGCATTGTTTTGGCCTTGAGCCATCCTGGATACGATGGCTGCCACTGGGTTTCCCGGCATCATGCGAGGTAGGAAGAAATTCAACAGGAAGGCGGCGATGAATGTGATGATGAACCACACCAGCTTTTTACTGAAATACCTAGCATATCCTTTCAACCCAGCACCTCCTATCTATTTTTTCAACCAATAATCTGAATATCTGTACTATACCTAAAATAATAAATAGCTGATGAGAACAAACAGCCATGTCCCCTGGTCAGCGGAACATGGCTGTTTAGTTATACTATCGGTTACGGATTCACTAGTTTGAGGTTATACAGACATGCCACACCCCAACCATCCGTGCAGTCCATCGGTGGGACGGGTGGGTTGGTGCCATCACCCTGGTGTGGGAAGTTTGTCCAAACAGCCTCGCTCACGGCATGGAAGGCATCGGGACGATACATGAGCGTGAAGGAGGGGACATCGGTCAGGTAGATCTTGACCAATTCGGTGTAGTCTGCCTTGATCTTGGCGGGGTCGGTCAGGCTGGGGATCTCCGCGATCAATTTATCGACCGCGGGATTGCTATATTGACCCCAGTTGCCATTCCAGTTGACCGCTTGGCCAACGAATTCAGAGCTCAACAGGTGGCGGATGCGTCCCCAAGGCTGGGTCGGGCCAGCGCCGTCACTCCACATCATGAAGATGTCATATTCACCTACGGGCAGAGGAGTATCCGATTTAGTGACCACCGTCTGATACACGCCCCATTCTGGGAAAGCAGTTGTGATGTCAATCCCGATCCTTTTCCCAGCAGCAGCCACTACTTCAATCGCCGCCTGCCAGTCAGACCAGCCATTGGGGCAGGTGGCTACATAATGCAACTCTGTCCCCGCGGGCCATTCACGGTTGCCATCGCCGTTGGTGTCCTTGACACCGGCATCATCCAG
>JBGOXS010000030.1:0-28444 GCA_041479245.1 Anaerolineae bacterium
ATTTTTCCATATAGAAGTTATAAACGTGTGAGTAATAAAGGCTACCTCACTTGTTCTGTGATTAATCGAAAAATCTTTGGTGAAGTGGTGAGTAGTTACCTATTATCTTTAGAACAAATAGGCGAATAGTTCGTTCACCTCTTCACCTTTGTGTTTACAACACGATCAAGCCGTTCTTTAAACCCAGATTGACCGCCTCCACCCGGTTATTCGTCCCCAGTTTACTGAAAATTGCTGATACGTGGAACTTCACTGTATGGGCGCTGATCTTCAATCTCGCCGCGATCTGCTTGTTCGTTAAACCAAGCGCTAATAGCTGCAGGATTTCAACTTCCCGGCTGGTGAGGGGATCAACCAGGTCAAGATTCCCATTTTTGTTGCTTGTGGAGAATTTGAGAGACTGGTTAAGCCACAGCGGATTGATCACGCTCAAACCCTCATTCAGCGCTTGTATCCCGGCGATCAGCTCGGCCTGGGTCGATTCAGGATCCAGCATTCCCCATGCCCGCACGGGAAGGTTGCTCAGCCGCTCGATTACCTGTGGATCATTGTGGACCAGCAGCAGTGCTTCTGCTTCTTCGATCTTCAGCGTACTTAATTCAGACAGCACCGCTGCCAGGTCCCTGGAATCGCCGGGTGACCAGATAATTACGTCAGCTTTAATCTGCGCATCGACCAACTCGCCCGGGCTGGCAGCTTCGGCAACGATGTCCATGTTTGGGTCATCGCTCAAGAGTGCTCTCAGCCCGGCTCTGACCGCGATAGCTGGCGCGATAATGGTTATCCGGATCAAATCAACCTCGTGTTGTTATTATATCGAACCTTGCACCATCCTGACTATGCTTAGATCCATATCACCAGCTGAAAGGGTCACACGTCTACTTTCGTTCACCAACTGTCACCGCTATGTTCAGCGGTTGCCCACCTCGCAGCAGCTGTATCGCTAGAGGTTTACCCACCGATTCCCCACTAAGGTGCCCCATTAGCTCGTCGTGGTCTGCAATCGCCTGCCCCTCGATTGCCACCAGGATGTCTCCCACCATCAAGCCGCCGGATTCTGCCGGGCTGCTCTTTTCCACTGAAACCAGCAATAAGCCCGTTTCCTGTTCCCGGCCGAGCACTTTCTGTAAATCAGCTGCCAGTTCCACCTGTTGGGAGCGGATACCCAGGTAGCCTCGCTTGATATAGCCATACTTCGCCAGGTTTTCCGCATCCGACCACGCCAAGAACGCCGGGATGGTGATCGCTGCCCCGTGCGCCAAACCGGAGGTGTTCAATCCAACCACTTTTCCCTCTGTATCGATGAGCGGTCCTCCCGAGAATCCCGGGAATGGCACGGCGTCCGTGCGCAGGTATCGTTCCAGTAAGCCACCTCGGCCTGTTCGAACCGGTCCGCCGATGGCACTCACGATCCCCATACTGGCCTCTATCCCCTCCAGGCCCGGGCGTCCGAGAGCGATCACCAACTGCCCCACCTTGGCATCCTGGCTTGCTTTATCGGCTGGTATGATGCTGGTTTTTTCCACACGCAGTAGCGCCAGGTCATTCCCAGGGTCACGCCCCGCGATGCTGGCAGTCACATTCGTGCCGTCGGCGAGCGTTATCGATATGTCCTCATCCCTCTCCACCACATGGTCTGCTGTCAGGATCAGGTCACTTGCATACACAATCCCACTGGCTGGCATGCGATGCCTTCCGTTCACCAACACTGTGGATTCACCCGCTTTTTCCACCGCCTCAATCAGCGAATCGGATAAAGCGCTTAAAGGGTTTGTTCCCGCAACCATATATTACCTCCATAACAAAAAGGATTTCTAGAATTATCTACCATGAATATCATTAGCATATTTATCATTCAGTATAAATACAACCTCATCCAGCTACATCGCCCATTTGGGTAGTATCACACCAGGGTATTTAGCTAGGTATAGCTAGGATTGGGTAGGTTGCAGATTGGATGGCCAATCCGCCCTCCTATCAAAGCTGTTAGCTAACACGTTATAACCTTGTCGATAACCCCTTAGTTGACTAAAATAGTAAGCCTCATGGAACTTCAGCATATTGATCGCTATGATATTAAATCGCTGATCGGCCAGGGTGGCATGTCCACCGTTTATCTTGGTTATGACCCCCGCTCCCAGCGCGAAGTTGCCATTAAGATCCTGCCGCCCTATTACCTGCATTCAACCAAGTTCCGTGAGCGTTTTGAGCGTGAAGCTTACATGATCGCCCTCTTGGAACACCCCGCCATCGTGCCGGTTTATGACATGGGCGAGGAGGACGGACAGCCATACATCGTCATGCGCTACATGTCCGGTGGTTCCCTGGGTGACAAGCTCAAAAAAGGTCCTATTCCCCTGCGCGAAGCTATGGAGATGTACCTGCGCCTGGCGCCTGCCCTCGACACGGCCCATGCCCGTGGCATCACCCACCGCGATGTCAAGCCGGATAACCTTTTGTTCGACAAGTACGATAACGTCTTCCTGTCCGATTTTGGGCTTGCCCGCCTGAGGGAGACCATCGGCTTCGCCAACATTAGCGATGGGACCATCATGGGCACGCCCGCCTACATGAGCCCCGAACAGACCCAGGGCGATCGTGAGATTGATGGGCGCTCCGATATCTATTCCATCGGGGTTGTACTTTATCAGATGCTGAGCGGTGAACCGCCGTTCAACGGCACCACGGCTGCTTCGGTGATGATGATGCACCTGGTCAATCCGGTGCCTCAGATCCATGAGATAAACAAGACCCTTCCAACTGCCATCCAGTCCGTCCTGGAAATTGCCATGGCGAAAAAACCGGATGATCGCTATCAATCTGCGGGTGAATTCGCTAAAGCCATCCAGGCGGTGACCACCGGGGTGCACCGGAAACCCTCAATCCGCACCATTCAGACTAAGTCAGCTTCATCCAACCAAGACACCACCTCGCACTCCACTCCAACTGCCGTTAATGGCACAACCTTTCCCATTCCGGCGGCAGTCGCCAGCACCCCATTCCCCGCCTCCGCTGTGACCACTCCTCCTCCACGGCAGTCGGAAACCCGCCTGTCTCCTTCCACCTCCCACCCCGATCCGTTGCTGAAAAAAAGGTTCATTATACCGGTCTGGGGTTGGTTGCTTAGCGCCGCAGTACTCGTCCTGCTTTCTCTTGCGATAATCCTGTGGACGCAGGGAGTGTTCCCATTTAACCTCCACTCGAGCTCAGTGCTCAAACCCAATACTCCAACAAACGAAGTAACCCAACCATCCCAGGCGATCGGCACTGTGACTGCCTCGTCTCAAGGCCCGATCGTCCTCGGTCAGGCAGATAAGCTCGCCTTTGTGAAATCCTCCGATATCTGGGCTTCCAACCTGGACGGCAGTGACCTTGTTCAGCTCACCACCGATGGTGATAAGAAATCTAATCTGCACTGGACGCCCGACGGTCAGTCGGTAATTTTCACTTCCGACAACTGTATCAACCTGGTCGGTTTACACACGAAAGAAGTGATCACTCTCACCTGCTTTACAGGTGTTCCGTCGATCAGCGCCTTTGACATCTCGCCTGATGGTCAGCAGGTTGCCTTGGGATTGGATCAATCCAAACTGTATTTGCTTCCGTATACCCGCCTGTTCAATCTACCCCAGGAAAGCCTCCCTGCAGACCTTCAATCCGTCACCCAGTGCTCATATTATGCACCCTATAATACCGGAGATATTTTAAAAGCTGCTGCCTGGTCGCTCGCCAATAACCGTCTGGCGATGCTGCTCTCAACCCTGGTGGATGGGTCTTATCGCGATGAGGTTAGCATATTGGACTTTAACCAATGCACAGCCTCACCTGATCTGGTCAAGGATATCCTCCCCACTCACTTCCTGTTCACTCTGCGCGGCTACTTTAACCACCCCGAGATCACCAGCCTCTCCTGGAACGGGAATGATCAGCTATTGTTGAACGGTTATGTGCAGGAAGGTTTTGGCGATCTTCAGCTGTATGACCTCAAGCAGGACCAAAGCCAGGAACTCGCTCCTAACGGCTCATGCTGTTACCGCGATGCCCACTGGAGCCCTGATGGCACGTACCTGTTTTATACTTATCAACCCGAGCCTGGTGGAGATGTCAGCCTGTTCTACACTCCCGCTTCCAGCTTGAATCAACCTGGAGGATCGATCGCTTCGCTCGCCCTACCCGCCGGTTTCCTCGCCGGCAGCCAGGAATCCCTTCAGCCTGCTCTTCGCGCTGCGCATTAATGTAATTCGCTAAATTTATCCTTCTGTTCTTTCAAATCCCCTTTTATTTAATTGCCAGAGCTATATATATAATTCGCATTGATTCTTGTTTGATAAAGATAACTTGTCGTTTCTCCTCATCAAGGGAACTTTTGTTCCCAGCTCGGTCAAACGCGTATACTTCTATCGCGTAAGTTTGATTGGGTGTCAATTTATCGGTATTATATAAATATTGATATGGTGGTGTATAGACTGTACTGATCTGTTTCCAATCCCCGTAATACTGCCAAAACTCTACCTTAGCAATTTCATCATTATCAGATGCGAGTGCTTCTAAAGTAAACATACCACCATTGGTAATATACATTTGCCTGTTCACCAATGGTGCTTTCCAGGTAACAGTAGGTTGTATAGAATCAACCAATGTGGATACCTGACTTATATTATTATTTAAATACAATTCGTATCCAACAGAACCGACTTTTGCAGAATTCGTGATTATCCCGTCTGCGGTCGGGTAGGCGCAGATCGTTACGCTTGAGGTGGAATTTGCACTAATCATATTCAAGCTACAGACAATATTGTTTCCGGCTTGATTACATCCTGAAGAAGATTCGGGCTTCACAAACACAAAACCTGCTGGAAGTGTATCCGTGATGACCACTCCAGATGCTTCAGCACTGCTGTCGTTTGTGATGGTGATCAAATAATTTAAATGTGCATATGCTGGCAGCGGGTCTGGGGAATCACTCATCGTTATTCCCAGGTCTACCAGCCCTTGTTCTGTGCGAACATCGACTATCGGCTCAAGCTCGCGATATTGACGAACATACACCCAATCAACCTTCAGCTTCGTTCCAGGAATTTGGCTGTTATTATAGAATGTTATTGGTAAAGATATTTCTGGCACTTGGAGCACATCGGTTGATGGTGGATAGTGTGCGTGGTCAACATCCGCCTCACTTTGTCCCTGGCGCCAGCGAATCTCATAAATATGATAATCATCATGCCAGTTATTGCCGACCTCAGCTGGTAGCAGGTAGTTCTTTTCTGCGGTCACATAATTCCTAAGGTAAATGTTACTTACGTCCGACCATATATCCCCAATCATTACCCATTTTAAGTCAGGGTTCAATCCATCCTTGAAACCCGCCCATTCCTGACCATCACCCGAGCCAAAGTTCGCTCGAAAGCCTACAGCTTGATAAAGGTAAGCTGAGTCAGACTTAATCCCTGTTCCAGGCAAAAGAGTTAGGACGCCGCCTGATGCATTAGGCGTTCCACCAACTGATCTCCAGACAAATAAAGAATTGATACCATTGGGTGCTGATGGTATTTGGGTTTCCTCAGTGTAATTAAAACCTCCGCCCGGAAATTCGCTTGTTTGAGAATCGAAGCCATCGAAGCCATCAAATGTTTTAGTTCCATTACTGAGCGATTCCACCGTCGGACTATTATTATTAAAATAAATATAGATCGCATTTGCCCCGATCATCAGAGGAAAAACTCGGACCCATATATATGCCTCTTGAGTTTCCGCACTATTCCAGTATTCGATAAAGTAACTTAAATCAGTGGTGCCATCGCTACCCGTGATCCGCACATCGGATCCGTCCGATTTAGCTCTTGTGAAATCGAAATTGATATTAGTTAGTTTGATTAATACCAGATAGTAACTTGAATATCCGCCACTATTAGTTATAATCACAGGCTTGCGGTAGTTCCAGGCAGGATCATACCATGGCGGCCCAAGTTGCTCAGGCCCATCCATTTCTTCGATACCTATTGGCTGGCTCCTGGCTGATCCAGATGCTCGTTCCGGTGCATGAAATATTTGAAATAATAACAATAATATTCCGATAATCACAGCCAGGACGAAGATTTTCTTCATGGAACCATACACCTCTCCAAACTCAGATTATACGCTAATCCTTTATCCATAAGATGATTTTTACAATATCGACGATAAAATTATTCGTGCTTGGAGTCGCTCGAGAACGAATTCCTAATAATTAAATAGAGACTACTGGATTTCTGAATAAAAATATACTGGTATTGTGTGTTTGAATAGTTTTTCTAAGGTGGTGGCGCAAGAGTATTTGTCGCCGTTGGTAAAGGTGGAAGGGTTGCTGTCGGTTGAGGGGGTATAAAAGTTGGTGTATTAGGAGGCACTGCCGTATTCGTCGGTGCCGGTGCCTGGGTCGGTGGGACAGGTGTATCTGTTGGATATTGAATGGGAGGCTCGTTGGTCCGTGTAGCTGCCCGGGTTGGCGGGATGAATTCATAGGTATCCGTTGCAGTAATCTCGGTTGGAACAGGTGTCTCGCTGGGTGGTAGTGTGCCTGTCTCGCTGGGTGTCAAACTGGCCGTCACAGTTGCTGTCTCTGTCGCCGTACTTGCTTCCGTCAAGATTAACCCTGCGATCTCGCACGGCTTGACACCGGTCAATCCCAGGTTATACGCCTCCAACAGGTTGAATAACCGTGTCCCCTCACCCTGCTCGCTATCCGTCACCTGGCTCCCTGCCGGGTGCTGCACCAGCCATGCATAAGCCTCAAAAATGGTCGTCTCAATATAGCTCTGGTCAGCACCCGATAAAATGTTCAAATATACCGCCGTCAGCTGAGCCTGCAATTTCGTCGCTAAATCACCATTCTGACTCGAAAAGATTTTTGCGAGCTCCCCTGCCTTGTACACCTGCCCGCCAATAACCGCCTGGGCCGGAAATAACTCTGGGTGCTGCTTCCAAAACACAATTGGCGCTGCGCAGTTCACCGCTACCCGCGGGGCATCCGCGGTAATTGTCGGGCTTGGAGCAGCAACCAGGTTCTGTGGCAGGTACGTGACGATAACCCACACAGCTCCGACAAATAGCACCACGGTCGCGATCACCAGGATCACGACCAGCCCTCGCTTATCAGCCATCGCTTTTTCTATGCTGGTGCATTATATTGGCAGTCTGTTTTATGACAATCCATTAGGATCGGAGTCATTGAATTGGCGGCCTGCATTGGGACGGGATGGTTTCTTACAAATTTCAGATATTTTTTATATCCGATATTAACAATTTTACACTATAGTGTGGTCAGTTTACGGAAATAAAAAATAAATAACACATCAATAGGAGGCAAAAACTATGTTAACTCGTTGGGATCCTTTCCAGGAAATGTTGAACCTTCGCCGCACCGTCGATCGTCTGTTTGATAATGCCAATTCGGATCATGAGTGGCAACCTATGCAGTGGGG
Source organism: Anaerolineae bacterium (assembly GCA_041479245.1). Taxonomy (GTDB): domain Bacteria; phylum Chloroflexota; class Anaerolineae; order Anaerolineales; family UBA4823; genus FEB-25. The sequence goes on from JBGOXS010000030.1 coordinate 7,461, forward strand.
TATGGCCGTGGATGTGGTCGAGAACAAGGATAATTTCATCGTCAAAGCCTCCGTCCCCGGCATTAATCCGGAAGACCTCGACGTTTCTTATGTCGATGACACCCTGACCATCAAGGGTGAAGTCAAGTCGGATAATGAGATCAAAGAAAACCAGTACCACCTGCGTGAATGCCGCTACGGCACATTTACCCGCAGCATAAACCTGCCCACAACGATCAGGGGCGACGCTATTGAAGCTTCATACCAGAACGGCGTCCTTACTCTGCGCCTGCCCAAGGCCGAAGAAGTCAAGCCCAAGCGTATTGCCATCAAAGTGGGCGATCAGAACATGATTGAAGGCAAAATTCGCAGCAAGTAAATAATCATAAATCTAGAGAACGGGTGCAAGGCACGGCACCCGTTCTTCGTTTAACCATGTGATCCCGTTTTTAATCACCTTTCATATCAGCCAACGTAAGGTGTGAATATCTCAGATGTTATACTTGCCGCATGCAAGTTTGCCATGTACGCTGTTTGGGTCTGGTCCCTTATCAGCAAGCCTGGGATATGCAGGCTGAGCTGGCTGCGAAGATTGCCGCTGGCGAGATTCCTCCCACCCTGCTCCTGCTGGAACACCCCCACACCTACACATTCGGTCGCCGCGGCCAATCAACCAATTTACTCTGGGACGAACCTGAGCTCAAAAAGCGCGGCATCGAGGTGTTTTGGGTGGATCGCGGGGGTGATGTGACCTATCATGGGCCCGGACAGATCGTTGGCTACCCGCTCATTCCGTTGCAGATGAACAGCCTGGTTTCGTCAGAGCAGGCATCTTCTTCTTATTTCCCCCAGGCAGATTACACCGGTTATCTACGCAAACTGGAACAGATGCTCATTTGTGCTCTCAGCAATTTGGGTGTAAAGGCTGAAACCGTCAAAAGCCGTACTGGGGTGTGGGTTAATGGATCCAAGATCGCTGCCATTGGCGTGAAAGTGGATTCACACGGCATCACCCGCCATGGTTTCGCCTTGAATGTAGCCCCCGATATGACCTATTGGGAGGGTATCATCGCTTGTGGTCTCACCGGTTATTCGGTGACCAGTCTTGCCAATCTGATTCCTGACCCACCTCCGATGCAGATGATCATTCAAGCGATTGTAAGCGCTTTTGAAAATCTCTTCGAGACCAAGTGTGTCATGGTCTCCTAAGGTATAATAGATTTCGTGACCTGGCTTCGTCACAAACTTCACAAACGGAGGGAAATCATTGGCTAGCTCAAGCATGAAAGTCGTCATCCCCATGGCGGGGTATGGCACCCGCCTACGCCCGCATACCTGGAGCCGTCCCAAACCTCTCCTCCGCCTGGCGGATAAACTGGTGATCGACCATATCCTGGATACCTTCATCACCATCCCCGATGTATTAGCTAAAGAATTTATCTTCATTGTCGGTTACCTGGGCGAAAAAATCGAATCCTATATGCAGACTGCCCATCCGGATCTCCATGTCACCTTCGTGCAGCAACCCGAAATGCGCGGTCAATCCCACGCCATCTCTCTAGCAAAAGACGTATTAGACGGTCCAATGCTGGTGATATATTCTGATACCCTGATCGAAACCGATTTTTCCTTCCTATCCACGGAAACCGCTGAAGCGATCACCTGGGTGAAGGCGGTGCCTGACCCGCGACGCTTCGGCGTTGCCAGCCTCGGATCCGATGGCTGGGTGACTCACCTGGTCGAAAAACCGCCGGATGTAGATAACAACCTGGCGTTGGTCGGCTGCTACTATTTCAACTCCTCGGCTGACCTGCTGCATGCCATCGACGAGCAGATGCAGCGTAATATTGCCCTTAAAGGCGAATTCTTCCTGGCTGACGCCGTCAATATCATGCTCGAGCATGGCTTGAAGATGCGCGTGCACCACGTGGATATCTGGCTGGATGCCGGCACCCCCGACGATGTATTGAAGACCAACCGCTATCTACTGGACCATGGGCATGCCAATACGGTTGATGCCAATGGCCACAAGAATTCGGTTTTCCTGCCCCCGGTATTCATCCATCCCACCGCCTCGGTAGAGAATTCCGTCATTGGTCCGCATACGGTTGTCGGTGCTAACTGCAAGCTGGATCATTGCATCATCCGCGACAGTATCATCGATGACTCCACCGAAATGTCCAATGCGATCATAGACCATTCGCTTATTGGTAGAGAGGTTAAAATCCACGGTCATCCTGGCATCCTGAACGTTGGCGACCAAAACGAGCTGAATCTGTAATGAGTGCAGATCGTGTGGAATGCCGCTCCGACCACGACTACGCAGGTCGACCAATTGCCTTTTACTGGCAGGACCAACGCCTGGAGGTTGCTGAGGTGCTGGTGCGTTATCGCACTCCCATCGGGTTATCCTACCAGGTACAAACTGACGGCTCCGGCATATTCAAGCTGGATTATGACACCAACTCAGACGAATGGTCTGTTCAACCTCTTTAAATTAAGGAGCATGCATGAATCATAGCTACCTGGCCCGCCATGTCATCGGGCTCAAGCCATCCGGTATCCGTAAATTCTTCGATATCGTTGCCACTATGAAGGACGTCATTTCGTTGGGTATCGGCGAGCCAGATTTTGTCACCCCTGAGCCGATTATCGAAGCTGGGATTAAAGCCTTGCACGCCGGTGAGACCCATTACACCTCCAACGCCGGGCTATTCGAGCTGCGCCAGGCGATCACGGATCATATATATAAGACATATAACGTCGAGTACAACCCGAAAACCGAGGCAATCATCACGGTTGGGGTTTCCGAAGCCCTCTATCTCTCCATGACTGCCCTGCTCAACCCAGGTGAAGAGGTCATCATCCCCACCCCCTGCTTCGTCTCCTACCAGGCGGAAGTCATCCTCGCTGGGGGTGTACCCGTCGAAATCCCCACCTTCGTCGAAGATGGATTCCAGGTCAAGCCAGAACGCCTGAAAGCCGCCATCAACCCGCGCACCAAAGCCATCCTACTTGGTTATCCCAACAACCCCACCGGCGCGGTCTACTCGCGTGAAGTCTTATTAGAGATTGCCCGCATTGCCGCCGAGCATGACCTGATCGTCATCTCGGACGAGCTCTACGACCAGCTGGTGTATGGCATCCAGCACGTCTGCTTCCCCTCCTTGCCCGGCATGCAGCCCCGCACCATCCTTCTTGGTGGGTTCTCTAAGAACTACGCCATGACCGGCTGGCGGGCGGGCTTCGCCTGTGGTCCGGCGGAGATCATCCAAGGCTTAGTGCGCGTCCACCAATACACCATCATGTCCGCTCCCACCATGTCGCAGCTGGCTGCCCTCGAAGCCATTCAAAACGGGTCCAGTTTTGTAGCCCAGATGCGTGAAGAGTATGACCGCCGGCGCAAGCTGATTGTAGGCGGTTTAAATCGTCTTGGTTTGCCCACTTTCGAACCGCACGGCGCTTTCTATGCCTTCCCCAACGTGGCGGTTACCGGTATGGACGATGCAACCTTCGCTCAAAAGCTTCTAGAGGAGGAGCGCGTAGCTGTCGTGCCCGGCAATTCATTCGGCGCCGGTGGTGAGGGATTTGTGCGCTGTTCGTACGCCACTGCTTATGAGAAGATCGAAGAGGCTTTGAGACGCATGGAAAACTTCATGCACCGCCATGGATGATCTTTAAATCATTTTCCTTATCGCCAAAAATCACCATCCGGCACGCGAAAGGTGTGGCATTCGTCACTTGACGACTAGTCAGACATTGATTAATCTTAAAGCGCACCACAGGTGCGATATCCCATTTGCGGGAATAACCTTATCGGGCTGGCTCGCCTCAGCTCAACGACCCATATTGCGGGTGCCTCCCAGAGCACCTGCTGTACACTAAAATTTATATAGAAACCAACAGGAGTAGATTATGACCGAACAGATCAATGCTTTCCAGATGGCACAGCGCCAGTTTGATGGCGTCGCCAAACAGCTCAGCCTCGACCCGCAGGTATCTGAGCTCCTTCGCTGGCCCGCTCGCGAGTTCAAATTCACCATTCCCGTGCACATGGACGACGGTTCCATGCGGGTTTTCACCGGTTACCGTGTACAGCACAACGACGTGCGCGGCCCCAATAAGGGTGGCATCCGCTTCCACCCCGCCGAAACCCTCGACACGGTTCGCGCCTTGGCCATGTGGATGACCTGGAAGTGCTCCGTCGCTGATATCCCCTTGGGTGGTGGTAAAGGCGGTGTGCCGGTTGACCCAGCGACCCTCTCAGTTTTCGAGAAAGAAAAACTGTGCCGCGGCTGGGTGGACCAGATGTGGCGCAACATTGGCCCTCGCCAGGACGTACCCGCACCTGATGTGGGCACCACGCCTCAGATGATGGGCTGGATGATGGATGAATATTCTAAGCTGGTCGGTCATTTTACTCCTGGTGTGATCACCGGTAAGCCGCTTGGTGGCGGCGGTTCTCTAGGCCGCACCGAAGCTACAGGTTTCGGCGTTATCTATACGGTGCGTGAGGCGATGAAGCACCTTAAGATTGATCCCACCAAATCGGTGGCTGCTATCCAGGGCTTCGGTAATGTCTCTCAATACGCCGCCATTGGTTTCATCGATCACCTGGGCGGTAAGGTAGCCTGCGTCTCTTGCTGGGACCGCAACGACAAGTGTTCCTACACCTTCAGCCATCCCAAGGGCATCGATCCGAAGTTCCTGCAGTCTATCACCGATCAATATGGTACCATCGATAAAGCCAAGGCACGCGCTGCGGGCTATGTGCTGGAAGACGGCGATGACTGGATCACCAAGGAAGCTGACGTGCTCATCCCGGCTGCCATTGAAGGCCAAGTCACCGGCGAAACGATCAAGAAGATCCACGGCCGCGTGCGCATCATCGCCGAAGGCGCCAACGGCCCCACCACCCCCGAAGCGGATGAAGTCATCAAAGCCAACAAGATCTTCGACATCCCCGATTTCCTGTGCAATGCGGGTGGGGTCACCTGCTCCTACTTCGAGGGTGTTCAGAACGATATGAACTTCTACTGGACCAAGGAAGAGGTGCTGGAGAAACTGGATACCAAGATGACCCAGGCATTCCATTCGGTGCTTGAAATGTCTGAAAAGGAAAAGGTGTATATGCGCGATGCGGCTTACATGGTCGCTATCGCCCGTGTGGTCAAGGCCATGGAGCTCCGCGGCTGGATTTAGCATCTATATTAACAGGATATACAGGATAAACAGGATATAAGGAGAAATCTTTATGTCCTGTTTTTATTTCTTGTAGGTTGTGGTTGAGGGCAGATCTTCTGCCAGAAATCCTGCCTTGTAACCCACGTTCTGTTCTGATTTATCGTTACATCTTAGATAGGATCTCTGCCTTCTTCGCCTCATAATCCGTTTGTGCGATTAAACCTTCATCCAACATTTTCTTAAGGCTTTGAAGTTTCGCTTGGGCATCTTCACCAGCTGGTGTAGCAGGTGCCTGCACAACTTCGACCCTCTTTTTCGACTGTCTGCCTAACCAGGTGCCCAATCCAATCATAATTGCGATGAGAATGACAATCGGGAGTACACAATACAATAGTACACTCTTGGTGACGAGACCAATCACAAAAGGTGCTATGTTATAAGTGGTATTACCCTCCACCGTTGCTCCCGGAGATAAATGTACCCCAATCTCTGAGTTAGCCAGGATCACATCGCCATGGACCACCGAGCCTTCTGCCATATACAGTGCTCCAGAGGTCAAGACTACATCCCCGCCAACCTCGGCATTCTTGCCAATATGCAGCTCGCCGCTCGTCAAGAGGACAGTCCCGGTCACATGGCTGTTCTCTTCTAAAGTGACCGATCCGGAGGTGACAAACAAATTTCCGCGCAATGTTGTCCCAGATTTTAGGATGTAATTACCAGAGAATGATGCTGACGTACAACCGGTCAGCAGCAGAGATGCAATGACCAATATAAGGATCGTAAATTTTCGGTTCATTACTCATCCTCTCGTGTGGAATATTTTCGGGATGGTTCTACAAAGAACCAATGCGTTTTTTCTATGGTTGGGTCACAGGCTGAGTTTTATCCTTAAAAATTGCTGCTCCAACCAAACCGCCAATCGCACCCACGACGATGTCGAAGATCACCCCAATGGAGGTGACGACAATATTCATGATTCCAGCTTCTAGTCCACCCATGTTAATCTGATCTTGCGCAGGCAAGACAGTATTGAGCTGGTTGATAATTCCCGCTGCTCCAGCCACACCGATAAAGCTGAGCAGTAAACCGACCACGCCCGCAATCGCCCCAGCAGTCACCCCCACCCAAACACCTTCCTTGGTACTTAACGTGCCACTCATGCGCTTATACAGCCATGTCGCAAAGAGTGGGCCCAACCAGAAACCGGCACATATCAGGCAATTCACCAGGCTCACGAACGGGATATTGGTCAATAGTAAGGTGATAATAGCTCCGACTAGACCGGTGATCAGAATATTTTTTGTGTTCATCTCTCTTCTCCTTTTGAAAATTGGGTTAGGTAAATTGATTCCATCAATGTGGAATTAGGTTACATTTTTGGACGGAGCTATAAGTTCCCACGTACCGATCAAGAATAATGTTTTTCTATTCTGTATTCACGCCTGAAAATTGAACATGGCTGATTAATCAGCATAATTTGTCTGGGGGTTTGACTGCACAACCGTCTGGTATGAGCATTTCCATTATGATGATGACCAAATTTAAGTTGAACGGTCAACTCACCTGACCGCCTTCAGCGAATCACCTACTACGCCTATCCCATCAACTCATTTGAGTTTCCCGATTCCGGGACCTCATATACATCAATAAGCAATAGAGAGAACCAGACGTAGAAAGAATCTTAGCATGGATTTTAATTATTGGCATCTCATACATGTGTAATCTGGGAACAATCGCCAGTCTTAACTGTGAATAATCCACACTGGAGCCTATTATCACCATAATAACGCCACTCTTCGGGATTGTTGTAAATCCATATCCAGCAGTGAGCATATTATCCGTCTCTATTTCACATTTCGGGTAATGTAGAGACGTCTCACCGGGGCGTCTCTACTCCATAATCCTACCGTTCCGGGCAGAAATGTCACCTACGGGAAGATAAGCACTGGATAATTTCTCCCTCTCGTTGTATACTCAAAGCACCCTAAAGAGGAGAAGTATTGCCATGAGAGTTACCGTCTTGCAAGAGAACTTGGCGCACGGCCTGAGCATCGTCTCACGTGCCGTATCCCCGCGCAGCACCCTGCCCGTGCTCGCCAACGTCCTGGTCGCCACCGACGAAGGTCGTCTGCGCCTTTCCGCTACCAACCTTGAGCTCGGCATCACCTGTTGGATTGGCGCCAAGATCACCGAAGAAGGCTCCACCACCGTGCCAGCCCGTACGTTTACCGACCTGGTCGCCACCCTCCCCAGTGATCAGGTGGAGATGAGCCTCAATGTGCGCAACCAGAAGCTCAACGTGCGCTGCGCCTCTTCCAACACGGATATCAACTGCATCGATTCGCAGGAATTCCCCCCCATACCTGTACCTGACCTGGCAGAAGGTATCCCTATCAACATCACCGACCTGAAGGCAATGATCCAGCAGGTGGTTTTTGCTGCTTCCTCCGATGAAGCCCGGCCGGTGCTTACCGGGGTGCAGCTCACCACCCAAGGCAGCCAGCTTACCCTGCAAGCAGCTGACGGTTTCCGCCTCTCTATCCGCAAAGCCGAGCTCTCCTCCTCTCCCTCCCGTCCCATCAAAGCCATCATCCCCGCCCGCGCCCTTGCAGAATTAGCGCGCATTGCCAGCGATGGCGAATCCACCGTCAATATGGTGCTGCCCTCCGGCCGCGGCCAGGTTATCTTCCACATGAAGGATATCGAGCTGGTCTCCCAGCTCATTGAAGGCTCCTACCCCGATTTAGAGCAGGTCATTCCACGCTCACATCAGACGCGCACGGTCATCTCCACCCCCGCCATCCTCAAAGCCTGTAAACAGGCTGAGATATTTGCCCGCGAAGGCTCGCACATCGCTCGCATCCAGGTCACCCCCGGTGTTGATAACCAACCCGGTACAGTGGAAATCTCGGGTCAATCAGAAGAGACCGGCTTTAACCAGACGGTGATCGACGCCAACATCGAGGGAAAGCAGCTGCTGATCGCCTTCAACGTGCGCTTCCTGCGCGAAGTGCTGGACGTGATCAAGACCGCCAACGTGATCCTCGAGACCAACATCGAGACCACGCCCGGAGTTTTCCGCCCCGCAGGTGAGGACAATTTCCTGCACGTGATCATGCCCATGCACTTAGGTGGCTGAGACCAGACCGGGCAATATCTGAATTAATATTTGTAGGGGCGGAGGGGAGGGATCCCAACTGATACATCTTCAAATCCCTCCCCTCCGCTCCTTAAGGATGTAAGCAACCGGTACTGTGTAAAGGGTTCGACATTCGAGCCCTTCAATCAATAAATAGGCATTTATGACCCTGCCATCCGTCAGCACCGAAAAAACACTCCGCATTTACCTGGCTCTGGCCCAATACCCCATCCTGAGCACGCAGATCCGCGCCCGCATGCGGCGCGCCATCTTCGAGCACGGGGTGATCACCCAGCAGGATTTCGAGACCGAGGTGCATGAGCAAGCCATCAATTCTCAATCCCGCGAAGCCCTCCACGACCCCCTCGTAGAGGAACCTGCAGGTGTGTGGGAGCTGCGTCTTTCACGCCTGCGCGACCATCTGACCGACTTCTACTTTGCCTACAACCTGCCCTACGAACTGTTCGAGCAAATCGTGCGCGACACCCTGGCGGAACGTGGTGTGCGGGCCCAAGACCTGATGGTCTCTTTCAATGCAGAGCTAGCCCCTCAATCCATGCTGTTCGAGCAAGCCACTGCTATCGAGAACCTGCCCGCTGATGAGCGCATCGCCGCCGAGCCGCACCTGCGCGAGATCAAGGTGGTGCTCATCCGCACTCTTATCAGCGACCAGCTGGCATACGTCAACATCGCCAAAGATTGGTTCACCATCCGTGATCTGCGTGAGATTTACCAGCACAAGATCGGCAGCGGTAAGATCGGTGGTAAGTCCGCCGGCATCCTGCTTGCCCGGCGCATCCTGGAGAACGTGGCCTCACCCGAGCTGAACGCTCATCTCACTATCCCCGAGTCGTACTTTATGGGGGCTGACGTCACCTATGCGTTCATGGCGATGAACAACCTGATGCACTGGAATGACCAGAAGTACAAAACCGAGGAGCGCATCCGGGCTGAATACCCTCAGATCATCAAGGATTTTCTGGCGGGCAAGTTCCCGCCCGAAACATTGGGAGAGCTGCGCAGCTTGCTGGCGAAACTCGGCCCCCAACCCCTGATCGTGCGTTCATCCAGCCTCCTGGAGGATAATTTCGGCACATCCTTCGCCGGTAAATATGAGAGCCTGTTCTGCCCCAACCAGGGGGCACTGGATGAGAACCTTCACCAGCTCACCCAGGCTATCCAGCGTATATACGCCAGCATCCTTAACCCCGAGGTGCTGCTGTACCGTCGTAGCAAGGGCCTGCAGGATTACGACGAGCGCATGGCTATCCTCATCCAGCTCGTCCAAGGCGAGAGGGTGGGGCGCTACTTCTTGCCCAACGGCGCGGGTGTTGCCTTCTCTCACAACCAGTTCCGCTGGAACCCACAAATCCGCCGCGAGGACGGCTTCATCCGACTGGTTTATGGGCTGGGAACGCGCGCCGTGGAGCGTATGGGCAACGACTATCCACGAATGGTCGCTTTGAGCCACCCCCTGCTCCACCCTGAAGCCTCCCCCGTGCTCATCAGCCAATACTCCCAGCATTATGTGGATCTGATCGATCTTGAAGACAACCAACTTAGGTCCATCCCGGTAGGAGAAGTCCTATCTAACCGTACGCCTGGTTTGCGCTATATCGCCCAGCTCTATAACGATGAGTTCATCCTGCCCATCCGCAGCAATCTACTGGATGGTAAGACCAGCCAGCTGGTCATCACCTTTGACGAGCTGCTCCGCCGGACGCCTCTTGCCGGTCGCTTCCGCGAGCTACTAACCACGCTGGAGGAAAATTATCACTCCCCGGTGGATACCGAATTCACCCTGCAGATCCTTAACCCCGATTCCGCCCAGCCTGATGTGGATATTTGTCTTCTTCAATGCCGCCCGCAGTCGCAGTTCAAGGAAAGCAAGGTGCGCCTGCCTGCTAGCCTCAACCCTGCCGATGTGATCTTTTCCACCCGCCGGCTGGTCCCCGATGGGCATGTGGACTGCATCACCCACGTCCTATACGTCACCCCGGAAGGCTATTTCGCATTAGGCACCCAGGCTGAGCGCAGCCATATTGGGCATCTCATTAGTAAACTCAACGCCAAATTGGCAGGTGAGATATTTATCATCATCGGCCCCGGTCGTTGGGGCACGATTAATCCCGACCTGGGCGTACCGATCAATTATGGGGATATTTACAACACGCGCGCACTGATTGAAGTCTCAGGGCATGGCATCAGCGCTGCCCCAGAGCCTTCCTTCGGCACTCACTTCTTCCAGGACTTGGTGGAAGCCAATATCTACCCGCTCGCCATCTACCTTGATGACGCCGACGTCCAGCTCAACCGCTCGTTTTTATACGATACCCCTAACCTGGTGACAGATTACCTGCCCGAGGCTGATGATTGCAGTGATACGGTGCGCCTGATTGAGGTTGCCTCCTTCCGGCAAAGCGCTCATTTGGAGCTGGTGATGGACGACGAAAAGAGTGAGGGCGTGGCATACCTGGTGCCTGATGAATAGGTCCTACGTTTATATACAAGATAGAATAGAGACTACTCAGCTCGAGGAGGAGCGGCAATGAAAAAATTCGTAGCTATTGCGGGTAACATCGGGGTTGGCAAGTCCACCCTGGTCAGTATGCTGTGCAACCGTTTGGGTTGGCAGCCTTTCTTCGAGCTGGTGGGTGAGAACCCCTACCTGGCTGATTTTTACCACGACATGCATCAGTGGTCCTTCCACTCGCAGATCTTCTTCCTCACCCGCCGCCTGCGCTCCCACCGACAGCTGCTCGACCACCCCACTTCTGCCATTCAGGACCGTTGCGTTTATGAAGATGCCGAAGTCTTCGCCCAGAACCTGTTCCTGCAGGGGCTGATGGACGAGCGTGACTACCTCAGCTATCATGAGCTCTACCGCGTGCTGAGTGAATTTCTACCCCCTCCCGACTTGGTGGTGTACCTGCGTGCTTCGGTCGCCACCCTGCAGGGGCGCATTTCCCGGCGTGGGCGCGACTATGAGCGCACCATCACCCCCGAATACCTCGGCCAGCTGAACGTACTCTACGAGGATTGGATTACTGGTTTCAGCTTATGCCCGGTGCTTACCGTCCCTGCTGACTCGCTGGATTACGTCGCCCATCCGGGTCATCTCGACCTGGTGGCCCTCAAGGTGGAGGAAAAGCTGACTGGTAAGGAGGAGGTCAACTTCTCTGCCGCTGAGGTAGCTGACTCTTCATAGAAAAACCACTGTAATTACTTGCGTAGTCATTACTGAATCCCCCCGGTCTTGGGGGAGAGAATCCCCCCCGGTATTGGGGAGAGAATCCCTGTTGGTTTTCGAGGAAGAAGGGCGAACTGTGCCCGACGCAGCAATCTAATTATTGCTATAGCGAGCCAGTACGCTACTGGCGAAGCACTCTTCTCCAGACGTTAAAAATCAAATTCCGCAATGTATCCTTATTGAATTTATTTGTAATAGGAAGATTGCTTCGGGCAAGATCTGCCCACGCAATGACAACCCATTGCCTACACCCTCTCCAGCTTCTCGATCATCCCCTCAGCCAGGCTGACGGCATCCTGCAACGCCTCGGCATCCATTGCGAAGCGGGCACCAGCGGTTTCGTATAACTTCGGCAGTGTCACCGTTCCACCCAGTGCCAGCGACCGGCGGTACGCTTTTACTGCCGCACCCTGGTCCAGAATCGCATTGCGCCACACCTGGAACGCTCCCAGCGATGCCAGGCCGTATTCCACGTAATAGAAAGGCACTTCAAAAATATGGGGTTTCCTCTGCCAGCCGGTAGCCATCACCTCATCCAGCCCACTCCAATCCACTCCAACCATGTAGCGCTGATATAGCTCAGTCCACTCCTGGTCACAGCTGTCCGGGTTAGCTGCTGCCTCCGGGTGGGTATATGCCCAATGCTGGAAGGCGTCAACCACCGCCATATACGGCCAAAAGGTTACGGCTTCCTCAAGGTGTTCTATGCGCGCCCGTGCAGCTTCCTTTTCAGTATAGAAACCGCCTTCACTTGCCAGCAGGTAAGGTGAAGCCAGCAATTCCATCGCCATCGAAGCCACCTCGGCAAATTCTATCCCCACCGCCAGCTGGTGGTAATACGGCAGCTGGGCCATCTCGAATACATGGAAGGCATGCCCGCCCTCATGGATCAGCGTAGCCACGTCCTCATGCAAGCCCACCGCGTTCTCGAAGATGAATGGCTGCCTGGACATATCATAATTATTGCAATACGCCCCCGGGGCTTTTCCCTTGCGGTTCTCCAGGTCAAGCAAACCATTAGACCGCATGATCCCAAAATAATCACCGAGCTCCGGGTCAACACAATGGAAGATGGCTGAGACCTTGTCCTCCAGCTCGTTGATCGTCTGGTATGGCTTCAACGCTACCCTGCCCAATGGGTCGACGTTTAAGTCCCACGGCCGCAGCGAGCTGAGACCTAGCCGGGTCTGCCGTTTCTCATAAATCCGCTGGGCAGCAGGGACCGCCACCTGCTCAATCGCCCGGTGGAAGCCTGCACAGTCGTCAGGTGTGTAATCGAAGCGCAGCAGCTCCTTCCAGCGGTAGTCGCGGTAATTTGCAAAATCTGCATTGGCTGCAATCAGGCAGCGAAGGTCGAGTATCCTCACCCACTGCTCATTGAGCTTCTGTCGGTCGGCTAGCCTGCGTTCCATGCTCAGCCGCCAGGCTCTTTCACGTTTCATACGGTCAAGGCTCAGGTAAACAGGCTGCAGTTGTGTGATCGTCACCTCCTTGCCTTCCCATTCAACCGTCTGCGCTCCGATGACCTCGTCATACTCGTTTTCAAGTCTCTTCTCATCATTCAAGAGAGGCAGGTTGCTCTCCCGGTAAATCTCGGCTTCGACCCGCATATTGCGTAGGGGAATCTCGAACCCACGCGGTTGTAATCCGCTAGCAAGCAGCTTTTGTTTGAGCGCCTGATTGGTTGCCATTGATGGGGTTAAGGTCTCATCCAGGAAGTTGTTAAAGCGTTCTTTCACTTCCGGATCGGAGGTATACAATGTGGATGCCACATACAAGCGGGCAAGCATCTCCGAAATAATCCGGTTCAGATCTGACCAGTCCATCACCCACGCCTCCAGGCTGGCGGAGGTTAATGGTCGTTTTTCGAGGTCATCCGCGTAGGGCTCTATGAAGCTCCACTTCCATTGCATGTGCTCATTGGGATCTTTCGGCAGGGTCTTGAACATTGCGATTCCTCCCGTTCTTCGGTGGTGGCCAGGGTTACAACCCTGATCCTGCTATAAGCAATACATCATTGGTTCCAGTCCATGGTGTACCAGCGCAGATAATCTCTCACGTGCGATTGCCAGTAATCCTCTTCGTGCTCGCCAACGAACACATGCCACTCGTGTGGCACGCTGAACTTGGTTAATATTTCCTCCAGCCACTTCGCGCCGGTAGTGATATCCGGTCGGTCGGCATTGCCGATATCCATATAGACTCTGGGCGCCATCCCTTCCGGGATGCTGTTCAACCATAGGTAAATTGGTTGTACATCACTGTGGAACACAAAACCGCTGTGCACCCCTACCTTACTGAATATGTCCCAATTGGAGAGACCAATGTGTACTGCCCATGCAGCTCCCCTGGATAAGCCTCCGATTGCCCGATGATCCCGGTCAGGGATGGTGCGGTAGTGCTCATCGATCCATGGTACGAGCGACTGTTCCACCGCCAGACCAAAGTTATCTACTGTGGGTTCCGTCCAGACCCTATCTCGGGGCATCACAACGATAAAGGGCTCCACTTCACCACTTGCGATTAACTGGTCAGCGATCTCAGGCACACCCAATCGGTCCCATTGGGTGTCTGAGTAGCTTTGCCCATGGATCAGGTACAAGACGGGGTATGCCCGCTCTGTCTCTTCAAAATAACAGGACGGCAGGTAGATGCGATAAACCAGCGGGTCGGGCAGGAGCACCGTGGTGAACTCGTACACTTCCACCTTTCCACCTGCCTTCATACAACCCGTTAGCGTTGGGGTGGGTGTATTCGGTATTGGGGTTGCGGTAGCTGCCGGGGTTGGCGTCGCGCTGGGAGGGCTGTCTGTCGGCGTGAATGCAGTCGTAGGTGTTGACGCGACTGTCACATTCGCCGATGGAATGGACAGGTCCACTCGGGCTGTAGGTGTGGAGCTTCTTGTGGGTTGCGCCAAGCTGATCAGCTGGCAGGAAGATAAAAGTGTCAACAGAAGTACGATGATGACCAATTTTCTCAGCACTTTTGGAGTTTACCACAAGATATACTGCAACAATCTAGATTAAACCAGTGTGAGTATGAACCTGCCCGTTTCCTGATTTACATTTTCACTGGTAAAATTGCACGATATATCCGTAATTGGAGAAGTGAATGCGAAAGTTAATCTTATTATTTCTAATGCTTGCTGCCGTCGCACTTGCCGGTTGCCTCCCCCAGGCGCAAGCCAACCCGACATCCGCAGCAACCACAATTACTCGCGCTGCTCCATCGACCCTTGTGACCGTGCCTACCAAGGCAGTCCTCCCTCCAGTTTCAGACTGCACCATCGTCACCAAGAAACCCACACCAGGTCCCACTGCTGAATCGATCTATCCGCCTATCAGCACCACCGAATGGATCAAAGGACCAGAATCGGCCAAGGTGACCATCATTGAATATTCCGATTTCCAATGACCCTACTGTGCCCAGCTTGCTCCCGTGATGGAGCAACTCATCAAAGAATTCCCCAATGATCTGCGCTTTGTTTATCGCCATTTTCCCCTCATCGGCACACCCGAGGCACCCGTCCATGATAAAGCTGCTCTTGCCACTCAGGCGGCTGAAGCTGCCGGCAAGCAAGGCGAGTTTTGGGAGATGCATGACCTGCTTTTCAATAACCAATCAGAATGGTCGAAATTATCCGTGGCTGATTTCCAACAATGGCTGATCAATAAAGCCGGTGATCTCAAACTCGATGTTCCTAAGTTCACCACCGACTTAACCAGCACAGAATTAGTTAACCTGGCTCAAAAAGCTTGGATTGATGGCCAAAAAATGCAGCTATTAGCCACACCGACTGTAATTATCAACGAGGAGACCTGGCCAGGTGACGTTCAGATGAGTGAGCCCAATCTAGCTTCGGTCATCAAGCTCGTCCTGCTCGAGGATCGTCAATTCACCGAATGTCCTCCAATGACCATCGATCCTACCAAACAGTATATCGCCACCCTGCATACCGAAAAGGGCGATATTGTCATCGAGCTGGCAGCAGATAAAGCCCCGCTAGCTGTGAACAGCTTCATCTTCCTTGCCAGGAACGGCTGGTTTGATAACGTCACCTTTCATCGCGTCATCCCTGGTTTCGTCGCTCAGGCTGGAGACCCGAGTGGAACTGGCTTCGGTACACCTGGTTACGCTTATAAGAATGAAATCTCCGATCTAAAATTTGATGGGGCTGGCGTGGTCGGAATGGCCAATGCGGGTGCCGATTCGAACGGCAGTCAATTCTTTATCACCTATAGTGCCCAGCCCACGCTGGATGGTAAATTCACTGTCTTCGGACATGTGATTCAAGGATTTGGTGTGGTCACCAGCCTTACTCCACGCGACCCATCCCAAAGCGGTGATCTTCCCCCTGGCGATAAAATTCTCAGCGTGAGCATCGAAGAGAAATAAATATTCCAATCCAGGAGATGGATACTATCACCAGCTCTTGTGATGTCAGTTCAGACTATGAATATACCACCCACAACAAGCACACTACCCAATCCTCCACTCCACTGGCCATCGCTACTTCAATTGATATTTAGCGCCCTGGCTTCTGTTTTGCTGTTAGGAATAGCGGCTCTCTTTGCATTCACTGGCTTTTCCCAGTTCTTCGCTCAAGCGACCTCGAGTGCTACCGCCGCCCAACCGTTCATGATCGCTGGCAGCCTGGCGTTCGCCGGAGTGCTGGTTATCCCATCCGCCTGGTATGCCTGGAGAAATATCATTCATCCAGGCATCGAGCCCATTTCTCGACCGGAACCTCGTTACTTCGGCCTTATCCTGACGGTTGTGGTGCTCGTAGTTGTGAGCGGCACTTTGCTGCTTGGAAACTGGATTTCCCAAAATGATCGCATCTCCTGGTTCCTGCTGCCCATATTCAATATCGTCGCTACTGGTCTGCCGGCGCTGTGGGTGATTTATTTCGGCACCCGTGGGCTACTGCCTAACAAGCCCCGGCACACCTGGGGTGTATTCGCCAGCGGGCTGATCCTTGGACCGTCTATTATCCTGATTCTGGAGCTGATCCTACTTGTTGTGGTGGGAATCTTTGCACTCCTTTGGATCATGCTTAACCCATCCATGTCCAACCAGCTCAATAGCTTGATGGCTCATCTGCAGAATGGCATTCCTGATACTCAAACGATAATCAGAGACTTTCTTCCTTTCCTGCTGAACCCAGTAGTGTTATTTCTTGGGTTTGCTACCATATCGTTACTTGTCCCCATTATCGAAGAGACATTTAAACCCCTTGGTCTCTGGTTCATGACCGGACAAAAAATCACCCCTGCCCAGGGGTTCGGTTTTGGCGTCTTGAGTGGTGCGGCGTTTGGTCTTTTTGAAAACCTGGGTAATACCAGCAACAGCGTAACTGATTGGGCGCTTTTAGCAGGCTCACGTGTCAGCACCTTGTTTCTGCATAGCTTCACCGCCGGATTAGTCGGATGGGCTCTTGCTTCGGCCTGGACTCAGAGGCGTTTCCTTCGCCTTGCAGTATGCTTTACCATAGCCATTCTCATTCATGGCACCTGGAATGGGTTGGCAGTCTTGAGTGCTGCCGGCTCGCTGGAAGGGGTGACCTCTATACCCTTGCCTGCCGGTCTCCAGCAAATTGGAACCCTTGCCACCGTGGGTATTTTTGCTTTGGGCGCACTCGTCCTGGTTTTATTCTTCGCCTTCACCTCAGTCTTGCGCCACAGCATACCTACCCCACTCCCCTCTGAGTCAATTAGCATGCAGCCTTCCATTGTTCCCATTGGTCCATCCCAGTCATCTTCATACGAGAAACCCTCCACACCGCCTTCAGACCTTAGCGATTTCCCACCAGTATCCAATGAAAATTTCTCATCTTCCGAAACAGACCCGCAGCACCTTCCGCCGGGGGAAGAATCTACCCACACAACGGAAACCATTGAATGAATATCATCCAACACTTTATAGAAATCATCCTCCATCTCGATAAATATCTCGGTCAGATAATAACTGATTACGGCACCTTGACCTACCTGTTCCTGTTCTTCGTGATCTTCATGGAAACAGGCTTCGTGATCACGCCCTTCCTGCCTGGCGATTCGCTGATTTTCGCTGCTGGTACATTGGCTGGTCTGGGATACCTCAATATCGGGTTGTTGTACATTGTGCTTTGTGCAGCAGCTATCCTGGGCGATACTGTCAATTATTGGATCGGTCACTATATCGGACCGCGCGCTTTTAGCGGCAATATCCGCTTCCTGAAAAAAGATTATATCGACCGCACGCATGTCTTTTTCGAAAAATATGGTGGAAAAACGATCATCATTGCCCGGTTTATCCCTATCATCCGCACTTTTGCCCCGTTCGTGGCAGGTGTGGGAGCGATGACATACCCAAAATTTATCCTCTACAACGTGGTTGGCGGGATGGCCTGGGTAGCGCTGTTCCTGTTCGGTGGGTACTTTTTTGGCAACCTGCCATTCGTCCAGAATAATTTCAGCTTTGTCCTGCTGGCCATCATCCTCATCTCCGTCTCACCCGCGGTCATCGAGATTATCAGGAACCGTCAGGAGAACCGGAAGCAGACTCCACCCCCTGCTAACATCCCATAATTCCACTTGTTGGTTGAGGTAGAATCGAGGCCATGGATCAGCCATCCGTGGAATTATTTCTATCCAAATTAAATCTGCCAGCTGTCCGCTACTTCAAGAGCATTGGCTCAACCAATGACGAAGCATGGGATTGGGTTGATTCCGCTGCCCCTCACACTGCCCTCGTTGTCGCTGAGGAACAGATCGCCGGTCGAGGCCGTTTCCAGCGCCGCTGGATCACCACTGGGGGAACCGGACTGGCAATCAGCCTGATACTGCGCTCGCCTCCCTTGGATCCACACCAGGTGCACTACCTGACGGGTTTGGGTGCCCTTGCCGTCAGCCAGGCACTGCAGGTGAAATTTGGTCTAGCAGCACAAGTAAAATGGCCCAATGACATCCTGCTCAACCTGCGTAAAGCAGCCGGTGTGCTGGTTGAATCGCGCTGGGATGGAGAAAAATTTATCGCTGCCGTTGTCGGGATTGGCATTAACATTGCACCTGAATCAGTTGATCCTGTGAACCTTTCACCGGCGGGGTTGAATTTCCCTGCCACTTGCGTCGAAAACGAATTGGGCTTTCCGGTGAACCATTTGGAGCTGCTATATGCCATCCTCGAACAACTACTATCCTGGCTTCCTCGCCTTGCTTCTCCCGATTTCATCCACGCATGGGAGGACAGCCTGGCGTACAAAAGCCAATGGGTGGAGCTCAGCCTGGAGAATCCCGCCCAATCAGCCGATCAGGCAGCCGCTTCACGCTCCGCCTACACTGGGAAATTGGTCGGTCTGACCAAGGATGGCTCGTTAAAATTACTCACGGCGTCCGGTGAATTGGTAACCGCCCAGGTCGGTGAGCTTCATTTGAGGCCCACACCACCAGAACCCCTTACCAATGACCCTGGTTGATGGAGGTAGTTACAATGTTTGAAGATTTTCGTAAACAAATCGACGAAAGCTCATTCTCCGATGATGATCAAACCGCTGAGCAGATGGTGAAAACAAAGCTTCAAGATACGGTTTATTTCCTCGGTATGTCACCCGTCCAGCGCTTCATTCTGGTTACCATGGTGCTGGTTATCACCATTCTGCTGGGTGTGCTATTCTTGTTGGTCACCTCGAAGATCGTCCCCCCATCCTTGACATGACCCGCTGACGGGCTATCCGCCGATTGCCCTTAATCGCGTTTCTGTCCACCCCCGGGCTTCAATCGCCTTCCTTCACCCCTGCTCGCAGCAGTTCCGCTGTAGAGATCCTCGCTAGAGAGGCCACATAATCCTCCCCTTCCAGCAAGATTAACAAGTCGCATTTGGTTGTCCGTCCACCCCGTTTCACATCCTTAACCCGCGTCCGCAATACCACCCCCCCGGCTGATATGATCGTCACCTCATCTGCAGGCTGCACCACACGCGCCGCAGCGATAACGCCTATTTCCTTCAAACTCTTTGGGTCGATCGTTTGCACTCCTCCAGTTGCGCGTCCTTTCGGAGGATAATCCATCAGAGCGGTCCGCTTGCCGCTACCACCCGTAGTGACAACCAAAAGCTCTCCACCCTCCTCCACCACTTCCATGCTGGCTACGTGGTCTCCAGGTGACAAACCGATCCCGATCACTCCGCCAGCCGTCCGTCCCATCGCCCGCACAGCGGCTTCAGCAAACCGCAGCGCCTGCCCATTTTCCGTCACCAAAATGATCTCGTCCTCACCATCAGTCAGCCGGGCCCAGCCCAGCTCGTCCTTCTCTTCCAGGCTGATTGCAATTAACCCAGATGGTCTCACCGCGCTGAACTCTGCCAGCTCCACCCGCTTCACCTTGCCATTTCGGGTAGCCATGGTGCAGTATTCAGCTGCCACAAAGTCGGGCACGGCCACTGCTGCCGTGATCGTTTCCCCGGGGCTCATCGAAAGCACATTTACGATCGGAATGCCTCGGGCTGACCGGTCAGCATCCGGGATTTGATATGCTTTTTCCGAATACACCTTTCCCTTATCTGAGAAGAAAAGGATGGTATTCAGGGTGCGTGCAGGGAAGAGGAACATCACCTCATCTTCCTGCTTGGTGGCATGGCCAGCGACTCCCCGCCCGCCGCGGGTCTGCAGCCTGTAGCTCTTGGCGGCTACCCGCTTCACGTATCCGCGCTGGGTAATGCTGATCAGCACCGCTTCGTCCACCACCAAATCTTCCTCCCTGAAATCTTCCTTGGCTTCGTGAGCAATCCGCGTACGCCGGGGGTCGGCGTATTTCTTAGCCAGCTCCGCCAGGTCTGCCTCGATCAAATCCAACACCTTGCGTGGGCTGGCGAGCAGGTCTTCCAGAAAGGCGATCCGCTCCAGGGTTTGTCGCTGCTCGTCTTCAATCTTCTGTCGTTCCAGGGCTGCCAGTCGGCGCAACTGTAGGTCCAATATAGCCTGCGCCTGCAGCTCGCTCAGCTTGAAGCGCTCCATCAGGCGTTCTTTGGCTTCATCGGCGTCTGGGCTTTGACGAATGGTCTGGATCACCTCGTCCAGGTTGGCTAAGGCGATCAACAGCCCCTCCAGGATATGTGCCCGTGCGCGTGCTTTGTTTAGCTCGAAGCGCGATCTTCTCACGATCACATCCTGCCGGTGATCAAGATACACCTGCAGCATCCGTTTGAGCGATAGCAGCCTGGGTTCGCCATCTACCAGGGCTAGCATCTGCACGCCAAAGGTGGATTGCAAAGGAGTGTACTTATACAACTGGTTCAACACCTTCATCGGTTGGGCTCCGCGCCTGAGCTCGATAATGATGCTCATCCCGCGCCGGTCAGACTCATCGCGCAGATCGGAAATATCGCTCAGCTTACCCTCCCGCGCCAGTTCAGCGATCCGTTCGAGCAGGCTGGACTTGTTCAGCAAGTAAG
>JBGOXS010000031.1:0-28200 GCA_041479245.1 Anaerolineae bacterium
CGCCTTGGCTCTAGCCTATCGCGTCACCTTCGTGAGATTGGACCCCCAGATATCAGTGTTGGCTCAGAACGCAAAAGCAGCAACACGTGCATAGTAGGGTAACTATCTTATACCACAAAAAAAGTCGCGTGAGTAGATATTTTTGATGAGACTACTTATCATCTCTGACAGGTGCTCCAACATATCGCGATTATGGATAAACACGTTTAATCGTGCGTGGGAACGGAATCGCTTCACGAATGTGCTCGATCCCGCAGATCCAAGCCACCGTACGCTCTACGCCCATCCCAAACCCGGAATGGGGGACGCTCCCAAAGCGCCTCAGCTCGAGGTACCACTTATAAGCAGCCTCGGGTAATTTGTATTGTCTCAAACGTGCAAGAAGCAAGTCGGGGTCCGAAATCCGCTCACTGCCTCCGATGATCTCTCCATACCCTTCAGGTGCCAATAAATCCACGCTCTTGCACACTTCAGGGCGTCCAGGCCAGGGTTCCATGTAAAATGCTTTCACCTCTGTCGGATACCCGTAAACAAAGACCGGTTTTTCATACAGATTGGTCAATACCGTCTCATGAGGGGCGCCAAAATCCATCCCCCAATCGATTTTTAACAGCTCTTTCTTTTCAGGGTCATCTGTATCAGAGCGTAGTTCCTCGATCTTCTTCACGGCATCATCATAGGATATCCGTGGGAATGGAGGCGTGATTTTTTCAAGTTTCGAGGTATCCCGCTTCAATGATTTCAATTCAGACGCGCACAGCTCCACCACCCGGCTGACGATGTGCGACACAAACTGCTCTTCGATTTCCATCAGCTGGTCCAGGTCACAGAACGCGGCTTCTGGCTCTACCATCCAAAACTCGGTCAGATGGCGGCGGGTTTTTGATTTTTCCGCTCTAAAGGTGGGACCGAAGCAATATACCCTCTTAAAGGCAAAAATATTTGCCTCGTTATACAGCTGACCACTCTGTGTTAGATAAGCTACACCCTCATCAAAATAGGATGTTTCGAACAGAGTGGTTGTACCTTCAACAGCTGCTGGCGTCAGGATCGGCGTATCCATCCCGATAAAGCCATTCATATCCAGCCACTCGCGAATTGCACGGATCACCGCCGCTCGTATCCGCAGAATTGCCCATTGGCTTTGCATCCGGATCCACAGGTGCCGGTTGTCAAGGGCGAAATCAGGTCCTTGCTCCTTGAGCGCCATGGGGTAATCCAAATCCGCCGCCTGCACAATCTCTACATCTTTCACGCCAATTTCATATCCGCCTGGAATCCCCGGTGCCCGTGCATCAGCTTTAACCACACCGCTGATAATCACCGACGATTCCTGCGGCAGGCGTATGAGCTGGTCAAATAAGATAGGATCCAGGTCTCCCTTGAAAGCCACGCACTGCACAAACCCATATCCATCCCTGACCAATAAGAACACCAGTTTTCCTTTATCCGTGCGGTTATATATCCACCCCTGGATGGTCACATCCTGACCGACATAATCGGCGATTTGATCGACTCGAACAATAGGTGCCATTCTTACCTCCCTGGATCCTTATTTCTCTATTTTTAGGTGCAGCTCTCTCAGCTGCCCCGGTTCTGCCGGTGAAGGTGCTCCGGCCATTAAGTCGCGCGCCGTCTGGCTCTTGGGGAATGCGATCACCTCACGGATATTTGGCTCATCTGCCAGCACCATGCATAACCGGTCAATGCCCGGTGCAATACCTCCGTGCGGCGGCGTGCCATACTCGAACGCTTCCAGCATATGCCCGAAGCGCTCACGTGCCACCCCCGGGTCAAGGCCAATCAGCTTGAACACTTTTTCCTGCAGCGCCCGCTCATGGATTCGTATCGAGCCGCCTCCCACCTCGTAATTATTCACTACCAGGTCATACTGTTGGCCTCGGGCTTTGCTCGGATCGCTGTCTAATAATGGGATATCCTCTACCACCGGTGAGGTGAATAGGTGGTGGCTCGGGTCCCAACGCTTCTCTTCTTCGTTCCATACCACAAATGGGAAATCAACGATCCAGCAGAATCCCAGCACGTTTTTATCCACCATCTCCAACCTCTCGGCCAATAAAACCCGCAGTCTCCCCAAAACCTCAAATACTATACCTGGCTTATCGGCTACAAAAAGGAGCAGGTCACCTGGATTAGCAGCCATGCTTTCAAGGATCTTGCCCATGATATCTGGCCCAACGAATTTGGCGAAAGATGAGCGTTGTTCTCCGCTCGCTGTGATCGCCACATAGGCCAATCCCTTTGCTCCATATTTCTTAGCAATTTCAGTTAATTCATCCAGCTGTTTCCGGCTGTACTCTCCCAACCCGCTGGCATTGATCCCGCGCACGTGCCCACCCTCTGCCACTATGCTTTCAAATACCTGGAAACCTGATCCGCCTGCCAGCTCGGTGATGTCCTGAAGCTCCATCCCAAAGCGGATGTCAGGGTTATCTTTCCCGAACCGCTGCATCGCTTCCTGGTATGCGATCCTTGGCCATGGGCTGGCAAACAACCTTTTATGTGGCACCAGCTGTGCCACCATCTTGGTGAACATCTCTTCGATCAGCTGCATGATGTCTTCTCGTTCAACGAAGGACATTTCAAGATCGAGCTGGGTGAATTCCGGCTGTCGGTCTCCCCGCTGATCTTCATCGCGGAAACAGCGGGCAATTTGGAAATAGCGTTCCATACCAGCAACCATCAGCAGCTGCTTCAGTTGTTGCGGTGATTGTGGTAGCGCATAAAACTCGCCCGGGTAGATCCTGGACGGCACCAGGTAGTCCCTGGCGCCTTCCGGCGTAGTCTTGAACAAGATCGGGGTTTCGATTTCGAGGAAGTCTTTGCTGTCCAGGTAATCGCGGATGAATTTGATCACCTTATGCCGCAGGATCAGGTTCTCTCGCATCCGCTCCCGGCGCAAGTCCAGATAGCGGTAGCGTAGGCGGATTTCCTCATTTTCGCCTTCTTCTTTGCTGATCGTGATCGGTGTCGTCTTGGCCTGGTTAAGGATTTTTACCTTTTTCGCCAGCACTTCCACCTCACCTGTCGGCATATTAGGGTTTGCCAATCCTTCAGGGCGCAGCCTTACCATCCCCTCCACCTGGATCACCCACTCCGGCCTGACTTCCTCGAGCGCCTGGTGGATTTCAGGGTACTGGTTCGGGTCAGAGACAACTTGCACCATGCCGAACCGGTCCCGGAGGTCAACAAAGTTGATCCCACCGAGCACTCGCCGGCGGTTCACCCACCCTGCAAGCGTCACTTCCTTCCCTTGATCGCTGGCACGCAACTCTCCACACGTATTGGTCTTATACATTCCTTGCCTCCATAAGAACATTCGCTGTTGGATTGGCAAAATAAATCGCCCTCCGCAAGTTGCGTCGGGCGATTGATGATGGTCACTCAGGTTCAGCTCATTTGCAGCCTGAAGCCTCTCGCCCGACGCCAGATTTGATTATCATTATCATTCAGTGCGATATAGGCCCAGGTAAAAACTGTCATTCTTAGCTCCAAATTTCCAGCATTATACTCGAGAATAGGTTAGCAGGGAAGGAAAAGTAGTGTAAAATAGCCGGATTAGATTAATACAATGTTAGTGAGGAGCAGGTGTATGTCCCGGAAATGGCTCTTAATTATTGGTATGCTGCTTATCCTGGCTGCTGCATTGGCTGCCTGTGCGGGTTCCCAAGGTGAGCAAGGACCCGTCGGTCCAGCCGGCCCTGCGGGACCCGAAGGCCCAGCCGGTCCAGCTGGTGAACCCGGCCCAACCGGTGAACCCGGTCCTACAGGCGCTGAATATATTGGTGATCAGGTTTGTTCGGGCTGCCATAATGATTTGTATCAAACTTACCTGAAATCTGGTCATCCTTGGAGCCTGTCCCAGGTCACCGATGGCAAAGCTCCTTCCTATCCATTTACGCAGGTCCCTCCTGCACCAGCGGGTTACTCTCTCAGCAACGTCAGCTACATTATCGGGGGATATTTTTGGAAAGCAATTTTTGTCAATTCGCAAGGGTATATCATAACCAATCCGCCCAGCTCGACTGGTGATGCTGCGTTTTTAAATCAATATAATTTCGGGAATAAGGCGCTCGGTCTCACTCCAAGATGGGCCTCATTTCATTCTGGCGAAACCGATCTGGCTTTCACCTGCGGTTCCTGTCACACCACCGGATATTCCGCTGGCGGTAATCAAGACAATTTACCCGGCATCTCAGGCTCCTGGGCGGAACCCGGTGTGCGCTGTGAGCGCTGTCATGGACCCGGCAGCCTACACGCCAATAATCCTAAGGGTGTAAGGTTGCTCGTCGAAACTGATAACAGGTTATGCCGCGATTGTCACGAGTATAGGTTAACTTCCTCCCTCGATGTGAAAAATGGCTTTATCCAGCACTCCGATCAGTATGGCGACCTCAGCCAGAGCAAACATCAAGTTTTAGATTGCCTCACTTGTCATGACCCCCACTCCGGTGTCGTGCAGCGGCAGCTAGCTAGTCAGCAGGTCACGAACATCTTATGCTCCGACTGTCACTGGCAGGAAGCACAGTTCCAAAATAATCCGCGCCATGTGGAAAATAAAGTCAGTTGCACCGATTGTCATATGCCCCACCTGATCCAAAGTGGATCAGCCAACGCCGTGGGGTTCATGGGAGATATGGCCACCCATGTCGTCGCCATTGACCCCAGGCTTACCAGCCAGTTCAATCCCGATGGCAGTCTAGCCTCCGGGCAGATCAGCCTTGATTATGCCTGCCGTCATTGTCATGGCGCTACCAAAACTGAAGCCGAGCTGCAGACAGCCGCCAGTGGCTATCACGTAATTCCATCCACCTATCCCGCTCCTTAATCCTTAAGCAACCTCTTAATTCCACAATAAAGATTGCGGGCAGAAATGCCCGCAATCTTTATTTTGACCTGGGTGATATGAATTACATTTGTCCAGCATTAAAAATGACTTTAAATACTGCATATTTCATTAGTATCATTTATCATTATTATAGGGTAAAATAGCCATATTCTCATGATATATTAATAGGGTGAATAACCTATATATGGAGAAGAATGCAATGAAAATTCTGAAGGCGATCCGGAAAAACCGTAGCTGGCTGGTATTTGGCATTGTATTTTGTATCTCGGCAATAGGCGGTGCATTATTCGCCGTCACCCAACCCGTGACTGCTGCACCTGCAGCCGAACCAGCGTACCAGGCTCCAGGTTACGCTGGTTCTCAATCCTGCACCCAATGCCACGAGAACATCCACTCAGAATGGCAGAATACGCGCCATGCCCAGGCATTCTCTGCGCCGATCTTCCAGCGCGACTGGACACAGCTAGGCAGCCAGGTTTCCTGCCTAGAATGCCATACGACAGGTTATGACCCTCAAACCGGGAAATACGCCGAAGCGGGTGTGACCTGCGAGGCTTGCCATGGACCGTTCCAACCCAATCATCCTGAAGCCCCTATGCCCATCACACCCAATGCCGATCTATGCGGCAGGTGCCATCAAACGACCACCGATGAATGGCGGGCATCTGTCCACGGGCAGCAAGGCATCCAATGTCAATCCTGCCACAACCCCCATTCACAGAACCCGAAGGCTGATTCGGTCACTGCATTGTGTACCACCTGCCATCAAGAACCCGGCAACTCATTCACCCATAGCACGCATGCCAATGCAGGTCTTGAATGCAGCAATTGCCATATGTACACCAGTCCGCGTGTCAACGATCCGATCCAGGGACTGGTCCCCACCGGTCACACCTTCACCGTCGGGTCGGATGCTTGTATCGCCTGCCATCAAGACACGGTTCATACTCGTGATCAGCTGGTTAAATTAACCGGTGAAGTTGCTCAATTGCAGACTGCCGATTCAGCCACCCTCGAACAGCAGGTTCAAACTCAGTCACAGCAAATCACCGACTTGAAGGCTCAAAGCACAAACCGTCTATACGTTGGGCTGGCGCAGGGAGCCATCGTAGGTCTGATGACTGGTGCGGCAGCCGCATGGGTTGTCAGTCGCGGTATCCGTGTCGTTGAGGATAAAACCGATGAGCAAAAAGAAGACTAGGATCAAGCTCGAGCTTTCGCGGAAGGATTTTTTGATTGTTGGCGGAACTGCTGCCGGCTCGATAGTCGCTGCCCAACTCCTCACCACCGGTCCTCTCTCACCATTCGCCAGTTTCAAGCAGGAGCAGGTTGAAGGGCTTGAAGAGTCTGTTCCCGCTCCATCTGGTCATCGCTGGGGGATGGTGATCAACCTGGACAAGTGCATCGGCTGTGAGTACTGTCTCAGGGCATGCTCTGCTACCAACGACGTGTGGGTTAACCCAACCATGGACCCTCCTGAGAAGCCCTGGAATATCGTGGTCGATGAAAAAACCTCCACTGGTACGCCTTTCTTTTTCTCCCGTCCATGTCTCCATTGCGCTGACGCACCCTGTGTCGAAGTTTGCCCGGTTCAGGCCACCTTCCACCGCGCCGATGGTTTGGTGGTGATGAATTATGACCGCTGCATCGGCTGCCGTTATTGTGAAATTGCCTGCCCTTATGATGCCCGCAAATTCAACTGGCAGGCACGTTCTGACGTGAATCCGTATGTCCCCACCTGGGGGATCCCTGAAGTCGAGCGCCGCCCTCGCGGCGTGGTCGAAAAATGTACCTTCTGTATCCACCGCATCGACGCCGGTCTTAAATCTGGCTTCACGCCGGGCGAAGATATGGAAGCCACCCCTGCTTGTGTCAATATCTGCCCGGTTGGTGCCCGTTTATTCGGCGACCTGAACAATCCCAACAGCAAGGTATCTCAGGCAATTGCAACCGAAGCCACGATACGCCTGCGTGAAGAATTGGGTACCGAACCCAGCGTTTACTATGTCATCCCCAAGGAGGGCTTGTAAATATGGCCACACAAACACTTGGTGAGCGCAGACCTTTTTCCATCAGTCCGGCATTATTAGCTTGGCTCGGGTTTCTCGGCCTCTGCATTCTTATCGGGCTGGTTTCCGCCTTTGAGGTATTTTGGAATGGTTTGTACATCACCAATATGTCCGATTCAGTCCCCTGGGGATTATGGATCACCATAGATCTATCCTCTATTGCCCTTGGAGCCGGAGCGTTTACGCTTTCTGCCGTGGTTTATCTGTTCGGACTGAAGCGTTTCAAACCCATCATCCCACTGGCCGTTTTCGTCGGGTTCATCGGTTACAGCTGCGCCTTGTTGACCCTGGTGATGGATATCGGCAGGCCTGACCGCTTCTGGCATCCATGGATTTATTGGAATATCCACTCTGTACTCTGGGAGATCACTTGGTGTATCACCATTTATCTGACCATTATGCTGGTAGAGTTTGCTCCAGTCATTGCAGAGTCCAGGTTTTTCAGTCGCTACAAATGGATCAGCACCGCAGCAAAATATCTCCACAAGGCTGCTCCCGTCCTCGCCTTGCTGGGTCTCGGGATCTCTTTGCTGCACCAGTCTTCCCTGGGTGCCACTTATGGCATCGTGAAATCACGTCCAATTTGGTTCAAGCCCAGCATGCCCATTATGTTCATCCTGTCAGCCGTCGCAGTCGGACCAGCCCTGACCATGGCCATCGCTTGTATCGTCGAATGGGTCACTGGGAAGAAGAGCATCTCCGATGATATCCTGCGTACCATCGCCCGGTTCAGTGGATTTGCCCTGTTGGTGTATGGCTACATCCGCTTCTGGGATCTGGCCGCTGTCACCTACTACGGTCGCACCCCCTCCGTGAGCGAAGCATTCAACCTGCTCAGTCAGCAAACCCCATATAATTTCTCCTTTTGGGTCTTCGAGATTATTCTGGGTGTATTTTTACCTGCCGTCCTCTTCCTCACCCCACGCTTCAACCATAAGCCGGCATATTTGGTAATTGGCGCTTGTTTTGCCGTCCTGGGGATTCTGGTTAACCGCTGGAATGTGACTGTCGGCGGCTTGTTCGTCCCCTTAAGCTATTCCCCAGGCACACTCTATCAGCTTCCCCCCGGCAAATATTTCCCCGGTCTCCCGGAGTGGGGCATCGCCATCGGGATCATCGGTTATGCGCTCACCATGCTTACCCTTGGCGTAAAGTTCCTGCCGCTGTTTGGGAAAGAGGAGAACTCTTGATCGAGCTGTTGCTGGATAGGTTATACTTAATAGTGAAAAATTTCCTTTATACCGGTCTTTTTTTCGGACAGAAGATCATCCATGCTTGCCTGGGTGGCTCTGAAAGCATTCAGACCTCAAGCGGAGGATAATATTATGGGTGACGCAACAGCCAATCCTATCTACGTAGCCTTGCTCTGCATCGCGCGTTGCCTGGTACCCTTGATAATATTATTCGGGATATCTTATCTGCTGCGCCGTTTTGGAATTGTCGCCAAACCTGCTCCTCCTCCCGAGGAATATCAAAAAACCGAAGATAACGGCTATTAAGGAGGACCGGCTCATGTCTAAACTCTCTCCTAAAATTAAATTGCCGGGGATGCTCCTGGTAGTCGGATTGATTGTTATGGTGAGTCTGGTTTGGTTTTCTCCCTCTCAAGCCAGTGAGCCAAAGCAACAGACTGAAGAATATTGCTTGAGCTGCCATTCCAATCCCGATCTGAAGATGACCCTGCCGAGTGGCGAAGAAGTCTCCCTATATATCGATCCTAATCAGTTGACGACCTCGGTACACAGTCCCAACGGGATTGAGTGCGAGGCCTGCCATACCAATATCACTACCTACCCCCATCCTGCGATCGATTACCAAACCAAACGCCAGCTAACCAGGGAATACTACGTCGCCTGTCAGAAATGCCACCCAGACAACTACACCAAGACCCTGGATAGCATGCATGCCCAGGCCGCTGAAGCTGGGAACTTGAATGCACCTGTGTGCACTGATTGTCATGGATCGCATTACATAAAATCCCCGAATGAGCCCCGAACTCTAATCCCTGCAACCTGCGGCAATTGCCATACCAAGGAATTTTCTGTGTATCAGTCCAGCGTTCATGGCAACGCCTTGGAACAGGAATCTAACCCCGACGTCCCAGTATGCACCAGCTGTCACGGTGTGCACAACATCCAGAATCCTACCACTCAGCAGTTTAGAGTGGGAGCCTGATTTATGCGCCACCTGTCATGCCAACGCCGAAATGATGGCTAAATATGGTCTTTCTGCTGATGTCTACAGCCTGTACAACCTGTCCTGGCATGGAGTGGATGTATCGGTTTATGAAGCACGCTGGCCAACCGTTCAGCACTATTCAGCTGTCTGCACCGATTGTCATGGCATTCACGACATTCTGAAGCCCGATGATCCGAATTCTTCCGTCAACCCCGTCAATCTACTTCTCACTTGCCAAAAGTGTCACCCCGGGGTGGGTCCGAACTGGACCGGTGCCTGGACGGGTCATTACCAGGTCAGCCTGGAGCGCACGCCTTTCCTATATTACGTCAATTCGTTTTACGCGATCTTTACCCCCGCGGTCCTGTGGATATGTGCCATTTACGTAGCATTGCAATTTATAAGGTTTATGGTTGATCGAGTGAGGAGGAGTTTATGACCAGCAAACCTGTAACTACCTCATCCTCATCAGACGCCCGAGTAAAACTGGTCCGTACCTTCCCTCGCTTCAATGTGAGCCAACGTTGGGAGCATGCCGTCCTGCTAGTCTCGATCGCCATCCTCTTGTTGACTGGGCTGCCACAGAAATACAATACCACCACGTGGAGCCAGACGATCATCTCCACACCCGAAAGATTAAAATTCATCCAGGATGTTCATCATATCGCTGCGCTGCTTCTTACTGCCCTGGTACTATATCATTTAGGTAAAGCGGTTTACCTGATGTTCCGGCGGCAGCTATCCGGTGAAATGCTGCCCACTATTCAGGATATTAAAGATGCCTGGAACACTTTTCTATATCTCATATTTATAAAGAAGCAAAAACCGGCTTATGGGAAATATAACTTTGAGCAAAAAGTGACCTATTGGTTTCTCTTTTTTGCTGTCGGTATCATGCTCATCTCCGGCTATGTCATGTGGTTCCCCGAAGCCGTCACCCGGTTTTTACCTGGCCAGGTAATCCCGGGTGCCATCATGGCACACAGTACTGAGGCTATTGCTACCGCAATTTTCATCGTCATCTGGCATTTCTACCACGTCCACCTCGAGCGGCTTAACCTGAGTATATTCTCCGGCTGGCTCAACGAAGACGATATGCGCACTTATCACAAATTGGAATACGACCGCCTGTTTAATACCGAGCAATCTGAACGCAAACCAGGAGAAACGAAGTCATGAGGTCTGTTGTCAGGCATCGTTTCTATTACCTGATCGGCATAGTTTTAGCTTGCACCATTTCGGCCGTCTATATCACTACGAATGTCATTGCAGCGCCTGAAGTGCAGGCATCCCATACCACTACACTTCTACAGGTTATACCAACCGCGGCCGGCGTCGAACAGCCCATGGTGAGCAATAAGGCCTGCTTGGAATGTCACGGCAAGCCAGGTTTGACCAAGACCCTTGATAATGGAGACGTACTCGATCTGTATGTCGACCCAGCTACCTACGCATCTTCCATCCATGGTAAGGATGGATACGCTTGCGTTCAATGCCATACTAACCTGGGTGAGTACCCTCACCCCGAATTTACCGCTACCGATCTGCGTGATGTCACTTTACAGCTCACCGGCGTCTGCGACCGCTGCCATTCTGGTCAATATAACCTGACCATGGATAGCGTCCATGCCGCTGCCCAGGCCTCAGGTCAGCGTCAGGCAGCAGTCTGTGCCGACTGTCACGGCTCTCATAATGTCCAGCAGTGGACAGACCCAAAAACCCATGCCCTCCTTTCTGAAGCTCGGTTGAAGATCCCTATCACCTGTGCCAAATGTCATAACGCCATCTATCAAAAGTACCAAACTAGTGTACATGGCAAAGCTTTGACGCAAGAAGGCAATACCGACGTCCCTACCTGCATTGACTGTCATGGCGTGCATAATATCGGCAACCCCACCACGACTGCGTTCCGCCTGAAATCACCTCAGTTGTGTGCTGGATGCCATACCAACCCGGTGCTGATGGATAAATATGGCATTTCGACTGATGTATTGAACACATATGTCGCCGATTTCCACGGCACAACCGTGACTCTGTTCGAAAAACAATCTCCGGATGCCCAGACCAACAAGCCCGTTTGTTATGATTGTCATGGCGTCCATGATATCTCCAGGGTGGATGATCCAACCACCGGCCTCGAGATGCAGCAGAATCTCCTGGCTCGCTGCCAGGTCTGCCACCCCGATGCCACCAGTAATTTCCCCAGTGCGTGGATGTCGCACTACATCCCATCACCCAATCATTTCGGTGCAGTTTATTATGTCAATCTCTTCTACAAAATTTTTATCCCCCTGGTTTTAGGCTTTATGATAGTGCTGGTTGGAATGGATGTCGGTCATTCTGCCTATATTAAAACCCGCCGAGGGAAAAAACCCACCTCACCGGCAGCTGAAGCTGGTCCACCTTCGAATCCTCCTCAACCCGACCAGGCTCCCGTTCCTGGAACCTCCGCTGGTGAGCCAGCTGTGGAGCCTCCACCCGGGCAGCCAGTCGAGTCTAGCACATCCAGCTCATCCATGTCATCTAGGCCATCCAGCGACCAAAGCGAGCTGGACGAACGCAGTGAGCTGGACGAGCAAAGCGAGCAGGGTGAATCACCGGACGGGGAAGTGACTCATGGATAAGGCTATCATGGAGAAACCCGTCAATACCACTCCGACGGATGATAAGATTGCCTACACCCGCTTCAATATCTCGGCGCGTATCGAGCATATCGTCTTCCTGGTGTCATTTACTGTATTAGGCCTCACCGGCCTGATCCAAAAATTCTCATCCAACCAGGTCGCCGATTCCTTGATCTATGCGTTGGGCGGTATCGACCAGGTCCGCATCATTCACCATTACAGCGCCATTCTCATGATGATCGTCAGCGGCTACCATCTCCTCGTCATAGGATATAAGGTCTTCGTAATGCGCCTCCCGTGGACGATGCTGCCCGTCATCGAGGATGCTCAACATTTGATCCAGGATGTTTTATATTTCCTGGGTCTACGCAAGCATCGTGGCTATTACGGTCGTTATAACTATGCTGAAAAGGTTGAATACCTGGCAGTCGTCTGGGGAACTATCATCATGGGCATCACCGGCTTTATGATGTGGAACCCTCTCTCTACCACCCGATTACTTCCCGGAGAGTTTATTCCCGCCGCCAAGGCTGCCCATGGCGCCGAGGCTATCCTGGCAGTTTTAGCCATAATCATATGGCATTTCTATCATGTTCATATTAAACATCTCAACAAGAGCATGTTCAATGGCAAATTGACACGCTCCGAGATGAAACATGAGCATCCTGCCGAGCTCGCTCAGATCGATGCTGGTCAGTCTTATAAACGACCTACCCAAAAGGAACTTCGAAACCGACAGTTGATCTACTTCCCGGCTGCCCTGGTTTTCACACTCGCCTTTGGTTTCGGCATTATCAAATTCACTACCTTCGAAGTCACGGCCATTACCACTGTCCCCCAGGGTGAAACCGCCCAGGTTTATGTACCCGTGACGCCCACACCTCGACCATCCCCTACGCCCCCACCAACCCTCACTCCAGGCGCCGAAGTGGGAGCTATGACCTGGGACGGTTACTTCTCGGGACTGTTCAGGAACCGCTGCAGCTCGTGTCATGGGATAACAAAAGTCAGCGGGTTGAGCCTTGCCACTTATCAGGAGGCACTCAAGGGTGGCAATTCAGGTCCAGCGATTATCCCTGGCGATCCGGATAACAGCACTTTGGTTCAGAAGCAATCCATAGGCAATCATCCGGGACAGCTCACCATCGATGAACTTAACCAGGTAATCGCCTGGATTAACGCTGGCGCACCAGAGAAATAATGGAGTTCAACATATGAGAAAATTTTTCAAACGCCTGGGCACTGCACTACATAATTTCTTCTTCCCATCCGCGGGTACGAAGATGTGGTTGAGGGTGCTCCCGTACGCTATCTTGGGCGTTTTGACCATCATCGTCCTTATTGGGGCTGCGTATGGCTGGCAGTACACTAACAGCCCCCAGTTCTGCGGCACCTCCTGCCACACCATGCCGCCTGAGTATACCGCTTATCTCGCCTCCCCGCATGCCCGCGTAGACTGCACGGAGTGTCACATCGGTCGTGGGTTTATCGCTACCCAGATCACGCGCAAGGCTGGAGACTTGAGTCATGTCATCAATACTGTATTTCATAACTATACCTATCCAATCTACGCCGCCAACATGCGTCCTGCCCGTGATACCTGCGAGAAATGTCACAACCCGGATAAATTTTCCGATGATAGCCTTCACGAGAACAAGACCTTCCAGAATAATATCGATAATACCCCTTTTAGTATCTTTCTTAGCCTGAAGACGGGAGGAGGCACCACCCGGCAGGGGCTTGGTAAAGGTATTCACTGGCATGTTGAAAATAAAGTGATGTATTATGCCACCGATGAATTACAGCAAAATATCCCTTACATCCGGGTCTACAACACCGACGGCACATACACCGAATATACCGACATTGCATCCAATTTCAACCCGGCGAATATCACCGAAGCCGATATGAAAGAGATGGACTGCGTCACCTGCCACAACCGCGTCACCCACCTTGTGCCCATGCCCGCTGACCAAGTAGATGCCGCTTTAGCACGTGGCTTTATGGATAAAACCATCCCTGATATCCGGGCGAAAGGTATCGAGGTCCTCAGCGTACCTTACACTTCCCAGCAGGAAGGATTGAATGGCATCTACGGTCTATTCAATTATTACCAGGCTTATTATCCCGAGTATTATGCCGCCAACCAGCCTGCTGTTCAAAATGCTGTCTCGTATCTCCAGACCATGTATATCGATTCGGTCAATATAGACCAATTATCAGATTGGAACACCCACCCAAATAATGTCGGTCACCTGTATTTCGCCGGATGTTTCCGTTGCCACGACGGGAAACATATGGATTCGAAACAGCAAGCCGTGCGCCTGGAATGCAATCTTTGCCACACCATCCCCGAAGTTGCCGGCCCCGCTGATTTTGTCGCCAATGTCGAGATTCCGCGTGGTCCCGAACCTCAGTCGCACCTGAACGCCAACTGGATCGCCATGCATAACGAGGTTTACAATCAGACCTGCAGTGATTGTCATACCACCGGCAACCCAGGTGGCACAGATAACTCCTCCTTCTGCTCTAATAGCGCCTGCCATGGCATTGACTGGAAATACGCCGGTCTCGATGCTCCTGCGTTGCGTGAGACGATTTTATCAACCTTACCACCTACTCCAACTCCATCTCCTTTGAATCTGAGTGGTCCTCTGACCTATGATGCGACCATCGGACCACTTTTCACATCCCGCTGCGGGGCATGCCATGGTGAGGATGGCATCCAGGGTTTGAACTTGACCACCTACCAGACTGCGATGAAGGGTTCGGTGAATGGTCCTGTCATCATCTCCGGAGATGCCGCTGGTAGCCCGCTCGTTCAAAAGCAATCAGGCTCCACGCCCCATTTTGGTCAATTATCACTGGAGGAATTAACACTCGTCATCGATTGGATTAATGCAGGAGCACCAGAAAAATAAATATTCGCCCCTTTAAACCAAAGGAGGTCATATGGGTGAACCAAATCAGCTCAGCCGGCGCAACTTTATGCAAACAGCCATCTGGGGAATTGGGGGATTTATCGGTCTCGGATACGCAGTGGCTGCGATTGCCTATGTCGTTAAACCCTCTTTAAAGACCCAGCAAACTCAGACCTGGATGCGCATTGGCCCAACCTCCAAGGTGGAGTTGGGTATTCCAACCCTTTTTTCCTTCAACATCGAAACCCAGACCGGTTGGATTTCGAATACCCAAGAGGTCTCGGTTTACATCCTGTCCAACGATGGGCGTACATATATCGCCATGTCGAACATTTGTACCCACTTAGGCTGCCATATCCGCTGGATAGATCAGCAGGAGCAGTTCGCCTGCCCTTGCCATAATGGCGTATTCGACAAATTAGGCAATGTTGTGTCCGGACCGCCTCCCCGCCCCCTCGACCGCTATGATGTCAAGGTTGAGAATGATCAACTGTACGTTCTGGTTGGAGGTTAATATGATTGCAAAATTGACTCACTGGCTTGATGAACGCACCTCCATTCGGCAGGTCTGGGAGGCGATCTTTCTCCGAAAAGTTCCAAAAGTTAATTGGTGGTTCACCCTTGGAAGCGCCTCATTATTCCTTGCACTCAATCAAGGCATCACCGGCATCCTCCTCACCTTGTATTACGTCCCAACGCCAGACCATGCCTATGACAGCGTTCAATATATAACTACCCAGGTCCCATTAGGCTGGTTGGTGCGCGGTCTCCATCATTGGGGCGCCAGTTTGATGATCGTCGTGGTGGTGATCCACATGCTCAGGGTCATCATTTTCGGGGCATATAAATTCCCGCGTGAAGTCACCTGGTTTACCGGCGTTATCTTGCTCCTGGTGGTGATTGGGTTTGGTTTTACCGGCTATCTCTTACCCTGGGATCAGAAATCATTCTGGGCGACCACCGTCGGCACCCGCATTGCTGGGACGCCACCCTTGATTGGCGATTATCTGCTCCGCATCATCCGAGGTGGCTCCGAGATCACGGCAGTCACTCTGGTGCGGTTCTTTGGGGTCCATGTGTGGGTGCTTCCCACCTTACTGATCCTCCTCATCGGGATCCATCTCTACCTGGTGATCAAAAATGGCATCAGCGCTTTGCCACAGAGAGGCAAGTGAGCCATGAATGAGAAAGAAAAGCAGGAATATCTTGAAAAATATCACGAGGAAAAAGAGAAGGGTGTTCCTTTTTACCCCAACATAATATTTAAGGATGTAGTAGTCTCCTTTCTCATTTTCCTGATCCTGGTCGGTTTGGCGTACTTCATTGGCGCTCCCCTTGAAGCGCGCGCTAATCCAGCCGATACCACCTACACTCCCCGCCCTGAATGGTACTTCCTATTCTTGTTCCAGCTGTTGAAATATTTTCCGGGTAAGCTTGAAGTGGTTGGCGTAGTACTGATACCCCTGATAGTAATACTCGTGCTCTTCTTCTTGCCTCTATTGGATCGCTCTACCATGCGCCACTTCCGCGATCGTCCGATTGTCATCGGAGTCACACTTTTAATGGTAGTCGGGATAGTAACCCTCACCATCCTGGCAGTCCGTGAAGCGCCGCCTCCCGTCCAGGCTTCACAGGGAGATCCGGTTGCCCTACTGTACACTCAAAATTGTGCTCCCTGCCATGGTGCTTCCATTACCGTCCCACCAGGGACGAATCTCCATACCTTAATTGCTCAGGGTTCTCATGCCGGCATGCCTGCCTGGAATGGTGACCTTTCCACAGACCAGATTGATGAGCTTGCGGGCTTCATCCTCTCTCCAGGTGGCAGCCAGCTCTTCAATACGAATTGTGGTTCCTGCCATAAGGTGGATGACCTCGTGGGTGGTAACCCACTTGACCTGAAAAACTCGATCGATGAAGGGCTCACCTTCTCACCCCATGCTGGCCTCACCGCAGTTGATTGGTCAACGAATTTGACCCAGGAGGAGAAAACAGCGCTGTTGAATTTCCTGATCGCCCCCGATGGTCAAAGACTATTTACCATTTACTGTTCCTCCTGCCACGGGCAGTCGGTTTCCTACTCCGGAGACGAAGCCCAGCTACGGCAGACCATCGTCCAGGGTGGGCAGCATGTCACCATGCCGGCATGGCAGGGCACGCTTACCCCCGCACAGATTGATATCTTGGCGAATTTCGTTGTCGATCCTCCCTCAGAGCCATTAGCACCGGATTTATTCAGGCAATACTGTTCTCAATGCCATGGATCACAAATTCCACCAGCTGCCAGCGTAGATGAGGCTCGCCAGATCATCTCTGCAGGCGGTGCTCATCAAACCATGCCGGTGTGGGGAAATGTCTTAACCCAGGCACAAATCGATGCTTTGGTTAATTTTGTGGTCAATTCTGCTCAGGGCACCTCTGTCCAGCGCGGGCAAACCTTATTCGAGCAAAATTGCGCCGTCTGTCATGGTGATTTAGGCGAAGGTGGTCCGAACCCCTCCCAGCCCAATCAGATCATTCCTCCCATCGGTACTGCAAATTTCGTGGGTACTCACGACGACACCACCCTATTCCAGATCATCTCGCAGGGGCAGCCTGACAAGGGAATGTCCCCCTTTGGCTCAACCAATGGCGGCAGTCTGGATGACGACCAGATCAATTCGATCGTCGCCTATCTCCGTTCCTGGCAGGCAAATCCTCCCGTAACCACACCGCCTCAGTTTACCCTCCCCACTCTATCCATGTCAGCATCAGAAATTTATGCCAAAATCTGTTCGCAGTGTCATGGACAGAATGGGGCTGGCACCGCTGTCGGTCCCAGCCTTAACGACCTTTCTGACGATACCGACCAAGAAATTTCAGCCGTAATCAGTGACGGGATTTCCAACACCAACATGCTGGCTTTCGGTTCAATTCTATCGGACCAACAGATGAGTGATCTGGTGGCTTTGATCCGAACTTTCCCGCCTCCATCATCACCACAAACCACTCCTAGCCCTCAGCCAGCTCCCACCAACCCAACCTTTACCGCGAATGTGTTACCCATCTTTGAGCAGTATTGTAAGATTTGCCACGGCAATTTGGGCGGCTGGGATAGCTCGAGCTATCAGTCTGTTATGACCACAGGAGACCATGGCCCGGTGGTGATCCCGGGCGATATAACCAAAAGCCTCCTGGCTCAAAAACTCCAGGGCACCTCCAAGATCGGGGGCATCATGCCTCCCGCCGGTGAGTTACCCGATGAGACCATCAAAATCATCCTGGATTGGATTGCAGCAGGTGCTCCAGAAAAATAGCTTATTCATTTAGGAACAATGGCTGATTTCTTTACGCGTAATATCATTCTCGTCTACTTTTTTTATGGACTGTCCTTCTTTGTTATGGGGCTGGCAATCCTCCTTGAATCTGGACATTCCTCGAAGCTTGATTTTGCGCGTGCCCTCCGTCCGTTGATCTGGTTCGGATTGATCCATGGCTGCCACGAGTGGCTTGAAATGTTCCTGATCATGCGTACTCAAATAACCGGACTATCCACTCCTTCTTGGATTTTACCCTTCCGCTTGATCGCCCTGGCAGGCTCATTTCTATTTCTGATCGCTTTTGGAGCTCGCCTGATAACGGGTGTGGAAAAACGGAAGCTGTATATTGGCATGTTATTCTTCATCTCTGCCATTTGGGTGATCGGTTTGTTAGGCGTTCTCATTAATCAATCTACCAGCCTGACCCGTGCCATTGCCGCCGATGTCTACACCCGCTATGCATTAGCCATCCCAGGTGCCGCTCTCGCTGCCTGGGGTCTCATCCTTCAACGCGGCAGATTCATTAAGCTGGATATGCCCGGGATCGGTCGTGATGTCTTGCTCGCCGCGATCGCATTCGGCTTATATGGGTTCGCCCAATTCTTCGCTAACCCAAGCATTATTTTCCCATCCGGGTTTATTAACTCAGATTTGTTCTTACGTACCTTTGGGTTTCCCGTCCAGGTATTACGTGCTGGTTGTGCCACCATGGCCGCAGTTTTCATAACTCGATCTCTCCGTGCTTTCCAGGTGGAAAGCAATCAGCGAATTAATGAGCTGCGTGACGCTCAGGTAGCTGAGCAGGAGCGCCTCGATGCCTTGAAAGCTGAGTTGCTTCACCGGACGGTCATCGCCCAGGAGTCTGAAAGGCAGCGTATTGCACGTGAGCTGCATGATGAAACCGGTCAAACGCTGACTGCGTTGGGAATGGGTCTGCGCGGCATGTCAGAAACTATCTCTACCAACCGCAGCCGGGCAATAGAGCAGGCAAACCAGCTCGAAAAGCTCGCCATGGATGGGGTTGAAGAGCTCCAGCGCATGGTCTCCGGTCTCCACCCGCCGCAGTTGGATGACCTGGGTCTACTGGCTGCCCTCCGTTGGTATGCCAGCGATATCAACAAACGCTCCGGGATCATCGTCAATATAGTTACTCACGGCGCTAAGCCCCAGTTGTCCTCTGATATAAGGTCAGTTGTATTCAGGATTGCCCAGGAAGCCATAACGAACGTCGTTCGGCATGCTAATGCCGGTGTCATCGATCTTCAGCTAGATTATTCCGTGGATAACATTTATCTCCGAGTGGAGGATAATGGTCAGGGTTTTAATACCGATGTGGTGTTGAAAAAAAAACCTGGGAAACCAACAGCTTGGGGATTATTGGGGATGGTTGAACGGGCCGCGCTGGTAGGCGGCACATGCAATATATTTTCGGTTCCAGGAAAAGGCACTCTTATTGAGGTGAATGTACCCATAATCGGAGAGACTAATCATGACTGATATTAATCTTTTACTTGTCGACGATCATCAAGTAGTACGGACCGGGCTTCGCATGCTGCTCGAGGGTCAGCCGGATATGAAGATAATCGGCGAAGCCGATAGTGGTCTGAAGGCGCTGGAAATGGCCAAAGAGCTCTCTCCGAATGTCATCGTGATGGATATTACCCTTCCGGATATCTCAGGCATCGAAGCGACGCGGTTGATTAAGGAAGCCTTACCTGATATCGCCGTGGTGGCATTAACCATTCACGAAGATGAGCAATACTTTTTTGAAATGCTGCAAGCCGGGGCTTCAGGCTATGTCCCCAAGCGGGCTGCTCCTGAGGATTTGATCACATCGATCCGCGCCGCATTTGCCGGCGAAATCTATATTTATCCCTCTCTTGCCAAAGCATTGGTCGCTGATTTTCTCGGACGACCTGCACAGGGTGATGAGAAAGCCTCACTCGACGGTCTTACCACCCGTGAGCAAGAAGTGCTGGGCTTGTTAGCAGAGGGGTTAAGTAATGATGATATCGGTGAAAGGTTGCAGATCAGCAAGCATACCGTCGCACGTCACCGTGAGAATCTGATGCGCAAGTTGTCACTTCACTCCCGCAGTGAGCTGGTCAAATACGCCATTCGAAAGGGATTAATTTCGCCCTGAGCTAGTATTCATACCCTATAAATAAATCCCACGCTGCCCCTATTGACGGAAGGCATGGTTTTCCTTATGATAAAGGTGGAAGTTAACCGGGTCGCTTTAATCGTTTGAGGAGGCAGCTATGCGTAGGGTACAATTTAATGCAGTTTTTTGGACGCTCGTGATCGCCATTCCGTTTACTATTCTGGCGCTGATCGGGGTTGCATTCCTCACTGAAAATCTCACCATTATCAGCCGTGCCATCAATGAATTCAGCCGTAGCATCACAGTCGGTGGCCGCGGCCTCTTTATCGAGTTTTCTGCTCGCTGGCCAGAGATCGCCGGTATGGTGATTGGTATGATCGTGCTCCTCACCATCTACCTCTTCGCCCAAAACGCCAACAAGACTGAGGACAACAAGCAAATCAAATAAGGTTCCCCACTCAAATACGAATAGACTCCTTGCTCCTGGTTGATCAGCAGAACTCAACCAGGAGCAAGGTTTTTTTATCCTTTCTCACTGCGCTCAAAATTCCCTCCCTAGCTCGTTTGCGAATTTTCATACAATCTACTCATATTACACTAATTATGTGGTAGAATTATATAGGGTGTTCAACCTATTATTAATGGTGTATTTAGCTTGAAACTAAAAGCTAATAAAGAAACCAGAAGGAAACACCGTGCAGGCTTTCGCCAAAGGAGGAGCAATATACACAATAAAACACTAATCTCCCAATCCTTGTCCGTTGTAAATAGTTTGATTCCCTCATGAGGAGAAATCTATGAATTACAAGAAATATTTGTTTGTTGGGTTGCTGTTGATTGGCCTGGCCCTGGCCATCGCAGCCTGTTCGTCCCCAACCACCCCCCCAACCGTAGTGCCAACCGTCCAGGCATGTCCTGCCATACCAACAGCGGCACCCTGTCCGACGCAAGCACCTGTCCCGACGCCGGTAGTCCTCGTACCTGAAATTGAAGCAGCGTGGGGTGGGTCCAGTCACGGAGATTCAACAGCTCAAGCCTTCCGTCATTGGGACACAGCCGATCCAAAGGAAGTCCCGATCAGTTGTGCCAGATGCCATACCCCCACGGGTTATATGGACTATCTTGGAGCAGATGGCTCACCTGCAGGCGTGGTCGACAAAGCCCAGCCGGTCAGCAACGGCATTATCTGCGAGGCATGCCACAATTCAACAGCAGTAGCCCTCGATACAGTCACTTTCCCCTCCGGCGCAGTGGTTAGTAATCTCGGCCCGGAAGCCCGTTGTATGGTCTGCCATCAGGGTCGCTCATCTGGCTCAGCTGTTGATACGGTCATTGCCACTAATGCCCTTACCGATACCCTCGATACTGTTAGCGACAAATTGAGTTTCGTTAATAATCATTACTTTACTGCCGCCGCAACCCAGTATGGAAGTGTCGCCGCCGGTGGCTACCAGTATGCCGGCAACGAGTACGATGGCAAGTTCCAGCATGCCGGTGGTCTCGATACCTGCATTGGCTGTCATGACCAGCACAGCTTGCAAATAAAGGTCGATGTTTGTAAAGAGTGTCATTCAAACGTTGCCTCGCAAGCTGATCTAGTCAACATCCGTATGAACGGTTCCCTCGCAGACTACAATGGCAATGGTAATGTCACCGAAGGAATCGCCGCGGAGATGTCCGGTCTCCAGGATACGCTATATAAAGCCATCCAGGCATATGCGAAAGAAGTTGCTGGCTCACCCATCGTGTATGATGAAAACAGCTATCCTTACTTCTTTACAGATACGAATGCTAATGGAACGGCTGACACAGTTGAAATTACTTCCACAAATTCCTATGCCTCTTGGACTGGTCGCCTATTGAAGGCAACCTATAACTACCAGATGTCGGTCAAAGATCCAGGTGCTTTCGCCCACAATGCCAAGTATGTCATTGAGTTGCTCTACGACTCTACCGCCGATCTTAACACCAAGCTCAGCACACCGATCGACCTCTCCAAATCCGCTCGTATCGATGCGGGTCACTTTGCCGCCACTGAGATGGCTTTCCGCGATTGGGACAGTGCAGGTGAGGTCCCCGCAACCTGCTCCAAGTGTCACTCGGCGACTGGCCTACCACTGTGGATTAAAGAAGCTGCCGCCTCAAGCGATAAAGTAACCGGCGTGACCATTGCACAGCCTGTCTCTCAGGGCTTCCAATGCTCGACCTGCCATGACACTGCCAACTTCCCCAACACACTGGCTGTACCCGCAGCTAAATTCCCCAGCGGCGCGGTGCTCGGATTCGGCGAGAACGCTCCTGCCAACCTGTGCATCGAATGCCATCAAGGTCGTGAGTCTACGGTCAGTGTCAATAAGGCCATTGGTGACTTGCCAGCCGACACCGTCTCAGCTGATTTACGCTTCAGAAATCCGCACTACTTCGGTGCTGGTGCAACCGTGTTTGGTACAGAAGCCAAGGGTGCTTACGAATTCACTGGCAAGACCTATCTGGGTCATCATGCCCACGTCGATGCCGGGCAAAGCTGTGTAACCTGCCACAATGTACATTCATTGGAGGTCAACACACAGCTCTGCCAGGGCTGCCACCCGGGCGCGACTGATCCAAAGCTCATTCGCATGAGCCCCACTGACTACGATGGCGACGCCAACACCACCGAGGGTATGTACGATGAAGTTACCACAGAACGCGACCTACTCTATGCTGCCATCCAGAAATATGCTACGGATGTAGCAAAATCACCCCTCGTTTACGATGCAGGTAGCTATCCGTATTTCTTCATCGATACCAATGCCAATAGTGTTGCCGATCCCGATGAGCTCAAGAGTGCCAATGCTTATGCATCCTGGACTCCCAACCTGCTCCGTGCAGCCTTCAACTATCAGTGGGTTCAAAAGGATCCAGGCGCCTTTGCCCATAATGGCAAATACATGTTGCAGATCCTCTATGATAGCATCCAAGCTGTTCGTGGTGATGTCACCAAGCTGACTCGTCCCACGGTACCAGCTCCATAACCTCAAAGTTTTATTAGTAGAAAAAGACCGGATGTCAAAAGCATCCGGTCTTTTTTTGTTTACGGAAAGCATGTGTTAGAATCTGTTGGATTAATATTTAGAATCATTTCCTGGAATGAATGTTTCCCGTATGTATTCAAGTGAATTTTCTCCATCCGAGTATTTCGCGCGTGTAATTTCGTATTGGTGGGTCGTCCTGCTAGCAACCATTTTAGGTGCGACGTTTGGATTCATCTTCTATCATATTCACCCGCCTGTCTATGAGGCTACTGCCACCTACTTCGTAACCCTGGATTTAACGCGTTTCCCCACCCTCGGCGTCAGGGATGACTTGATCCAATATAATGAAGACATGGCGCTGAACACCACGCAAGGTGCCTTGCTCTCCACGGATGTGCTGAATAGTA
Organism: Anaerolineae bacterium; assembly: GCA_041479245.1. Classification (GTDB taxonomy): domain Bacteria; phylum Chloroflexota; class Anaerolineae; order Anaerolineales; family UBA4823; genus FEB-25. The sequence goes on from JBGOXS010000031.1 coordinate 23,487, forward strand.
TAGTTGGCCAGGCTCCGAGTCTTGGGCAATCCCTAACCGTCAGAGATTTGCTCGATAACAGCACCATCGAGCGTAAGCATGATATTTGGGAGCTGCGTTATCGTAGTGAGGATCCCGACACGGCTCAGGCGATCGTCAATGCCTGGGCGCAGACCGGCTACCAGGCTATGCTTTCCTGGCAGGCTTCCGGAAAGGCGCCAGATTATGTTGTCTTCCAACCCCCCAGCCTTGCGACCCTTCCCCAACAGCCAGTATTGTATGGGCTCAACAAGCTGGTCCTCGCCGGAGCGTTGATTGGCTTTATATGTGGAATCATCATTTCCATGCTGGTAAGTCATGCTATCCCAAAACCCCATCTCTCGCCTTGATCGAACATCTTGATTGCTGAAAATTACTCGAGAATGATCTTCAGGATTTTTTAGTAATGGTTTCAATAAGTCGCTTCGGGAAAAGTTTGGATATTCTTTGTGAGCTCCTTTGGGCCGTGGCATTAGTTTTCCTCCCCATATCGTCTTTCCCCTTATTGTCATCTCTTTACGGCGGTCTGGTCGCTCCATTATCCCTCATCCCCTTCATCATCCTACTCCTGCTCGTCACGATTCCTCTGCTATTCCATCGCGGTGCCCTCCCCAGGGAGACCATTCCCTTGATCGCCTTTTTCCTGGTGGTAGTCATCTCCTGCGCTGCTGCATTCTATATTTTTATCCCTGGTTTCAAAGGGAAAACCATGCCTGCTCAGGAAATTCGAGCGCTATTCACTATCGCGGTAGGCCTCACCTTTTATCTGGTCACCACCAGCTGGATAAAATCGGTTGAACGGTTACAAAATAGCTGGAAATATATCACCATCGGCGGTATTCTGGTGGTTGCCTGGGCCAGCCTGCAGGCATTTTTTATCTTCCGGCACGCCGATCTGTACCCATCCTGGATGAACCAGATCCAATCCTGGCTTTCGCTTCGCTCGCCCCAATACTCACCCCGCTACGGGCGGGTCAACGGGTTGACATATGAAGCCTCCTGGTTTGCTCACCAGATGGTGATGATATATCTACCCATCTGGATTGCTGCCACTTATCAAAAGACCTCGGCTTTCAAATTCCGCTTGTTCCATATTTCGGCTGAAAATATCCTACTGGTTTTCGGCGTAGGAGTCTTCTTCCTCAGCTCGCCTCGCATCGGGTTGCTATCTTTTCTCCTGATGATCCTTTACCTATTCGTGAGATTAAATATATCGCTCTATCGCCGGATGCTTGCCTACCTCTCGCACAGGCAATCCGTACGCCTTGACGGTTCCAATGGGCTCCATTCGAATTGGATCAGGCTGTTCACTGGCCTAACCATTATTGCGGTGTATGCCCTGGTGCTGTTTGGGGTTTTCTACTTCGTTGTCCAACGTGACTGGAGGCTTGCCACTCTGGTCAGCAATCCCCCCACCACACAGGAGCTCGTCGGCTTGCTCACGCTGGACCAGAATACTCTGCTCGAGCTAAGTCACCGCTTCATCTTCCTGGAGCGCATGGTCTACTGGCTGAATGGATGGAATGTGTTTAACCAATACCCCTGGCTAGGGGTTGGCTTAGGGAATGCCGGTTTTTTCTTCCCGAAGCTGGCGCCTGCCATGGGCTGGGCATCATTTGAAATTCGTAACGTCCTTTTCTACTTCACCCAATTGCCCAATGTAAAAAGCTTCTGGTTCCGCTTGTTGGCAGAGACAGGGATCATCGGTTTTTCGTTGTTTATCACCTGGATTTACGTCCTGTTTCAATCAGCACGCTACGCTTTTCATAGCCAAAATCCAACAGTTAAGACGTTGTCCTTCGCTGGCCAGCTGGCCTTGCTGGCTTTTATCGGTGAGGGTTTCAGTATCGATTCCTTTGCCATGCCATATTTGTGGGTATTCGCCGGGCTGATCGCCGCCATCGCCATGCTTTGCCGGAATACTCCTGCCATTCTGGAGCAAGGATGAAAATCGCTTTCGCAGGTGCTGGCTATATTACCAATATCCATGCCCAAGCTGCCAGCGTCCAGCAAGGTGTAGAGCTCGTCGCATTGGTTAATCGATCTTCGTCGAGATCCAATGCCCTGGCACAAAAGTATGGGATAAAGCAACAGTTTGAGACAGTAGACCAGTTGCTCGCCGCGGGTGGTGTGGATGCTCTGGTAGTTGGCACTCCCAATTATTTGCATGCTGCGCAGACCATCGCCGCATTGAATGACGGCGTGCATGTGATGGTCGAAAAGCCGATGGCTATGAATTCGCCCGAGGCTCACCAGATGATGGAGGCAAGTGAAAAATCAGGTGCCATATTAATGGTCGCCCACTGCTTCCGCTTTGACCCCGAAGTGATCTGGCTCCGCCAACAGATAAAGCTTGGCCGTTTGGGGAAAATTATTCGCACCAAGGGGTATGGAGTTCATCAGCTGTGGGGGCCATCGGGGTGGTTTACCGAAGGCCGATACGCCGGTGGAGGTGCCGTGGCCGACATGGGGGTTCATGCCCTCGATACCGTCCGCTTTCTACTCGGTGATCCACAGCCAGTTTCGGTTTACGCTCGTATCGGCACCTATTACACCAAATCAGATGTGGACGATACAGGCATTTTGATCGTAAATTGGGATAACGGGACAGTCTCATATATAGAGGCAGGCTGGTGGCAGCCTCATTCGGATGGTCCGAATGCCGCCACCCAGCTCTATGGCGATAAAGCATTCGGGCAAATATTTCCCACTTATATAGAGGACCACGAGATAAAAGAAGACCCTGGTTTTACCTACCCACGGGTTCAACACATGCCACAGAGTCTTTACAATGATCAGATGGGATATTTTATAAACTGTATCCGCAATAAAATAACCCCCAGCCCGGGCGCCATTGAGGGCTGGACCAATATGAAAGTAATCGATGCTGCGTATCGGAGTGCGAAAATCGGCGGTGCCGTCAGAGTGGGTGAGAAATGACATCTTATTTCCTTGGGGTTGATATCGGTGGGACAAAAAGTCATGCCCTGGTCGCTGATGACAAAGGCAATGCTTTGGGTTTCGGCACCTTCGGACCTGGCAACCATGAGTCAGTTGGATATGATGGCTTGAAGGCTGCTCTTCAGACCGTGACCAGCAAAGCGCTTGCCATGGCTGGGCTGCGCAAAGACCAGCTCTCCACCGGTGGTTTTGGCGTCGCTGGTTATGACTGGCCATCGGAGCGCCAACCGACCTTGGACGCGATTGATTCAATTGGTTTATCCGCTCCGGTTGAAGCCGTCAATGATACGATTGTCGGGTTGTTGGCTGGTGCATCTCAGGGATGGGGCGTGGCTGTTGTCGCAGGCACCGGAACCAACTGCTGGGGCTGGGACAAAGACCATCGCATTGGTCGCGTCACCGGGGTGGGCTTCGGCGAGCATGGTGGAGGTGGTTGCCTGGTAGACCGTGCGCTAGATTCCATTGCGTACGAATGGACCAAACGTGGACCTCATACTCGTCTTACTCATGAATTCCTGAACCTCACTGGCGCAAAAGATGTCCCCACATTGATCGAAGGTCTTGTCATGGGGCAATATTTCATTGGTTCCGATCACGCTCCCCTGGTTCATAAGGTCGCCCTCCAGGGTGATGCAGTGGCGCAGTCGATCGTGAAATGGGCTGGCGAAGAGCTCGGGTTAACTGCCCTAGCCGTCATTCGTCAGCTGGAGATCGCCGCTTTGGAATTCGAGGTTGTGCTCGTCGGTAGCATATACGAGATGGGTGAGATGATCATTTCGCCTATGCGCAATGTCATTACCTCCGAAGCACCGCTTGCACGCCTGGTGCGCCTCTCTGCCCCCCCTGTGGTGGGTGGTGTGCTCCTGGCAATGGAATTGATAGGGCAAATCACCTCAACCATTCGGGTACAATTGATCAGCTCAACTCGGACTTTATTGAGTGTGGAAGCATTTCAATAAATTAAAGGCTGGCTTCCCGAATGTCATATAGAATTAAGCATCTCATCTTCGTGGAAGCGATACTTTGGTTTTTTTATTATAAAACTCAAGACTCTCGGGTATAAAATCACCTATTTAGCATACATTCATTATCTTTAAATTGACAACGTTGTATAATATGAGTATATTAACGAAGAAATCCCTTGTCGATCGGGGTAATATAGAATCGACCGGATTGGTCAGGGAAATAATGAGCTATTCGGAGCGATCACGATCAATCAGTATCCACTCATGGCTTAGCTGCAAATTGTATCAAAGTGGATACCTGACATTTTCGTTTTAAAATCCGTCGATGCACCCAGCCATTGCATTCAATAGTCAAACCATTCATGATCAGGTTTGAGTTAGAAGGAGGGTCAATAAAAAAATAATCTAAACGGAATTCGAAGCTAATATATTCAAAATATTCAGTTATTAAAAAAAGGAGAAGTAAACGTGAGTAAGAAGAGTTCGTTATATGCTCTAGTGTCAATTTTGTTCATCGCAGCAATGGTTCTCTCAGCCTGCGCCCAGGCGACCACTGCTGCCCCACAAGTAACAACAGCCCCACAGGTAACAACCCCACCTCAGGCGACTCAACCACCTGCAGCTGGACCGTCTCTTGGAGTAGTTCTTCCTACCAAGGATGAACCCAGGTGGCTCCAGGATACGGCTATCTTCGAAACGCAGCTCAAGGCAGCCGGGTATACCGACGCCCAGATCCTCTACAGCCAGAATGATTCCGCCAAGGAAAAAGC
>JBGOXS010000032.1:0-28041 GCA_041479245.1 Anaerolineae bacterium
GCGCAATTCTACTTGACCACGTTGAGGGTATACAGTATACTCACCCGCGCCGGGGTGTAGCGCAGTTCGGTAGCGCACCGCGTTTGGGACGCGGGGGTCGGCGGTTCGAGTCCGCCCGCCCCGACTTATGGCAAGGATAAATTATGATGGGGTATTAGAGACTGCCCACTTTAAACCGGATGGGCAGATTGACTGGGTACGAGTTTATCAACGCAGGGGGCCAGTGTTTTCCGATAGGATCCTATTAAAGCGTGCCGAATTTATCGGTCAGCTTAAGGCAGGCAAACGGTATGTGGTCGGGGAACGCATCCACAACATGGGCGGAAAATTCAACGTCAGCCAACCAGTGCACCTCCTGGATAAGAATGGCTCGCAGGTGATCGCGGTCGGTTCTTCCCAGGCCGGAGCGGATGATCTGACTGGAGTGCCAATCATATGATCAAGAAGGTGTATTTTTACAGAGGATGATAGAGCGGCTATGCGAGCCGCTTTTTTGTTTGCTAAAGAGACATTGTTGCAGGCTGGTATAATTTTCGAGTGCCAACTCCCTTCTATCACTTGAGCCTGGCTGAAGAGCTGATCAATCATCACGACCTGCCTGAACCGATCTGCCACTTCCTGCGAACCTATCGGAATGAGTTCCTGTTTGGCAGCACGGCCCCGGACGTTCAGGTGGTTTCAGGCCAGCCGCGCGAGGTGACCCATTTTTTTAACCTGCCTATTCAACCAGGTGACCCTCCGGCATGGGATGTTTTCTTAGCTACATATCCTGAGTTAGCAATTACAAATACGCTGCCAGCAGCACTATCCGCATTTTTAGCTGGTTACCTGTGTCACCTGCAGGCAGATTGGGTTTGGGTAAATGATATTTTTGCCCCAGCGTTCGGCCCGCGCACCACCTGGGGTACTTTCAGGCAGCGTCTGTACTACCACAATGTATTGAGAGCGTACCTTGACCGGCAAATCCTGCCTGGGCTGCCCGTGGACGCAGGTACCTGCCTGGGCAAGGTGGAACCTGACAGCTGGCTGCCATTCGTTAAGGATCAATACCTTGCTGAATGGCGCGACCTGCTTGCACAGCAGCTACACCCCGGAGCAGCCATCCAAACGGTAGAGGTGTTTTCATCACGCCAGGGAATATCAGCACCCGAATACTACGCTCTGCTGGGCTCTAACGAACGAATGCACAGCGAGGTTTTTGTTCACTTGCCATTGGAACGCGTAGAAAGCTACTGGGAGCGAGTATTGAAGGATAATCTTTACTTATTAGCGGATACCCTGGCATTCAGATTGCTTCCCATTAATCTACCAACCGAGGGATTAGTAATAAAGGGAGTACAACCATGAAGCTGATTAAGCCCACCCAAAGAACGGTCGAGAAAGATACGATTGGAAAGGCTGTTGATCAGGTCAAACAGCTGTTTCATGTGGGTAAAACGGATGAATATGCTGAAGACGCGATCGTGGCGAAGTTTATACGTGGTTTGGATAACCGCTTCATCATGCTGCGCAACCTGCAGCTGGAGGGCAACGATGAGAAGTTCCAACCTATCCTGGTAGGACCCGCAGGCATGTACATACTTAATATAAGCCGTGCGCAGGGATTTTTCAGGGCGAAGGAAGACTCATGGTGGGAGATGAACAAGACCACGCGGAAATATGGACCGTCGCGACCCAACCTGATCAAAGAAACCAAAGAGCTTGCTTTAAAGCTGGCAGAGATACTGGATGCGCATGGTAAACCTCACCCGATAATCACGCCGCTCTTGATCTTCGCCAATGCAGGGGTGAATATTGAAAGGAGCAACCCGACTATCCGGATCGTGCTTATGGATGGCGTTGATAGCTTGATCGAAGGTATACATTACAGCGATGAAGTCCTTCAGCAAACCGAGATCGCGTTTCTCTCTGACTCACTGGAAATCATGGCAAACCCTGAAATAGAAATCCCGCTGGGTGAAGGGGAAGACTTTTTTGGGAAGGAGCTTTTTATTCCTGAGAAGAAACCCGCGCTGACCTTACCTGATATCCCAATTCCAACCGAGAGTCCACTCCCACCTATCGAAGAGAAACTAAAATTCTCCCAAAAGCAGTGGACTATTTTGGTGGTGCTCCTGCTATTAACCATCGTGGTATTGTTCGTCGCAATTCTGTATACGCTGGGGATTTTCTGATCCGTGGAAGCTAGGGAAAAAAATTTGGCTACATCTTCTCTGTCACTCATAATCCCAGCGCATAACGAAGAGACGCGTCTGCCTGACACACTCAAGCAGGTGATGACATTTTGTGAAAGGCAGCCCTATTCTATCGAAGTGTTAATCGTTGAAAACGGGAGCCTGGATAGTACCTTTCGGATTGCGCAGGATTTTGCTGCCAATCATCCCCAAACCCGTGTTATACAAAACACGCGTAGAGGTAAGGGTAGAGCCGTGAAACAGGGAATGCTTGAGGCGACAGGTGACTATCGCTTCATGTGCGATGTAGACCTCTCCATGCCGGTGGAGGAGATCAATCGCTTCCTGCCGCCTGCCTTGAACGAAGCCGATATCTCCATTGCTTCGCGCGAAGCCCCGGGAGCAGTCAGATACAACGAGCCTTATTACCGTCATTTTGTTGGGCGTATTTATAACGGATTGATCCGCAGCCTGGCTCTACCGGGCCTGCAGGATACTCAATGCGGCTTCAAGTGTTTTACATCTAAAACAGTCCAAGATGTATTTCCGCGTCAGACCATGACGGGTTGGTCTTTTGATGTGGAGGTCCTGTTCATTGCCCGCCTTTTGGGATACAAAGTGGTTGAAATCCCCATCCACTGGTACTACAGCTCGAACAGCAAAATCAGCGTGGTGCGGGACTCTTTCAAGATGGGGGTAGATCTGCTCACCATCCGCATGAATGCCTTGCGAGGAGTTTATACGCGCCGTCATGCCTCGCTTTGACCGCTCGCTCGTACCTGCCGAGCCCGACCTATCGTTTGAGCTGGCATTATGGGACGCCGGTCTCACCGCGGTGGCCGGTATCGATGAGGCGGGACGCGGGGCCCTGGCAGGGCCTGTGAGCGCGGCAGCAGTCATCCTACCACCGGACCCGGAAATGGAGAGGTGTTTGAAAGGCGTACGCGATTCCAAACAGTTATCTCCTGAGCGGAGGGAGACAGCCCGAGAAAAAATTCTCCAATATGCCTCTGCCTGGGGAGTGGGTTATGCTACGAGTGAAGAGATTGACCAAATCGGCATCCTACCGGCAACAAGGCTGGCTGCATGGCGGGCACTGGAAGGTTTATCCATACCCCCAACCCATATTCTGTTGGATTATTTATTTCTACCGGAAATCCCAGTGCCACAAACCGCATTGATCAAGGGGGACTGCCGCTCGCTGAGTATTGCCGCCGCATCCATCCTGGCGAAAACATCGCGGGATGCAGTGCTGAGAGAGCTCGAGCTGACTTACCCGGGTTATGGTTTTGCAACTCACAAGGGGTATGGGACGGTTGCTCACCGTTCAGCCCTGCAGCGATTAGGTGTGTGCCCGGTCCATCGGCGCAGCTTTGCGCTATTTGGAGAACCGGGCGGTCCGATAAATGAAAATCAGCCCAAGCCGGATATAACGAGCCCGAGAAAGATGGATCAATAGAACCCCCAGTTATTCTCCTTCCAGCCATGCTGACCTCGTAAAGGCACAAATGCCACCGGGGTGATATGTTCCTGCACGAACTCCCCATCCTGCTTTAACCAGCGGTCCAACATCTGTCCACCTGCGCCACCTTCAGGCAACACCAAGCGGCCGCCCTCATCCAGCTGGTCGCGGAGCGGCTGCGGGACTCGTGGAGCAGCTGCGGTGATCATAATTGCCTGAAAAGGAGCATCATCGGGTAGGCCCAGGCTGCCATCACCCACATGGACAGATACATTGGTCAAACCCAACCTCATCAAGGCCTTTTGTGCATTTTCAGCCAGTGCTGCATGCCGTTCGATGGTATGGACGTGGCGGGCAAGTGAAGCGAGCAAAGCAGCTTGATAGCCTGAACCCGTCCCGATTTCCAGCACGTTTTCCTCCCCCTTCAGCAGTAATAGCTCGGTCATCAAGGCGACGATATAGGGCTGCGAGATTGTTTGACCACGGCCGATAGGTAGCGGGCTGTCGGAGTAAGCGATATTTGCATATTCCTGTGGGACAAACCAATGGCGCGGTAGCTCACTCAGCGCATCCAGTAAACGCCGATCGCGGATGCCGCGCGTGATGATTTGATCGTTGACCATGCGAATGCGCAGATTGGCATAATAGGCTTCGTCTTCCATTAACGGAGATTATAAGCCTCGTAGCAGAAGTTTCCAAAAATCATCGCGCTCGCCGGGTTTAAAGGGGAGGTACAACGCCAGGCGGTCCACCAGACCCCCGTAGCGGTCGGTGAGCGCGGCGGATAAATCGCCAATCTGGGCGATCACCGCACACTCACCCAGGATCTCATCGCTGATCAACCCTGGCATGTCAACCCATCGACTATGGGAAGCGAGTGCGGAGAGCTGGGAGGCAATTTCACCCCAACCGTGGAGCTCCATCACCGGCCGATAGGAAGGTGTGGAGGCATAAAAAGAGATTTGGGCGCGCACAAAAGCAGCTTCTTCAGGAGTGGTCACGACGAAAGCTGAGGTGGATACCTTGATCTCTGTTCTGGAACGGCCAGCCCTGGCAGCCCCCTGTTCAATAGCAGGCAGGACCACCTGCTGCAAGTAGCGTGGAGTGTGAAAAGGATGAGCATGGAAGCCCTGCGCAACCTCACCCGCCAGCCTGGCGAGGCCGATGTTTACCCCGGCGATGTAGATCGGGATATCCGGATTATGGATCGGGCCCGGGTTGAAGAAGGGAGACATCAGTGTCAGCTTGTAGTGCTCGCTGCGGTAGTTCAATGGTTCGTTGTTCTGCCAGGTGTGCCAGAAGGCGCGCACTGCTCCGATCTGATCACGCAACTGCCCCACCACCGATTCGGGCCAGGACATGCCGTATCGCCGCTCGATGTGGGCTCTCACCTGCGTGCCCAGCCCGAGGATGAAGCGCCCTCGTGAGGCCTCAGCCAGGTCCCAGGCGGTGTAAGCCAGATTCGCCGGGCTGCGAGCGAAGGCGATGGCGACAGCAGTCCCACAGCCTAGGATTTTAGAGTGCTCGGCGATCAGGGCGGCAGGCAGGAAGGGGTCGTGAATCGTTTCGGTGGACCAGAGAGTGGCGAAGCCCATGCTTTCGGCGGCGTTAGCGATGGCAGGGATAGCGGAGAGGGAAACGGGGGGAAGGGTGGCGTCGAGGAGGAAGGGAGGAGGGGACATTGGAGACTAACTCAACAGATACGCGCACACCCACTGGGTGGTGGCGAGCAGTGCATCGAGGTGGGTCCGCTCGTAGTTATGGGAGGCATCTACGCCGGGGCCAATCAGAGCAACCGCCACATCACCACCAGCACGCCAGAATGCCTCGCCATCGGAGCCATAGTGCGGGTAGATATCGACCCTGTAGGGGATTGCATACTTATCTGCCAACTGGCGCAGCTTCTGCGACAACCCATAATGGTAGGGTCCACCGGAATCCTTGACGCACAGGGTGGCGTGGAATTCGTCCGAGGTCTGCCCATCCCCCACGGCGGCCATATCCACACTGAGCAGCTCGGTGGCGTCTGCAGGAATGCCGGCGGCTGCGCCGTGACCTACTTCTTCATAATTGCTGATGTGAAAATAAGCCGTTTGTGCCGGTTTCAACCCAGCATCGTAGATCGTTTTTATGGCTGCCACCAAGCAGGCGACACAGGCTTTATCGTCCAGGTGGCGTGAGCGGACAAACCCGTTGGTTATCTCCAGGCGCGGGTCAAAGGCGATGAAATCACCCACCCGAATTCCAAGCGCCGCCGTCTCCTCCTGGGAGATGGTACGGGCATCCAGGCGCACTTCCATGTTGTCATCTTCGCGCTTGGTTTCGTTGACCTTAGTACCAAAGACGTGACCAGAAGCCATTTCAAACAGGATGGAACCACGCTGCGGTTCACCTTGACTGGAAAAGACCTTACAACCCTCCCCTTCGACCGTATTCCAGGCAAAACCACCAATCTTAGTCATCAACAGGCGGCCATTGGACTTGATCTGCTTCACCATAGCTCCCAATGTGTCGGCGTGTGCTGTCATGGCACGCGGGGCATCAAAATTTTCACCCTGCCAGGCGGCAACCAGGGCACCCTTGCGTGTGCGATGAAGAGCTAATTCAGGAAAAGCCATCAGCGCTTGCTCTACGTAAGCAATCGCCGGTTCTGCCAGACCCGTCGGGCTGGGCGTGTTCAATAAACCGGAAAGAAAGGATAACAGGAAGTGAGAATCAACTGTGGGAAGTGACATGCATATACTCCATCATTAAAGCCGCCACCCGATAAGGTGGATGTAAATTGCCCCTCAATAACCAAGGATCACAAAACCGCTAAAAGATCCGCCTACTGCTGCTCCAGCATGCCCTCATACTGCATGATAGCCTCGCGCCACTCTTCGGGGATAGGGATGGAACGCTTCTCTTGGTAATCATATGCCACCAACACGCTGGTGCCAGTGGCAAATTCAGTGGAGTCGCGTGCATCTTCGAGGCGATACTCGGAGGTCATGCTCTTATTGCCAAGGCGTGAGATGCGCACACCGACCCTCACCGAATCGCCGAATTGGATCACTTTTCGAAAGGTGATTTGAACATCCGCCAGGATGATGCCAAAATTTAGAAAGGAACCGCCTTCCCATAATTTAAGTTGCTTGAAGTAAAAAATGCGTCCCTGCTCCATGTAGGTCAAAATTTTAGCGTTATTGACATGCCCCTGAGGGTCAAGGTCACCATAGCGGACTTCAATGAGGCGGAAGAAGTGGAAGTCGGTCATCACTGAAATTATACCCTTATCCCAAGCTATACGATGCTCGCTGAAGATCAATTCGTGGTTGGAAGAGCCAGTTAACCTGCTTGGATTGTGTGATTGTGGAGTCTGAATCATCCCCTGAAGTTATAATTACTCTGATGATCCGATTGAATCTCTTCCACAAGCTCAGGGCATTCCCCGGGTTGGAATACCTGCTTGCCATCCTGATGACAGGTATTTTCACGTTATTGGTTCTCCCCTTTCGCAGCGATGGGGGACAGGACCACACCATCCTATCACTGCTGTACCTGCTCCCGGTTGTACTCAGCTCGGTGTTATGGGGGTTAGGACCCGGCGCCCTGGCGGCAATCGCTTCTTTTTTAGCGCTGAATTATTTTTTCGTGCCACCATATTACACCCTGCTGGTGCACCGCACACAAGATTTTCTGGTGTTGATCGTCTTTCTGGGTGTTTCGATTGTCATTGGCCAATTGGTAGGGAGAGTGAGTAAGAGCCTCTCAGAGACCACGGCTCGAGAATATGAAGCCACCCACTTATATGAATTGATCATGCGCCTGGCAGGCATGCAAGATGAGCAGGAAATCGTTTCTGCGCTGGCAGAACAGGCGCTGATCACCCTGCATGCCGAACGAGTGGACGTTTTAGTGGAAGCGCAAGGAGGATTTCCGGCGCGGCAGGTGAGGCTGGAGGACCGGTCTCAGATAGATGTTGAGGTGGCGAGTACTCCCACCCGTATCGCCCCCCTGCAGTCAACGCGCGGGTTCCTGGGTGAGATCAAGGTATGGCGAGGCGATTCCAGACTGTCTCCGGCAGAAGAACGCCTGCTGAACACATTTGCCAGCCAGGGCGTGCTGGCGTTGGAGAGGGTACGCCTGTCACAGACGGCTTCACGCGCCCGCCTGCTGGAGGACAGCGATAAATTTAAATCATCCCTTTTGTCGTCGGTTTCGCACGAGCTGCGGACGCCCCTGGCGACAATCAAAGCGGCCGTCACCAGCCTGCGCAGCGGGACGGTGGAATGGGATACCGATGCGCGCGTGGATTTGCTAGCCGCGGTGGAAGAGGAGACCGATCACCTGAACCTGCTGGTGGGTAACCTGCTTAACATGTCGCGCATCGAAGCAGGGGCACTAAAACCCGAACGCGGCTGGAACTCACTGGCTGAGATCGTATCGACTGCACTCGATCGAACACGCCAGCAAACCGAGAAACACAAGCTGGAAGTGGATGTATCACCCGACTTGCCGCTCGTCCCGGTGGATTATTTCCAAATCGAACAGGTATTCATAAACCTGATCAGCAACAGCACCAAATATTCCCCTGAAGGAACGGCGATCACCATATATGCATCCCACCTCGTTGACGAAAATGTGCTAAAGGTGATGGTGAGCAACCAGGGACCGCATGTGGCACCCGAAAACCTGGAACGCATTTTTGACAAGTTTTACCGGGTAACTGCGGCGGACCGCGTGACCGGGGCTGGGCTGGGATTGAGCATCTGCAAGGGGATTATCGAGGCCCATGGCGGGCGCATCTGGGCGCAAAACCTGGATAAGGGCTTTGCCTTCAACCTCACCCTACCACTCTCATGGGAGGGTTTTGCCCACAGGAGCATGAAAGAGGTGATGGACGAATGAACGCTCAGCCGCACATTCTGGTGATTGATGACGAAGCCCAGATCCTACGGGCGCTGCGCACCATCCTGACTGCCAAACAGTTCAAAGTGAGCGTCGCCAGCCGCGGGGAAGAAGGATTGACATTGGCGGCCGCCCAACCTCCCGACCTGGTCATCCTCGACCTCAGCCTGCCTGATATGGATGGCGTCGAGGTGTGCGCACGCCTACGGGAATGGACCCAAGTGCCGATCATCATCCTTTCGGTGCGCGAGAGCGAGCGGGACAAGGTCATTGCTCTGGATAAGGGTGCAGATGACTATCTGACCAAGCCTTTTGGAATCGAGGAGCTATTGGCGCGCATCCGGGTGGCACTGCGCCATTCTGCCCAGACGCTGGGTACCCAGAAGAGCCAGATCATCGATGCTGGTTCAATAGTTATCGACCTGGCACTACACACGGTTACGCGCGAGGGCGAGGAGATCAAGATGACCGCCACCGAGTTCAAGCTACTGGCTTACCTGGCAGCCAATGCGGGAAGAGTGCTCACGAACAGATCGATCTTATCGCATGTGTGGGACCCGTCGGAAGCTGACCGGGTAGAATACCTGCGGGTTTATATCAGGCAGCTGCGAAAGAAATTGGAAGAAGACCCGGACCACCCCTGCATCATCCGCAATGAACCAGGGATTGGTTATCGCTTTATGACGGATGAGTAAGCTGTACGAGTTTGATGATATACATGAAATATAGAGTAGAGTACAATTGCCTGATTAAGGAGTAGGTATGGCAGATAAAAATCAATCCAAAAAAACCCTAGCCGTATATCCTGGATTAGAGGAAAGCGCTATTAGCCAATTACGGAAGGAATATATGGGCTACCAGGAGCTGTTCCAGCTGCAGCCGCCGCTGGTGCAGCGGTTCCTGGAGACGCAGGCGTCATCTGTGGCGGAGGCCATTGTTCAAGGTTTACCGCAGGTGAGGTTCACCTTACCAGACCGGGTGGTGCTGCGACAAGAGGCGGAGGCCAAACCTGCTATTGTACCCAGCGAGTCGCGGGAGCAAATGACTGGCGGATTGATGGACCGGTTGACGCGCACCGACCTGCGTACCGCGCTGAGACTGCGATTGGGAGAGCTGGAACAATCGTCCAACCGTTCCGTTGCAACCAGTGCGGTCTTGCTACGCCATGCTGTGGTAGGGCACATGGTGCACAATATGCTGCCAGCTGGAAGAACGGTACTATATAAATCTGCAGATGGGGAAGAGACTCCGACCATCCCGGTGCAAAGCGCGCTGGAGCCAGAGTCGGCGATCACCGCAGCAACGGATGCAATTACTGCAGAGGAAGGGCGCAGTGAAGCGGGCAGAGGCGAGCTGCTGGTGCCGTATGTGGAAGCAGCCCGACGGTTTTACCTGCCACAATGGGTGGCATTTGATGACGAGGGACATCTTCTGATTGGAAGTGTGAGTGAAGCGGAAGCGGATGTCGCCTCCATGCAGCGTTACGTGTCGATGCTGCATGCCGCAGTGGGTTTGGCGCCTTATATGGTGGCGGATGAGGAATACCAGCGAAAACGCTATGGGATCCTTGGGCAGCTGGTGAACCAGGGGCGGGCTTTAGCACGCTACCAGGTGGAGGAGATCATCCAGACGATCCAACGGCGGGCCTCCGCGCATGATTTGAACCGGGGATTGAGTTTGAGCTTGCCCTATTTTAATGACCAGACCCTGGCAATTGAAAACTATGACTTCGAGGTGATCCCAGCAGGACGGATCATGTTTACCCCGGCCTTCGTGGTGCGGGCCGCGCGAGAGCAGGATGCAAAGATCGCCCAGGATACGCGCCTGAGCCAATCCACACGTAAGCATTTGCTTAGAGAATTGAGCATGCTGGAACAGGCATTTTTGAGGTAATTCCATGCTCTTTTCAATAGGGTTATTGATTGTTATTGTCTTTCTAGCTTATCGCGTGGCGCCCCGGGAGAGTGCGGAGGATGCACATATTCACGGTGCTGGGCAAATCGGTTTGTTAGCTGCAATTGCATTGTTTGGGGTGGATTATTTTACCTCTTTCTTCTACGCCACCGGCGAGATGATGAGCGCCCTGCACCCATACGGGCTGCAAAAATACGGCTATATTGCGGTAGCAGTGATCGCTTTAGCCAATGCAGTATTTGGATTTTTGTATATGTACTCGTTGGGTGTTTTCAATGAGGGCGGCGGATCCTATACTGCTTCGATGCGCTACCTGTCAGCCGGGATCAGCCTTATCGTCGCAGTTGTCTTGTTGCAGGATTATATATTTACCATCGTTGTATCCACATTGTCGGGGGTCGACCAGGCGCTTTCCCTGGGCCGCGCAACCGGCATCCCCTGGATATGGCATTTTGCCATAGGCGCTGTCCTGGTGACCGTTAACTGGTTTATAACGATACGTGGACGGGGTGAATCAGGAAGAGTGGTATTCACATTACTGGCGGTCTTTATTCTCCTGACCATTGGCATGGCAATTGGATTATTCATGGCACATTTTAGAGGTGTCCCAGCAGTGCCAGTCACCGAAATCCCACAGACAGTCACTATCGGACGGGCATTGTATCACCTGCTCACCGCCTCAATGAAAGGATTGGTTGCGCTCTCTGGTTTGGAAGCCATGTCGAACGGCATTCAGTTTGTTAAAAATGAGGATGCCGGGATTGTGAAATGGGGGAAGAAACGTCTGCCACGGTTCAATGGGCTGTGGGGATTCTACAGCGGAAAGTCCGGTATCGGGAGGATTGTCCAGACTTCCTTTCTGTTTTACGGGGGAATAACCACCCTGCTATTGGCTGCATTTTCCATCCGTTTCGATGTTTTTGATGGGACCTTGGGTCGTACATTGGTCGGCAACCTGGCATTTATTGGTTTTTCACAAATTAGTGGAGGGATAGTCCTATTTTGGGCGTATCAAATCCTGGCAGTACTGCTATTAACTGCAGCTTCTATGACCGCCTTTCAGGATTTACAAGCTACGGAGTGGCGAGATGTTGCCATTGGGGAAATACCCGAGATCATTGTTTATCGTGACCCTCGGGGAACCTTTACGCGGTCTGTGACGATCAGCTATATATTAACGATAATAATCATGTTTGTTGTCAAAGGGAGCAGTTCAGCCGCAATCCCCTTTTACGGTGTAGGCGTGTTTATGCCTATCATGATGATGGGCTTCGCCATCCGCAAGCACATCCTTCAAAACTATACTGGGCGTATCCGCCGTTGGGGCAGCCTGGGAGCTGGATTTGCCGGTGTTTTATCTGGAATTGTATTCGTTGGGCAAATAATAGGAAAGTGGCAGGAGGGCGGTTGGGTGGTATTAATTTCTTTCAGCTTCTTGATCCTGCTCGCCAACGCATTGCTCATTTCACCGGCAGGTGTCCGCACACCGCCTCAAATCCATCGTATCGTGCGAGAGAAAGCGCGGGTGCGGGGTTCAATGGCTTCGATAGTAGAATGGCAAAGTCTCAAAATGCAGGAATATCGCTATTCGGTGCTGGTCGCCATCACTCATTTCTTTGAATTATTCGGAGTGCACCGACCCTTACGATACGATCCACCCGCTGCTGCAGGCGACTATGACCATGCCCTACACGGCGATCATCCAGAAGCGCCTTCCTTCCTGGACAAATACCTGGAAAAAGAAGAAGAGCCTAAATTGGGGGGCAAGCCAAAAGACACCGCGCCGGGCGAAGATCCTTCAAAACTACCCTAAATAAGAATTCTAAATCCGAATCAGAGACCTCCCGTGCATAGGGAGGTCTTTATTTATTTTTAATGTCTCTGCCAAAAAAATTTGTCTCGTTTTTATTATGACTCGATAAAATGCTTTTGGAAACCTCGAGGACATAATATTAAGGCCTTTGGAATACATTAGTCGATCAAATTGATTTACCGAATGCAGACAGCCGGTAAAGGAGCCAAGCATTCTTGTACACACTTTTTTGAGGAAATGAAATGTTGTTTTCAATTGGTATTTTAATTATCGTAGTTTTTATCGCGTATCGCATTGCTCCACGCGAAAAGAAGGAGCAGGCACAGATCCACGGTGCCGGGCAAATTGCCTTATTGGCGGCCTTAGCGCTATTCGGCGCAGACTTCTTCACTTCGTATTTTTATGGAACAGGTGAACTTTTAGGTGCCCTTTGGCCGTATGGTTTACAGAAATGGGGCTATATCGGGGCGGGTGTGATCGCGTTCGCCAATATCTGTTTTGGGTTGCTGTATATGTATTCTCTTGGCCCATTCAACGAGGGAGGCGGCTCTTACACGGCTTCCATGCGCTACCTAAAGCCAACCTTAAGCCTAATCGTTGCGGTTACGCTGATTGAAGACTATGTTTTGACCATCGTGGTCTCAGCGCTTTCGGGATCCGATCAATTGCTCTCCATTACGAATTCATATAGTGCACATTGGTATTGGCACTTTGGAATTGCAGCAGTCCTGGCAGCGGTCACCTGGTTTCTCACCATCAGGGGTCGGGGCGAGTCGGCTTTCATTAGCTTTGGGTTGTTGGCAGCTTTCTTCATGCTTACATTAGTGAATTGGAGCGGGCTGATCGCAGCAGTTCATAATGGTGTGCCAGCAGCACCAGCCCTCGCTCAAACCAAGCCGGCTACCATCTCTCAAGCCCTATATCATCTCTTAACTGGCTCCATGAAAGGGATGGTGGCATTGACCGGTTTGGAAGCCATGTCAAATGGGATCCAGTTTGTGATTAACGAAGATGTTTCCTTGGTTAAGTGGGGGAAGAAGCGCCTGCCTAAATTGAATAAAATCTGGACCTTTTATAGTGGGAAGACAGGTATTGGTCGCTTCGTGCAGACCGCTTTTCTATTCTATGGCGGAGTAACAACCATGATTCTGACCGCGTTCGCGATCCACTTCAACGTCTTCGATGGCACGTATGGTCGTACGTTGGTAGGCAACCTGGCCTTTATTGGATTTTCGCAAATTCCAGGGGGCGCATTACTCTACTGGGTCTATCAAGGTCTGGCGGTCATTCTGTTGGCGATTGCTTCGATGACTGCTTTTCAGGATGCACAAGCCACAGAATGGCGCGATGTAGCCATTGGGGAAATCCCAGAAGCGATCATCTATCGCGATAAACGCGGGACTTTTACCCGTTCGGTAACCATTACCTTTGGGTTGGCTATTATCATCATGTTATTGGTCAGGGGGAGTTTGAGTGTTGCCGCTCCCTTCTATGGAGTAGGGGTATTTATGCCTATCACGGTCATGGGACTGGCCATCCGGCAACATATTCTGCAAACTTCAACAGGAAAGACTCGTCGGTGGGGTTCGCTGGCCGCACTCTTTGTTGCCATCCTGTCTGCATCTGTGTGGGTATTCCAGATTGTAGGCAAGTGGCAAGAAGGAGGTTGGGTGAGGCTGATTTCCTTCGGCGTTCTATTCTTATCTGCACACTTGATCATTCTTTCGCCGCTGGGATACCGCAGCCCGAAACAGATCCACCGTATCGTGCGTGAGAAAGCACGCGTGCGGGGAGCGATGGCATCCATCGTTGAATGGCAGTCGCTTAAGATGCAGGAGTATCGTTATAGCTTGTTGGTCGGGATTGCCCGCTTCTGGCAGCTTTTTGGGATCAACCGGCCGGTGCGCTATGATCCACCAGCGGTCGCTGGGGATTATGATCATGCCCTGCATACAGACCATCCGGAGGCACCTTCCTTCCTGGCACAATATTTGGAGAAAGTAGAAGAACCCCGCCTGGGCGGAAAACCCAAGCAAACCGCCCCGGCTGATAAGGCGGATTTACCTTAACCTAAAATAAAGTTGACGAACAAGGCTTTTTAGTCGGTATGATACAATCGCTATGCGTTTAAAACGCATAGCGATTTTTTATGATCTCTGACCCGATCTACACTCTGCCAGTTTCCGAAGTATTCACTTCATTGGAAACGTGTTCCGATGGATTAACTACCAACGAGGTGGAGGCGCGCCGTTCGCTTTACGGTAGCAACCAGCTCTCTGAGCCACCAAGGGAACCCGCCTGGCGGAAACTGGTAGGTTTTCTGGCCCACCCCATGGCACTGCTCTTGTGGCTGGCAGGAGTGATTGCGTTTTGGCTGGGTGAACCCACCCTGGGAATTATCATCTGGATCGTGGTGGTGGTGAATGCGGCTTTCTCCTACTGG
Source organism: Anaerolineae bacterium (assembly GCA_041479245.1). GTDB lineage: Bacteria > Chloroflexota > Anaerolineae > Anaerolineales > UBA4823 > FEB-25. Next base: position 14,697 of record JBGOXS010000032.1, read on the forward strand.
CGAGAATACAGGGCTGAACAGGCGACGGCGGCTCTCCAGCATTTATTACCAAGTTTTGCCCGCGTGATCCGTGATGGTGCGGAGGTCAAAGTAGCCACCAGTGAGCTGGTGGCAGGCGATATCCTGGTGCTGGCGGAAGGGGATAATATCCCGGCGGATGCACGCGTGATCCAGGAATACGGACTGCGCGCCAATAACGCGGTGCTCACGGGTGAAGCCGTGCCGGCGCGTAAAACTTCAGATGCCTCGCTGAGGGATGGGATCAGCGAGGTGGAGCGACCGAACCTGATTTTTGCCGGCACGTCGGTAGTCTCGGGGACGGGCAGAGCTGTGGTCTACGCCACCGGGATGCTCACCCAGTTCGGAAGGATCGTTCGACTTACGCAGGCAGTGCGCGAGGAACCCAGTCGGCTGCAGCAAGAGATGTCGCGCCTGACGCGGACAATCTCATTTATTGCGCTGGGGCTGGGTGCGATCGTATTCACGGTGGGAATTGTCGACGTCAAGATGGGGATTAACGAAGCCTTTCTACTGGCACTGGGGATCATTGTAGCGGCGATCCCGGAGGGCTTACCGGCGACAGTGACTCTATCCTTAGCGGCGGCGGTACAGCGCCTGGCTCAAAAGGGTGTACTGGTCAAGAAACTGTCCATCCTGGAAACCCTGGAGCACGTATCGGTGATCTGCACCGATAAAAGCGGCACCCTAACCCAAAACCAGATGACGGTACGGCAGGTTTGGGTGAGCGGGAAGCCGCTGGTGGTCACCGGTACAGGTTATGAGCCGAAGGGTGAGTTCGTCCCCAACCCTGGTAGTGAAGCGGCCGAGAAGGATTTGCAGGCCTTGCTTAGTGCAGCAATGCTGTGCAATAACTCGCGGTTGAACCCACCAGCACCTGACCATCCCCAATGGACGGTGCTGGGAGACCAGACAGAGGCTGCCCTGCGCGTGCTAGCATTAAAAAGCGGCCTTGCGGAGGAAACGCTTAATAGAAGCTTGCCACGCATTCATGAGATTCCGTTCGATGCCCGGCGTAAACGCATGAGCACCATCCACCAGGTGAACCGGCCGCAGGATTCCTTCCCGGATATTTCCAGCGGGCAGCAGATCGCCTTCATCAAAGGGGCCCCACGTGAGGTGCTGCAGCTTTGCACCTTTCTGCGCATGCACGGAGAAGTGATCCCGCTGGACGACAGTTGGCGCGCCCGGATCCTCTCTGCCAATGATGATTATGCCCGCAATGCACTGCGTGTGTTGGCACTGGCATACCATGAGCTCCCACCGCGTGTGGGGAGCTACACCGCTGAGCGGGTTGAGGCGAACCTTGTCTTTCTGGGATTGACTGCCATGATGGACCCGCCACGCCCTGAGGTGACGGAGGCTGTTAGCACATGCCGGAAAGCTGGCGTGCGCATGGTGATGATCACCGGTGACTACGGATTGACCGCTGAGAGCCTGGCACGGCGTATCGGAATGCTCACGGCTCCGAACCCGCTGATCCTGACAGGGGCGGAATTGGAATTGCTCAACGATATTGAAATCCAGGGGATGCTGGATAAAGAGGTAATTTTTGCCCGTATGGCGCCGGAACATAAACTGCGCCTAGTGGCAGCCTTTCAATCACGCGGGGATGTGGTGGCAGTGACCGGTGACGGGGTTAACGATGCACCCGCGCTGCGAAAAGCCGATATAGTGGTGGCGATGGGGCTGGTGGGAACCGACGTTGCCAAAGAAGCAGCGGATGTGATTTTGACCAATGATAACTTTTCCACCATCGCACGCGCCATCGAAGAGGGGCGCACGGTTTATGATAACCTGCGTAAATTCACCACCTATATCTTTTCAAGCAATGTACCCGAAATTCTGCCGTTCATTCTGACCGCCCTGCTGACCCCGGCTGTGTTGCCGCTTGCACTGGGGGTTAAACAAATCCTGGCAATTGACCTTGGAACCGACTTGTTTCCGGCTCTGGCGCTGGGGAGTGAAATACCGGAAAAGGATGTGATGCAGCGCCCACCAAGGCGCAAGCTACAACCCCTGGTGGATGGACGACTGCTCCGGCGGTCATTTTTATGGCTGGGATTGCTAGAAGCACTGCTCTGCTTCGGGGCTTTTTACTTCGTGAATAATTTTCTGGATATACCTTTCCTTAAATCACTACACGATTCGATTTTCTCCAGCTTCCCGCACGCTTACCAAAACAACCTGGCAATAACAGTCTACTATGCAGGCGTAGTCATGGCGCAGGTCGGTAATGCCTTCGCTTGCCGCACCGAGCGCAACCGTGGGCGATATCTGGGTTGGTTGAGCAACCCCACCCTGATCCGCGGGATTGTTATTGATGTGGCGATCCTGCTGGGTTTAATCTATATCAAGCCCCTGGCTAACCTGTTTGGAAATGTCCCCATCCCGCCTGCCTTTTGGGCTGTATTAATCTTTTTCCCGGTGGTTATTTATGGCATGGATTGGATTTTAAAGATGATAGCTCATTTACGGGAACGCTTTGTACATCAAGTGATCAATAGCTCGATGAGCAAGGAGGAAACATGAAAGTCATTATTATGGGATGCGGTCGTGTCGGCGAGCAGCTGGCTCGATTGCTTGTCGACGAAGGTCACCAGGTGGTGGTGATCGATTACGATGAAAGAGCCCTGGCACGCCTTGGACCTAGTTTCAAAGGGCAGAGGATCAGCGGGGTGGGCTTCGACCGGGATGTGCTGATGAAAGCCGGGATCGAACAGGCTGATGCTTTTGCGGCGGCCAGCTCATCGGATAATGCCAATATCGTGGCAGCCCGGATTGCACATAACATCTTCCACGTCCCACGGGTGGTGGCGCGCCTGTTCGACCCACAGCGCGCAGAAATCTACCGCCGTCTTGGGATGTTAACCATCTCGTCAACCACCTGGGGGGCTGAACGCCTACGCGAGCTGCTCACCGCAGCCGAGCTGGACCCTATCGTGAGCTTCGGGAGCGGAGAGGTGAGCCTGGTGAGCATCGAAATACCGCTGCAGCTGGCAGGACGAATGGTGAAAGACGTGACCGTTTCAAATGAAATCCACATTATTGCCATCACCCGCCAGGGTGCGGCATTCCTTCCCACCTTGGGAAGCCAGTTCAAGGAAGGTGACCTGGTACATGCCGCAGTTCTGGCTTCGTCATTGACGCGCTTTAAAACCCTGTTGGGGCTGATGGAAGGAGGTTAGGATGTTTGTCATCATTGTGGGTGGTGGTAAGACCGGATCTCAGCTTGCCACAGAATTATTAAACGGCGGGCATAAGGTTAGATTGGTTGAAGACCGACCGGCAGTGCTGGAGAGACTCAAGGTAGAATTGCCAGCTGAGGTGGTATTTGACGGCGATGGCAGCTCGCCGAGCGTGCTTGAAAGCGCCGGCATCGGGCAAGCCCAGGTGTTGGCGGCTGTGACTGGCGATGATGAGGACAACCTGGTGATCACCACGCTGGGACGGTTTGAATTTGGGGTGCCGCGCATCATCGCCCGGGTCAATAATCCCAAAAATATGTGGCTGTTCACCCCTGAGATGGGTGTGGACGTTGCATTAAGCCAATCAGACATCTTGGCCAAGCTGATTGCCGAGGAAATGTCACTGGGTGACATGATGACCCTGCTCAAACTGCGCAAAGGCGAATATTCGATCGTTGAAGAGAAAGTGGACCCCAGAGCGGTGGTGGTCGGGAAGAAGCTGCGCGATATCGACCTGCCGTCGCGATGTGTGTTTGCGGCGGTTATCCGCAAAGGAGAGCTGATCGTTCCGAATGGGAACACCGAGCTTACCCCGGTGGATGAGGTGATTGCGCTGGTGCATGCCTCCCAGGCACAACAATTAGCCGACTTGCTGGGCCGCCCTAAATAATATTCATTACCTGACATAAACCTGTGGAACCAACGCCCGCCCGAGGGCGTCTTTTTCACTGAGGTATAATTGGCGGAATGAATTCTCCAAAATTAGACGAAACCAGTCCGACTTCAAACATGCCGGATGGACAAACTGAGCCCGTTACAGGCGAAACTTTGCCTCAGGATACGACCGCGCCAGATCAAAGCGCGGAGATGAGCGCGATGCAACCCATGCCGGTCACACCTGAAGAGGGTATAACGGAGCAGCAGAAGGTAGAGCCATCTTCAACGGTATCATCTACAGAGATTGGGGCACGGGCAGCGCTGGGAGAGACCCAGCCCTCTATGGCGGGTGATGACGGCATAACCCTGCCCCCGGATATTCCCGATGAGGCGGAAGTACACCCCAAAGGCAGACGTATGTGGATAGTTTGGGCAGCTGTGGCCGTGTTGATCCTGGCATTGATCGCCGGCGGCAGTGGATTTGCGGGATACAACTCGGCGATCGACCAGCGCACCCACTACCAATCCACCCTGGTGGCCGGCGAGGCAGTTAACCAATATACCCTGGCGCTGCAAGATATCGCCCTGGGTAATTATGATCGTGCCCGCCAGCGGCTCGAATACCTGATCCAGATTGACCCCAATTTCCCTGATGCATCGAATAGGCTTACCTTCGTGCTGACACAGCAGCGCATCACTGCAACTCCCACCCAGGCTACGCTCCCCACTCTCACTCCAACCCCAGATCTCCGCGGGCGGGATGACTTGTTCACACAAGCCCAGAACCAGCTTATCGGGCGTGATTGGACGGGAACGATCGATACTTTGCTGCTACTGCGTAAGAATTACCCAGATTATATGGCAGTCAAGGTGGACGATATGCTTTACGTTGCTCTCCGCAACCGGGGGATAGATAAAATTGCTCAACTGCACGACTTGGAAGGTGGTAACTACGACCTGACCCTGGCCGAGCGGTTCGGTCCCCTGGATTCGGAGGCGCGTAATTGGCGCGATTGGGCTGACCTTTACATCCGTGGAGCCAGTTTTTGGGATGTGGACTGGGCACAAGCGGTTTATTATTTTTCACAGTTGGCAAGTGCCGCACCAAACCTGAGTGATCTATCGGGATGGACTGCCTCCAACCGGTATATGGATGCATTGTTGGGGTATGGTGATTGGTTTGCTTCACAAGGACAATGGTGCGATGCGCAGACACAATACGATACGTACATGGCGTTATTAGCCAGCTCGCAGGTCGAGCCGACAGCAGTCTACGCATCGGATCAATGCACCCAGCAGTTAAACCCCTCACCGGTAGCGCCTCCCGCGGTTACGGGGACGCCAACGTCTACACCCGAGGGCACGCAGCAAGCCCCAACACCCGAGAGTACGCAGGAAGCCCCAACACCATATCCGTAACCTATTGAGGCTGTGCCAGCGGTACCTTGTACAGCTTGAAAGGCAGCCCAGGATAATAATGATAAACCGAGCGATCGGGGAAATCATCGGCGAAGCCTGGATCGGTGGAAGAGTTACTGACCCAGGCGAAGATGAATGGGCTGGTGAGCTCAGGGTTTTCAAGATCAAGCAGCGCACCGTATTCCATCCAGCGGTCTGCATGAACGATTACCAGGGCTGGGGCAACAGCCTGGACTGAAGGCGTCTGGAAAGGCGCCTGGTCTGAACGCGTAATGCTGTATAAAGCCTGCATTCCTCCCAGCCGGATGGGCAGGTAGAGCAGCAGATTTATTCCCACCAACACCCCCAAAACGAATGTAACCAGGAGCGGGCGCAGCTTATACCAGCCAAACCGTCGCACGTACGGCGCGAGGCGGCTGGTAGGCCAGCCCGCCAACCAAGCGATGCCGGCCGCGCTGATGATGGTGACACTATACAGGCCTTCGTAGTAATAACGTGGTCCGAAAAGTGTGGCCCCGATCCAGTAAGTGCTATAGACCAAAACCATGCTGATGGTGACACTCCCGACGAGCAGCCCTTTGAGGTTACGCCGTGAAGCCCATAACCCGAACGGCAGGAAGATCCACGAGAAGCCACCCCAACCGAATAAATCATATTTTCCGCCATTGAGGCTGCTGCGGGTATTGACCCATGCCATCTGCAAAGTATGACCATTGGGTTCACGCCCATGACCTGGGCCAAAACCCACCTGATCATATAGCCACCATAAGGTGTAAGGATTAAGAAAGGCATTGCCCGTCAGTGAATACTGCCACAGGAGATATAAGCCCATGGATAAAACCCCGATCAGGCTGAAGACCAGCAGCCGCAGGCGCGCCTCGGAATCAGCGCGGAATAAAACATACAGCCCATGGATAGCAAAGGGTAGCGCTACTGCCAACGCCGTCATCGGGCGGGTGAGCACCAAGACGCCGAGTGCGACCGCAGATATAATGGTGCAGGCCCATTGTTTTCTTGTCCGTTGATTATGTTCATTCTCGTTTTCAGCATTGTCTACCCAGAAGGATTCCAGCCATCCCAGGGCGAATAATGAGCTCAAGACCAGGCCGAAGGGGTGGGAGAGCAACGAGCCGGAGTTCATTAAGAAAAAGGGAGAGGTGACCGTTAATCCGGCAGCGAGCATCCCAACGAAATCACTGAAGATACGCTTGCCAAGAAGATAAGTCAGCCACACACCCAGACCCGCCAATAAAGGATTGATCCAGGCACGCGCCCCCAGGCGGATAGCGATAGCCAACATGGCGGGCCATCCTGGAGGGTATTTGCTAAACCGTTCTCCTTGATAATCTACTACGAAAGGTACCAAATAGTATTTGCTATGAGGCGGGGAAGGAACGGTCAGATGCCCATCGATAAGGGCTTTCGCCTGCCAGACGTAAGCGACCTCATCCTCAATATGAGGAACGGCTTCAAAAACGCGCTGGGTGACCAGGGCGGAGCTCAAAAAGCCAAACAGGGCGAAGATAAGTGCTATGAGGTCGGCGTGATGGGCGCGGATCAGATAGGTGGAGATTGAACGGGAGCTATTCAACGCGCTTTATTTAAGGCATGGCGGCATAGTAAACATTATTAGCTACGGCAAGGAAAGCGATGCGGTTCGGGCTGATGGCAAAGGCGGTAGCATCACCAACCGCAAGAGGTGTTTTTGGTTGATACTGCCACTGCAGGGTGAGCTGAACACTGAAATAAAAGATCGCCCGATTTTTCGGTTCCAGATAAAAAATCGACCGCTCAGGGAAAGAGGCATAAAAAATCTGGGTAAAGGCACCATCCTCGATCACGGGTCCATGGACGCGCCCGGGACGGTTATCTGAATAAGGGAGGGGGTCATCACAACGTGTGGGAGATTGTGCCAGGCTGCTATATACACACTTGGTGGTATGTCCATCGGCGTGCAGCAGGAACAGGTCATCGTTGTATACGGCCAAGTCGATCACATCCTGCATGGGTGGGACGGTGTCGCCGAAGTATAAGCGGGGAGGCTGACTTACTTCCATATTTCGATAGATCCACACTGCATTGACCTTGGGATCCAAAACGTATAAATCGCCGCGATCCATGCTGAGACCAACTGGCTCACCTAACCCTGTATTAGGAGGAGCTAGGCTCGCGCTGTATGGCTGGGAGCCGATCACGCAATAAAGCAGGTTGCCATTCGCGTCCACCCCCAATATACTGGCGTTTTCGTATCCGCCGGGAGGAAGCTCAACAATATCCACCAGGGGACCCACATTGATCGGACCATTGGTTGGGCCACACTGGAAGTTGGGGTCGAGCTCATAGCCGCGCCCGGTGAGAACGGCATGCAGCACATTACCTTGCGCTCCATTGAGCAGGTAAAGGTCAGCGGCAGAGGCAACGATGCGGGTTATGTTTACACCACTCTCCAACCCGCTGACGATAGCCTGTTTATAGTCAAGGCGTTTGACCGAATCCAGTGCATCCAGGCTGGAAGTTACCTGGGAGCGCAGCTCTTGGGATTGGCTGGTGACGACATACTGCTCTGCTTTATTCAGCTCACCCAAGGCAGTCTGCCAGGCGAAGCGCTGCTCCAGGGGGTTGGTGAGGGTAGCGGCATAGGCCGCCTTTTCTACCGCTTGCTGGTAATAAATTTGCTGCTGTTGGGCCTGACCTCGCTGAAGAAATACGATTCCGCCGATCACGGCAAGAACCAGGGGAATGGTAATGGCAATAAAAACCATCGTTGATGGTGGAAGCCGGAGGACATCGGCATCAGGCAGCAGGTTCTTAAGTAAACGCAGGAGTGCGGCGCCGATGGTGGAAAGTGCGCTGCCCAGGGCACGCCCTATGGCTGCAATGACGGATGCCAGGGTCGCCCGTATAGCAATCAGGTTTTTCGCCCATGGGTGGGGTGCTGAGGCGGGTTGATTTTTCAGAGATTGTGCAGCTGGTGAAGCTGGCTTTGAAATGGGTGCAACTGGAGGGGCCGACTCGGTATGAGGTGGGGCGGCCTGTAGCTGCGCTGTTCCCATGACAGCTGAACTCTGGCTGGCAGCTTGGGATGAGGCTGGTACTGGCTGGTCGCGCTCACCGCGTGAGATTGAAGATTCGACGGCAGCTGATGGGATGTCGGCGGCAACAACTGAAGGACTTGAGGAGACGCCAACACCTTTATCCTGGGAGGGCTGGTCACCCGGAACGGGTGCCGGCACCGAGGCCGAAGGGACACCCAGGCTGTGATCGTGCAGGGGAGCATCGACCGCCTGTTCGGCAACAGCTGCAGTAGCGGTCACAGCGCCCATTTGCTGATCATCCACCAGCGGGGTAGACAGGCCGCCTGTTTCGGCCTTGCGTTTGAGCAGCTTCAGCTTGCCTGTGCCAGGTTGAGACTGGATGATAACAGCATTGAATTCCTGACCGGTACTCCCCATGAGCTGACGCCGAAGGGATTCCATACCCTGCTGAGCGGGATGCGTTAATGAGGCGTCTGACCAATTCGAGGGGGCAATGGTTGAAAGCAGCAGGTAATCGTCTGCCGCAAGCTTAATCTGCAGGAAACGTACGGGTAAAGAGCGGCTGAGACCCAGCCCACGCCCGGAGGTTTGCAGGTCGTATAAGGGCAGCGTCTCTTGCGGCGTGACCTGAAATGCCCGGACGGCACCGCTTTCGGCGATGTATAACATATCGGCGCGTAATGCCACCAGGAGCAGCTGGCCGATGCCCTGCCGGCCTGCACTCGTGCTGCGCAGATTTCTATCCAGCAGGTATAAATTGAGCGCTTCGGCAACTGTACGCAAGGCAGCGGTGAGACTGCCGGCAGTTTTATAGAATTTCTGAGCCATCTCTTCAAGCAGCTGCTTGTGGGCTTGATGCGTGAGGGGTGAATTACCGACCATACTGAGATAGATGATCAAGCTATCGGCCTCGCGCCCCCGAGCCGCCCGGCGCGGAGGTGTTACCGCGTAAAGGTCGGGTAATTCGGATGGCTCACCACCACCCTGCCGAGCGATTAGCAATAAATTGAGGTCCTGGGAAGAATTCATACCGAATGATTATACTGGTAAAATCTACCTTGGATTATACCGCCTGGAGAAGATATGCACATATCCACCGTCAGCACCCTGCCAGAATTAACTAACCTAGAAAAAGAATGGAACGACTTGCTTGCTTTAAGTGCAAGTCATGTGCCGTTTCTACGGCACGAATATATCACCGCCTGGTGGCAGGGATTGGGTGGTGGGGAGTGGTCAAAAGGCGGGCTGTATGTAGTCACGGCACGGCAGGAACAGGGGAAGCTGATCGGGATCGCACCACTCTTCCTTACAGATAATAAGGACGGTGAGCCCGCTCTGATGCTCCTGGGTAGTATAGAGATTTCCGATTACCTGGATGTGATTGCCCGCCCTGATGACTTACCTGTATTTGTAGAGGCGCTACTGGAATATCTGGCAGGTGAGACTATACCCGGTAGTCATGTATTAGATTGGTATAACCTATTGGAGAGCAGCCCTACACTGCCTGCCCTACAGACGGCAGCTGATAAACTTGGTTGGAGCTATTCGGAGCAGCCTTTGCAGCACTGCCCGTACATACCCCTGCCGGGTGATTGGGAGAAATATATCTGCAGTATCGATAAAAAGCAGCGGCATGAGATCAGGCGCAAGATACGCCGTTCGGAAGAGTATTACCTGCCAGTGCGCTGGTACATCAGCCAGGATGGGCCGACCCTGAAGCAGGATGTTGACGAATTTTTGCAGTTAATGGCTTACGACGCGGATAAAGCTAAATTCCTCACCCCCAGTATGCGTGAGCAGCTGCAGTCGATCGTTCAGGCGGCGAGTAAAGCGGGATGGCTGCAGCTGGCGTTCATCGAAGTGAATGGGCAGAAAGCGGCCGGATACCTGAACTTTGATTATATGAACCACATCTGGGTGTACAACTCGGGATTGGATTTCCAATATGGCGAGCTTTCACCTGGCTGGGTGCTTCTGGGCTATCTGCTGGAATGGGCAAACGAGAACCAGCGAAAATCCTTCGACTTCATGCGGGGGGATGAACAGTACAAATATCGCTTTGGAGCGGTTGACCGACGGGTGATGCGGCTTACGCTGCGCAAATAACCCGACGTTGCTGGTATCCTGTAATGTCTAATTAACCGAATATGCGGGGCATTCCCCATCCACCAAGCTTTACCGACCTGGGATTATCCGTCCATATACCGGGTATTTTTGTAGCGCAATTTGGGCAGGCGCCGGTATCCGTCATACGGTATTGGTGGATGACGTAGCCCGTGCGCTCCACCAGCAGGGTCTGGCATTTGGGGCAGCAGGTATTTTCATATTCACGCAGGCTGCCGGGTAGGTTGCCGGCGTAGACGAACTTGAGGCCCGACTCCTGGCCAATCTCAGCGGCGCGCTGCAGCGTCTTCGCCGGAGTTGGATTTGGCTCGGTCATCTTGTAGTCGGGGTGGAAGGCGGTTACATGCCAGGGAATATCTGGCGAAACCGAAGTGATGAAGCGCCCTGCGTCTAGCAGCTCCTCGGTGCTGTCATTGAAGCCCGGGATGACCAGCGTCACCACTTCCACCCACAGGCCCAGCTCGTGCGCCCGGCGGATCGTGTCCTGCACATTTTTCAATACGCCGCCCAGCTGGCGGTATTGCTTATCGCGCATGGTCTTCAAGTCAATTTTATAGGCGGACAGGTAGGGGCGAAGGTACTCTAGCACCTGCTGGGTGGCGTTGCCATTGGAGACGTAAACGCACTTAATCCCCTGCTCCACCGCCAGCTTGAAGATGCCTACCGCCCACTCAGAGGTGATCAGCGGCTCGTTATAAGAAGAGGCGATCACGCTAGCCCCAGATCTTTTGGCTGCCAGCACCATCTGCTCGGGCGAGATACGCCGCAGGTAGCCGATCGATTCGTCTGCCGCCGGGTCGCGCAGCATCTGTGAGCTAACCCAGTTCTGGCAGTTGGCACAGTGGAAGTCACAGCCCAGCATGCCGAAGGTGAGGGCGTCGCTGCCGGGCAGCACGTGGAAGAAAGGCTTCTTTTCGATCGGGTCGGCCTGCAGACCGGCGACATAACCCCAGGGGACGCGTAGCTTGCCCGCCTGGTTGAAACGCACCTGACAGATGCCGCGCCGGCCTTCACGGATCAGGCAGCGATGGGCACAGGCAACACAACGCACAGAGTTATCCGGCAGGGTTTGAGCCAGCTCCATGTCTTCAACGGTCATTTCATCCAGGATTTCTTCCATGGTCTTCATAGAATACTTCTCCTTAACGATAATCCCATTATAATCATCTTTAATCTTGTGATGAATTCGATGAGTATCAAGCATACCTCAAGCGGAGCTCCACCATGCTGACTTTGGCAATCCAGGCGGGAGGCGAATCGCGCCGCATGGGCAGCGACAAGGCCCTGCTGCCTTTCCTAGGGCAGCCGCTGATCCTGCACCTGCTCCACCGGCTGGCGTGGATTGCTGACGAAGTGCTGGTCACCTCAAACCAGCCGGAGAGTTACCGCTTTTTGGGTTTAACCCCCATCCCCGACCTGCTGCCGGGCTTGGGTGCGTTAGGAGGACTGTACACCGCCCTGAGCGCAGCCACGAAGCCATATGCAGCAGTGGTGGCGTGTGACATGCCTTTTGCCAGCCCGGAGATCTTCCTGGCCGAGCTGGCATTGCTCAGGGAGACGGGCGCCGATGCGGTCATCCCGCGCTCGGAGGCGGGGACAGAGCCGTTCCACGCAGTCTACCGCTGTGAGGCCTGCCTGCCGTATGTCCGAGAGGCGATAGAGGGTGGTAAGCGGCGCGCCGATGCCTGGTTCGATCAGGTGAACATCCGCTACCTGAATGGGGATGAAATCCATCCGTATGATCCCGACAGGTTGGCGTTCCTCAATATCAACACACCGGAGGATTTGGAAGAAGCGGAAAATCTTGCCCGGAATGAGCTTTTGCCAGACAATCCAGAGTAAGACGTACAATGTTCAGGATTATCTCCTAACGAACACAGTTGTTTATATTCTCTTTCCCCCGGGCTGTACGTCTCTGCTGAAACTTTTTCAACCGAATTATAATTAGTCTCATCCCCAGACTGAAATTTCAGGAGTCCAGCAATGCCCCTCGACCTGACCGCTATACGCTCCCAATTCCCCGCTTTGTCGCGCGACGCCATCTACCTGGATAACCCGGCCGGTACGCAAGTGGCGCGCACCGTGCTCGATCGGATAAAGGACTACCTGGTGGAGCACAACGCCAACCATGAAGGCGCGTTCGCCACCAGCCGCGAGTCGGATGCGCTGGTGGAGGAAGCGAGAATGGCCGCAGCAGACTTCCTGAATGCCCCCGACCCGTACGAGATCGTGTTTGGCCCCAACATGACCAGCCTTACCTTCAACCTAAGCCGGTCGCTGGTGCGCACATTCAACCCAGGCGATTCAATCGTGGTCACACGCCTGGACCACGACGCCAACGTGACTCCCTGGGTGATGGCGGCTGAGGACCGGGGCTGCAACGTCATTTGGGTCGACTTTCACCCTGAAGATGGCACGTTGAATATGGACGAGATGCAAGTGGCAATCGAACGCAAGCCGCGCCTGGTGGCGGTGGGGTACGCCTCCAACGCCCTGGGGACAATCAACCCGGTGGCGCAAATTACCCAGATGGCGCACGAAGCCGGGTCATTGGTGTACATCGATGCGGTGCAGTACGCCCCGCATGGACCGATCGACGTGCAGAAGCTCGGGTGTGACTTCCTGGTATGCAGCTCCTACAAGTTCTTCGGCCCGCATATGGGCGTGCTGTATGGGAGCTATGACCTGCTGGACAGCCTAAGGGCATATAAAGTGCGCCCTGCCCCCAAGAATCCGCCGGGCAAGTTTGAGACTGGCACGGGCAACTTTGAGGGCATGTGCGGCGTGCTGGGTGCGCTGGAATACATCGAATGGGTGGGGATGACCTATGGGGAGGAGCAGGCCGAACGCTACGCTCATGAATATACCGGCCGGCGTTTGCTTTTCAAGCAGGGCATGGCAGCC